>DAIRVP010000120.1:0-16177 GCA_036802765.1 Candidatus Rokuibacteriota bacterium
GACGCGGCAGACGTTGAAAGAGGACATGCGATGGGTGAAGGAACGTCTCGCGTAGGTCAAGACACGCCGAACCGTCGTGCGACGGCGCAAGAGCTCGGCGGGGAGATTGCCGTGGTCCGATACGAGCTCGATGAGCTCCTCGCGGAATTCGACCGACGGCGGCACCAGCTGTTCGACGTGCGACTTCAGTTGCGTCGCCACGCTCTTGGCGCCACGCTCACGACGGTCGCGTTTGTGGCGACCGCGGCCGCGGGCGTGGGGCTCAACGTGTGGCGCCAGCGCCGTCGGCAGCGTTTCACGGCTCGGGCTGGCCGGTTGCGCCACACGATCTCGCGCATGACGGAACACCCCGACCGCGTGGCTGGCGAGCCGACCATTTCCGGCAAGATCATTGCTGCCGCGGCAAGCACTGCGGCGGCGGCGCTCGTGAAGCGACTTTTGGAGCGTGGCGTCGATCGCCTGCTCGAGCCGGTCGGCAGAGAAGACAGGGCGTCGAATGGCAGTCAGCGAGAAAGGCGGCTTCCAAAGGCGGCTTGAGTGACCGGCGGTAACGATCACTACTAGCTCGAGATCGGCTTGCGCCGGGTGAGTATACTGCGCGCGCCATGGCCATCGGGCCGCGCATGATACGCGCCTATCTGGCCCTCGCGGCCGCGGGATTCCGCCGCTATGCGACCTATCGTCAGGCGACATTCGCCGCCGCCGCGACCAACTCCGTCTTCGGGTTTCTTCGGTGTGCCGTCGTCTTTGCGGTCGTCGACGCCGGCGCACGCATCGTCGCCGGCTACGACCGAGCGCAGCTGGCCACCTTCGTCTGGGTCGGACAGGGACTGATCGGGACCGTGCTGATCTGGGCACCGCCGGATTTCGCCGATCGGATCCGCAGCGGCGACGTCGTGACCGATTTGCTCAGGCCGGTTGATCCCGTGTGGCACTTACTCGCGATCGATCTCGGCCGCGCGGCGCACTCGATGGCCACCCGCTTCGTCATCCCCATCGCTGTCGGTGCGCTGTTCTTTCGGCTCCAGACGCCGCGGCGCCCGGGCACGTACGTGTTCTTTGCGCTGTCACTTCTGATGGCGACGATCGTGTGCTTCGGGTGTCGCTTCCTCGTCAATGCGGCCGCCTACTGGCTGCTCGACGCGCGCGGCCCGCACATCGCATGGACGCTCGCGTCGGGGTTCCTTGGTGGCCTGTACTTTCCGCTCTGGTTCTTTCCGAACGCGGCCGCGGCCGCGCTCATCGTCGGCACGCCGTTTCCGTCGATCATCCAGCTGCCGCTCGACGTGCTCGTCGAGCGGGGCTCACCGGCCGATCAGCTCGTGCTCCTCACGATCCAGGCGAGCTGGGTCGTGATCATGCTGGCGCTCTGCCGCTTCGTCCAGCGGCGGGGCGAGGAGAAGCTCGTGGTGCAGGGTGGATAGGCGCGTCATCGCGGCGTACCGCCATATGGTCGCCGCGCAGCTGCGAAGCCAGGCGCAATACCGTACGTCATTCGCGATCGACGTTGTCGGCAGCGTGTTGTTCGGCGTTCTCGACATCGCCAGCGTGCTGGTGCTCTTTCGCGTCGTCCCGACCCTCGGCGGCTTCGGCTTCGCCGAAGTCTTCCTGATGGCAGCCTTGGCGGTTACCGCATTTGCGGCCGCCGATCTTGCCGTGGGCAACGTCGAGCGGCTGCGCGTGTATGTCCGCTCGGGTCTGCTCGACGCGGTGCTGGTTCGGCCCCTCGGTGTCCTGGTGCAGCTCACGGCGCTCGACATCGCGCCCCGCCGAGTCGGTCGCCTGGTGTTCGGCATCGCGATGGTCGTGATCGCGGTGGGACACGCGCACGTGCGGCTCACACCCCACTCGCTCGCGCTCCTGGTGATCACGCCGGTCGCGGGTGCCGCTATCTTCGGCGCTGTGTTCGTCGCCACCGCGACCGTGGCGTTCTGGTGGATCGAATCGGGAGAGATCGCCAACGGGCTGACGTACGGCGGATTGAACTTCACCCAGCATCCGATCACGATCTATGGCGAGGCGCTGCGACGACTGTTCGCCTACGCCGTCGGGTTCGCCTTCGTCGCCTACTACCCGACGCTGAGGCTGCTGGATCGGGCTGATCCGCTTGGTGGTCCGGTGTTTCTCGCATACGCCGGGCCGCTGGTCGCGGGCGTAGCCACGGCCGTCGCCGCGCTCCTGTGGCGCATTGGCGTTCGGCACTATCGCAGCACGGGCTCATGACGCTGATCGAAGCGCGCGGGCTGCGTCGCGACTTCGCCATAACGAGCAAGGCGGGGTGGTTGCGACGGCGCACGCGCGTCGTCACGGCGGTCGACGCCATCGACCTGACCATCGAGCGCGGCGAAATGGTCGGTTACATCGGCCCGAACGGTGCCGGCAAGTCGACGACGTTGAAGATGCTCACCGGCATCCTGTCACCCTCTGGCGGCTCGGTGCGCGTGTGCGGGCTCGAGCCCGTGCCTCAACGCACACAGCTCGCGCGGCAAATCGGCGTCCTGTTCGGGCATCGCTCGCAGCTCTGGTGGGATTTGCCGCTCGCGGAGTCGTTCGCGTTGCTGCGGCATGTCTACGGCGTGCGCGAGAGCGACCACGCGGCGCGGCTGGCGCGCGCGCGCCGGCTCCTCGAGCTCGATGCATTCCTCGACGTGCCGGTGCGCCAGCTGTCGCTTGGTCAGCGCATGCGGGGGGAGCTCACGGCCGCGCTGCTGCACGGCCCCCACGTGCTGTTCCTGGACGAGCCGACGATCGGCCTGGACATCGTGAGCAAGCAGGCGGTGCGCGCGTTCCTGACGACGCTCGGCGCAACCGGCGATACGACGATCGTGCTGACCACCCACGATCTGGCGGACATCGAGCGCCTGTGTCGGCGCCTCATCGTGATCGATCAGGGGCGCATCGTTCACGACGGCAGCCTCGAGCAGCTGCACGCGCGGCACGGCTCGCGCCGCCGGCTCGTCGTCGACCTCGACGAGCCGCTGGCGATGCCGCTCGCGCTCCCCGGGGCGATCATCGAGTCCGTGCAGGCGGACGGTCGGCGCATCACCTACGCGCTCGACGGGAACGTGACGAGCACCGGGGAGATCCTGCGACGGCTCACCGAGGTGGCGGCACTACGCGACATCTCGGTGCTGGAGCCCGCCATCGAAGACGTGATCGCGCGGCTCTACTTGCGACGATCGAGCGACCCGGTCCACGACGCTGCGGTGTAGGATTGCGGCCATGGGCAAGAAGCTGACCGACGCGCAAATCGAGCGCTGGCACCGCGACGGCTTCGTCTACCCCGTCGACGCGTTCACCGCCGAGACGGCGCGGCGGTACCGGCTCGCCATGGAGGAGTTCGAGGCGGCCCAGGGCACGCAGCTCACCAAAGGGCAGAACTTCAAGCCACATCTGCTGTTCACGTGGGTCGACGAGATCGTCCACCATCCCGCCATCGTCGACGCCGTCGAGGACGTGATCGGCCCGGACATCCGTCTGTTCCATCTCTCAGTGTGGCCGAAGAACGCGGGCGACCCGGCCTATGTGAGCTGGCATCAGGATGCGACCTACTTCGGCCTCGAGCCGCCCCTGCAGGTGACGGCCTGGATCGCGCTCACCGACGCCTCGATCGAGGCCGGCTGCATGGAGGTGATTCCGGGCTCGCACACGCTCGGCCAGCTCCATCACGCCGAGGACAGCGAGGCGACACACAATTTGCTCTCGCGCGGTCAGACGATCACGGTCCCGCTCGACACGAGCCGCACTCAGTTCATGCCGGTCCGCGCTGGCGAGTTCTCGTTGCATCACACGCACCTGGTACACAACTCGCGGCCGAACCTCTCCACGGACCGGCGCATCGGTCTCGGCATCAGCTACATCCCGACGAGCGTGCGCTGCACCAGCCGCACACGATTGACCGCGATGCTCGTGCGCGGCACTGACCGCTGGGGGCATTTCGACGACGAGCCGCGGCCACGCATTGATTTCGGCGCGGCCGAGCGCGCCGTCCACGCCGATGCAGTTGCGCGCTTCCGTGCGTCCAATGTCGAGCAGACGAGCCGGTACGCGTCGGCGGCACGATAGGAGTCCGCACGCAGGATCGCGTTGATCACGCTCGACACCGAACGCCTGCGGCTGCGAATGTTTCGCGACGCCGACCTCGAGGCGTACGCCGCGATGTCGGCGGATCCCGAAGTCATGCGTTATCTCGGCGCCACCGGCCAACCCCTCACGCGTCAGGAAGCGTGGCGTCAGATGGCGATGTTCCTCGGTCACTGGCAGCTGCGCGGCTACGGGGTGTGGGCGATGGAGGAGCGCGCGACCGGCGTGTTGGTCGGCCGCGTCGGCCTCTTCAATCCCGACGGCTGGCCGGGCCTCGAGTGCATCTGGGCACTCGCACGCGGCGCCTGGGGCAAGGGGTATGCGACCGAAGGTGCGCGGCGCGCGCTTCAGTATGCGTTCACCGAGCTCGGGCAGGCGCGCGTGATCAGCCTGATCCGGCCCGACAACACGGCGTCGATCCGCGTCGCGGAGCGGCTGGGCGAAACGCTCGAGGGCCGCGCGACGCTGTTCGGCACCGAGGCGCTCGTCTATGGGATCTCGCGCATCCCATCAGGCAGGCTCTGAACCGCAGACCAGGGATATCCCGATAGCAATTATCGGATGCTGCGATAGAATCCTGGGTCGTGAGTGCAGATCGTCGGCGGCTGCTCATCCGGGCGCTCGCAGCCCAGGCCCATATAAATGTCGCGATTCGCGCGAGCGCGGGAGCGACCTGCCTCTTGTGCTTGACGGCGATTGCGCCAGGCGCACGGCAATACGAAATCGAGCTCGGCCAGTCGGTGATGATCGTCGACGAGCGCTGCTATAAGGCTTCGTTGCAGGACATCGTCGACGCTCCACCCGAGGCGGCAATCTAGCCCCCCACTCCCGGCGTCGCCCCTGTGCGATAAGGGCCTAACGGCCCGCAAGAATCCGTAGTCGGCCCTGTCGCCACGCGACAGCGCGCGCGAACATGCGGGCATGGTGAAGAAGACGTCCACGCTGTTTCTCATCGGATCACTGATCACCACGCTCGCAGGCTGCTCTGGGGCGAGCTATTCGAGCGCCAGCTCAGGCCCGGCCAACGTCAATGGCACGTGGATGGGCGGCACCGCCACCGGAACGAAAGACGTCACGCTGCACCTGCAGCAGTCCGGAACCAATGTGACCGGGACCGGCGCCGGCGCCGTCGCCTTCGACGGACCGATCCAGGGCACCGTCAACGGCAATACGCTCCAGCTGACCCACCAACGAAGTGGTGTCGCGGCCCCACGCCCGCTCATCGTCCGGGGCGATTTGATGCACGGAGAGCTCGACGGGGTCCCGCTCGATCTTGTCCGATTGGGCGGCCCGACTCGCTAATCGTCTCGTCGAGACGAAGCCCGCCTCGGGTCACCATCGGGAAAACCCTGATTGCGTCAGCGGATGACGGCGCTAAATTCGCAATCGACGGACGACGGCGATGCTGCAATACACCGTCGCGGTACTCCTGAAGCAGGAACCCGGCGCAGCCCTCTGCGATTCCTGTCTTGCGTTCGCCTGCTCGACGAGTCTGAACGAAATTCGCTGCGTCACCGAGGCCCTCGTCGCCGAGCGTGGCCAATTTCAGCGCTGCCCAGCCTGTGCGAGCTGTCGGCGAACCGTACCATCCACGTTCTATAAGGCGCTCGCGAAATGTGCCCACTGTAGCGGTGAGGTCTACGACGCTGAGACCATGAGTCTCGGAGACCAGATACTGCACGTCCATTGTTTCCGGATCCTGACCACCGATGGAACAATGGCGATCTCGCGTGGCCTGAATCGGCGTTCTCGACAGCTCATTGCCGAATCTCGGCGACGGATGCAGGGCCAGTAAGAGGTTTTACTGGCGCGCGAGATACATTCGCATCTTCGCCTCCATGTCCTCGATCGGCTCGCCCGACACATCGACCAGAACCTTCTTCACCGTGCCGGTGAACGTAAACGGCGCTTTGTAGTCGGTCATCACCGGCGAGCCGGCGTCGGTGCCGACCGAGACACCGGCCGACAGTCCCAGCGACAACGGAATAGTCACGGGCAAGTCACCAGTCCCGATCTGTTTGCCATCGACGAACAGCTTGATGTTTGCCGGGACGCCGCGGCCTTTGGCGATGTCAGGCTTGCCGGTCGGCGTGAACTCGAAGCTGAGGATGTGATCACCATCCGGCAGGGCGCTGTCGGACTGCACTTTGAAGCGCTGATCAGCGACGTAGTTGTAGCCGTACGTGAGCTTGCCGCCCTGTACGTAGAAGGTGAAACCGCCGTCGTTGCCGCCCATTGAATAGAGCACGCCCTCCGCGCCACCTTTAGGCACGTTCGCGTGCACCGACACGGAGTGCGGCACGTTGACGACCCGCGGGGCGGCATTGGCGGGCACCATCTGAGTGCCGGGATAGTACACGTACTTCTTGCGGCTCACGGCGATCTGCGGCCGCGGATCAGCGAAGCGCAGCGTTCCGCGGCTGTCGATCGGGAGGACGTCGTACTTGCCCGCCTCGACATACCACATACCGATCATGGCGATCAGCCGGTCGCGCTCTTTGTCGGCGAGGTTCTTCGTCTCTGCGAAGTCTTCGTCGATGTTGTAGAGCTCCCAACCCTTCGCATCGAGCTCGATGAGCTTGTTGTAGTCGATCGGCGCCCCGAACATCAGACCGGACTCGGTGAACGAGGTGCCGGGCCACGGACACACGGCACGCCAGCCGTCGTGATAGAGCGAGCGGTGGCCGAACATCTCGAAGTACTGGGTGACGTGCAGGGAGGCCGCCTTGGCGTCTTCAAAGGACGACTTCAGACTGAAGCCCTGCAGCGGCGACTGGGTGACGCCGCGGACATGTGTCGGCGGCTCGAGGCCGAGCGCATCCAGCACGGTCGGCACCATATCGATCGCATGGCAGTACTGGGTGCGGATCTCGCCTCTGGCCTTGATGCGCTTGGGCCACGTGACGATGAACGGATCCGAGGCGCCGCCGCGGTAGGTCTCGCGCTTCCAGCGCCGGAACGGCGTGTTGCCCGCGTGGGTCCACCCCCACGGATAATGATTGAAGTACTTTGGTCCGCCGAGGTCATCGATTGCCGCCAGATTCTGCCGAACGTCGTCGGGCACGTTGTTGAAGAACTTGCCTTCGTTCACAGAGCCGTGTGGACCGCCCTCGGCGCTGGCGCCGTTGTCCGAGATCACCATGATCAAGGTGTTGTCGTATTCGCCGAGCTCCTTGAGAAACGCGATCAGCTCGCCGATGTAGTGGTCGGTGTGCTCGAGGAATCCGGCGAAGACCTCCATCATCCGCGCATATAGGCGCCGCTCGTCGTCCGACAGCTTGTTCCAGTCCTGCACGTCGGGATCGTGCCGCGACAGCTTCGTGTTCGCGGGCAGGATGCCGAGCTTCTTCTGCTTCTCGAACACCTGCTCGCGGTACGCATCCCAGCCGGCGTCGAACTTTCTCTTGTACTTGTCGGCCCACGCCTTCGGCACGTGGTGTGGCGCATGCATCGCCCCGGGGCAGAAGTAGAGGAAGAACGGCTTATTGGGCGCGACCTGCTTGGCGTCGGCGATCATCGCCTTGGCCTTCTCGACCAGGTCGGGCGTCAGGTGGTAGCCCTGTTCCGGTGTCGTTTCTGGCTCGGTCTGGCTGTTGTCGCGCACCAGCTCCGGGTAGTACTGATGCGTGTCGCCGCCGAGGAAACCGTAGTAGCGCTCGAAGCCGCGGCCGAGCGGCCAGCGATCGTAAGGGCCGGCCGCCGACGTCGCCTCGGCCGGCGTGAGATGCCATTTGCCGAGGGCATAGGTGTTGTAGCCGTTCTGCAGCAGGATCTCCGAGAGCATCCCGTTCTCGAACGGCATATAGCCATTCGCTCCGGGGAAGCCGACGGATCCTTCGGTGATGCACGCCAGGCCGTTGGAGTGATGATTGCGTCCGGTCAGGATGCACGAGCGCGACGGCGAGCACAGGGCGGTGGTGTGCATGTTGTTGTAGCGCAGCCCGTCGGCGGCGAGCGCGTCGAGATGCGGCGTGTTGATCGGGCTGCCGTAGCAGCCGAGATGGCCGAAGCCGGTGTCGTCGAGAACGATGAACAGCACGTTCGGTGCACCTTCTCGTGCCCGATTCGGCGCCGGCCACGCCGGCTTGGACACGTCGAAGGTTCGGCCGATCACGCCGGAGAACGCTTGCCCAGGCTTGTATTCCGTCAGCGCCATTGATCGTCCTCCATCACTCCCGGACCAGCGGACCGGCAGGAGTTGCTCTTGCGCGCCATCTCGCGATGTTGTCGACCTTGTCGTGTCGTGCACAGAGCCGAACGACGACGGTGGAAGTGGCCCTGATGGCTCTAAGGCCGAAGGTCACAGAGATCTTTGAGAATGACTCGGGCCGCGTGCAAGATCACAGCGATGCGGAAACGGAACGTTGCCCTCTGCGTGCTTCTGATGCTGTCGGCGGTCATCGGCGCCTTCGCGACATCGCCTGGAGGAGACATGGCGCGATTTCGGACGGTCGCGCCGGGCATCGAGCACGCGACGTTCCAGGTAGAGCCGAGGGACGCCGAGCCGTTTTCAGGGCATGCCTTCAAAATCGATCTCGATGTCGCGAAGCTCCGTTTGATTCCCGCCGGAGGACCATCCGCGCGGCGTAGGGTAGAAGAAATCGTCGCGTCCTATCCTGCCGTCGTCGCGATCAACGCAAGCTTCTTCGACAGAGACGGCCAGGCCATGGGTCTGGCGATCTACGACGGGCGCCCCGCAAGCGGCAACAGGCTGAAAGGCTGGGGCGCCCTCGTGATCAGCGACAGGGCACGCATCGTGTTAGGCGCCGACATCGACGAACATCCCGCGAATCGTCTGGTGGTTCAGGGCATCCCGCGTCTCGTGGTCGACGGGAAAGTGACAGCCCTGAAACCGCAAATCGCCGAGCGAACCGCCGTGTGCGCGGAAGGAAGCAGCGTCATCCTCGTCGTCTCGACACGAGCGGAAGCGACTCCCTTCGCACGTTTCCTGGCCGAGCCGCTCGACAAGGGCGGACTCGGTTGCTCGAATGCGCTGAATCTCGACGGCGGACCGTCGACACAGCTGCTCGTGAGGCTTCCGTCACTCGCGTTGTCATTCGCCGGCGGATGGGGCGTGCCGAACGCGTTGGTGGTGTCTCCGGGCGCGAAATGACGATCATCGCCGCCTTGCTCGTGCTCACGCTCGCGTCGTCCGCGGCGGCTGAGGATGCGTGGGTCTTGTGGGCCGAGCAGAAGCGCTCGACTCGCGGCGGCCCCTACCAGCGCACCTCACTCGATCCGGTGCGCGGTTACACGACGCTTCAGGAATGTGCGGCGACACTGGATAGCCTCCAATCGGCCGGGGATCAGCGCTGGGGGCCAGCAACGCTGTACCGTTTCATGGGCGATCCCAAGGCCGAGGTCTTTTTCGTCACGTTTCAGTGCTTGCCGGCCGCCGTCGACCCCCGCGCGCCAGCGCGGCGCTGAACGGCGCCGGAGTCATCGGGTGCGGCGCACTACAGCGTGCGTACGACCAGCGCGGCCCCCGTGACGAGCAACGCGGCGCCGATGATGCGGGCCATCGTCGCCGGTGTGACACTCAAGTGCACTCGATTGCCCACCCACAGTCCAGCCAATGCGATCGGAAGTAGCAGCATCACCGCGAACCAGAGCGTGCGCGAGGCGAGGAGCCCGGCGAGGGCGAACGCGACGACGCGTAACCCGACGTTGAGGATGACCATCTGAGCGATCGTCGCGCGTTGCGCGGCGGCGTCTGCAATCCGGCCGGTGATGTACATGACGTACGGGGGGCCGCCCATGCCGAACAGCGCCCCGACGATGCCGCCGACGACGCCAGCGGGCGCCGCCCAGCCGCGACTCAACCGTTGCAGGGGGCGCCGCCGCAAGATCACATGGAGCGCGTACACGCAGACGAACACTCCCAGTGCCAGCACCGTCGCCCGGCGCGGAAGCTTGACCAGGAGCGTCACACCGAGCGTGAGTCCCACCACGGTAAACGGCAGCAGTGCGAAGAGCTCCCGCGTATCCGCCTGCCGGCGCGTGTGAAAGCCAAGCATCAGCCCCGAGCTGAGGTCGAGAATGGCGGCGAGCGACAGGACGAAGGTGAGCGGCAGCACCTGAGCCAGGACTGGGATCGTGAGCGGCGATGCGCCGAAGCCCGTGGCGCCGAAGATCGTGTACCCGACAAAGATCACGAGCACTACGACGATCAACGTCTCGGGCGCGATCGCCATCCGAATCGAGCGAGATGTCGAGCGCTAGCCGGTGAGGGAGACGCTCGTCGTGGCCACAGGGTGGTCGGCCACGCCCATCGCGGCAAGCGTCTTTCGCCCGATCGGCGTGACGACGAGCGCACGACTGTCGGGAATGCGCGTGACCAGACGCTGGGCGAAAAACGCCTCCGCGAGTGCCGCGCCGACGGCACCCGAAATGTGATGGCGTCGCTCCGTCCAGTCGATGCAGCCGCGGCAGTATTGACGTTTGGCTCCGCGAAGCCTCGGGAGATCGACGCCGAGCCCCGAAAGGAATCGCTCACCGCTCGAGGTGACTTCGCCACCGCCGTCGACGAGCACGACGTGGCGACGACGCAGCAACATGTCGCACACGGCGACGCCGAGGCGCCCCGCCATGTGGTCGTAGCACAGACGCGCTTCGCGGAGCGCCGGCTCGACGCGGTGATACGGCGGCCAGCCGTTGGACGGAATGGTCGCGACCGTCATCAGTCCCTCGATGGCGCGAGCGACCTCGGCGGAGCGCAGCCGATAATAATGACAGCGGCCCTGCTTCTCCATGACGAGCAGGTTGCCGGCGAGCAGGCGAGACAGATGGCTGCTCGCCGTCGCCGCCGTCACTCCGGCGAAATAGGCCAGCTCCTTCGCGGTCAGCGCACGGCCCGTGAGCAGGGCGGTCAGGATGCGAGTGCGAGCCGGCTCGCCCAGGAGCGCGGCCACTCTAGAGAGCATGTCCGTGTCGGTCATGGCTAAAGAGTAGAGCGCCGCGGCCGTTGCGCCAAGGCCGGACGGTTGGGGCTCGATCGAAGCGTTCCGCGTGGACTGACGCGCATCGTGTGGCCATACTCCGCGGAAAGGAGGGCGTCATGCTCACACTGTGCATCCGCTATACGCTCGACTCCGCCAAGCTCGCTGATTTCGAGGCTTATGCGCGTGCCGTCGCCGGCCCCATCGAGCGCTGCGGCGGTAAGGTCGTCGGCTACTTCGCCCCGACCAAGTTCGCCGGGCCGACCAACTTCGGGCTCTCGCTCATCGATTTCCCGAATCTCGCCGCGTACGAACGGTACCGTGAGGCGCTCGCCGCCGATTCGGAGCACACGGCGGTGGCGAAGCGCGCGGCCCAGGCCGGCGTCATCCTGGTCGAAGACCGCTCGTTCATGCAACGCATGTCATAGGCGAGCAGCCGCGTCGAGTGCGCGAGATTTTGTGGCAGCGACCGCGCTCGCGAACCGCTAAAGTGAGCGTGTGACGCTGCGGCCATGGTTCGCGTTGCTTGTCTTCATCGCGTTGACGATGCCGCACGGTCTGCCAGGGGCACAGAGCGCAGCGCCCGACATCGTCACGACCAGGGGCACGGTCGTCAGCCGGGGCGCTGCGCCAGGCACGTGGCTGTTCGAGCTCGACCGCGGTCTCGACGTCGTCGCGGGGCATGTGCGGTCCGTATCGCTCTTCATCGACGAAACGTCCGGTCCTGCGCATCCGATCGGCGTGGGTGATCGGCTGGACGTCGAAGGCCGATTGCTCACGCCGATATTACCGGGAGATGTCGGCACGCTGCAGCCCACTCGAATCACGCAACTGTCGGAGTCGCGGCTGAGGCACGCGTATTTCCTGTTTCGAAGCGGCAAGAGCGAGGGATGCGCCGAGTGTTACGTTCCGTTGTTGCTCAGCGCCGCGCCGCTCGAATCGTCATCGCCTGCCACACCGGAGTTTGAAGTGATCGTGACGTACGAGCGCGATTCGATCTGGGAGATCCGCGATCGCTTGGCGGTGATCACCGAGGTCGAACCGAAGGCGCGGACGCTGAGACTCGACGGTCGGCCGTATCGCTATCAAGAAGTGTCGCCGGACGAAGCGATCCGCCTGCTCAAGAATCCGCTCGGGTCCATTCCAATCTCTCGCCCCGGGTTGGTGGACGCGCCGACCAGCACCCGTCGTCGAGCACTTCTGCTCCGCATGGGTGTCCGCGACCCCTGAGGTCTTCTGGCGGCCGACGCGCTGTTGCGCCGGCTGTGATTAGCGTCGGCGCCGCGTCGCTTTCGCGCATCGTTCGTCGAGAGGCGCCGCGCGCGGGAACTTTCGCACGTACTGAAAGAACCGAGCCAGATGTCGATCGGCGGCTACGAGCACGCCCGGGCGAAACCTGATGGTATCGAGGACCGGAGCGTCCTCGGCAAGGAGCCGCTCGACGAAGCCGCGCAACATTTCGAGCTTCGCTGCCACCGCCTGCGGGTCGGCTTCGGACTTCGGCACGCCGTACACGTAGAAACCCATCGTCCTGCCATGGGCGAGCGGTGCTCCGCTGAACAGCATGAAGAGCTCCTCACCGCCGATGCTCAGATGCTGCGAGAACGTATTGACGCCGGTGATGAGCCCATGCTGCACGGCCCCGGTCGACTCGACGCGATATTCGATGCTGTAGTCGCGCACGGTGACGGTCTCGGGTGTGACGGCCTGCAAGCCGTGGAGCGTGCGGAGATGCTGGAAGTCGACGCCGTTCGAAACTCCGACCCACGGATCGAGCGCGCGCGTTCCACGAAAATGGGACTCACAGCTGAGATCGGCTTCGGCGATGTCCGGAATGCGTGGTAGCGGGAACAGCGGTGTCTCGCCGTTGAACGCCCAGATGAGTCCCCAGGCCTCCGCGCTCGGATAGGTCCAGATCCGAGCGCCCGGCGGAATCTTGTCGCCCGTCGGGATGTCGACACAGCGGCCGGTGCGATCGAAACGCCAGTGGTGATAGGCGCAACGAATCTGCCCATCGACGAGCTGCCCGACCGAAAGGTCCGCGCCGAGATGCGGGCAGTAGGCGCTCTGCACGAGCGGCTTTCGATCCGAGTCCCGGTGGAGCACGACGCGCGTGCCGAGGAAGTCCCGTCCGATGATCTGACCATCGCCGAGCTCGCGCCCGAGCGCGAGCGGAAACCAGGATTGATGGAACATGCGCTCCTCCGTGGCGTCATGATCGCGCACCTCGGCGACGGCGCACGCGGAATCCGACGAACGGCCTGAATGGCGGGACGAACGGCCGTTTCTGCTGGACGGCCGGGCACCGATTCCGGATGGTGGGACACCACCAGGGATCGATACTGTCCGGGGTATGGAGTTCCGCCGATTCGGGCCCACGAAGTTTGAGGTCCCGGTCATCGGGCAGGGGACCTGGCATCTCGAGCGCGGCGATCGCGCCGCCGCGATCGCCGCCTTGCGTCTCGGCATCGACCTCGGCATGCGGCACATCGACACCGCCGAGCTGTACGGGTGGGGCGTCGTAGAGCGGATCGTGGGCGAAGCGATCGCCGGACGCCGCGAGGAGGTTTTTCTGGTCTCCAAGGTCGTCCCGGCCAACGCGTCCTACAGCGGGACCCTCGCGGCGTGCCAAACGTCGCTCTCTCGGCTCCGGACCGACTGGCTAGACTGCTACCTTCTCCACTGGCGTGGTGACTACCCGCTGAAGGAGACGTTCGACGCCTTCGAGCAGCTTCAGCGCGACGGGAAGATTCGGTGTTGGGGCGTCAGCAATTTCGACGAGGCCGACCTGGCGGAGGCGCACCGGATTGCCGGCGACGGCCACCTGGCGTGCGATCAGGTCCTCTACCATCTGCAGGAGCGGGCGATCGAGCACGCCGTGTTGCCCTGGTGCGAGCGGCACAACACCGCCGTCGTGGGCTACGCGCCGTTTGGTCACGGCCGGCTTCCGGGCCCACGCACGAACGGCGGCCGCGTCCTGCAGGCGATCGCGGACGCGCACGGCGCGACCGCTCGTCAGGTCGCTCTCCGGTTTCTGGTGCGCCGCCCCTCGGTGTTCACGCTTGCGAAGGCCTCGAATCCCGAGCACGTCGCCGAAAACGCCGCTGCGGCTCACCTGCGACTGAGCGAACAAGAGATCGACATGATCGCTCAGGCGTTGCCACCATCAGCGTTGCGCCACCGTCGCGCCGCCGATCCCGCCGCATAACGACGGTACGGCCGCCGGAGTTCGTTGCCTGACCTCGAAGTGTGACGAGGTCGCGATACGTGCGAAGCCCTTCATCAGCACCGCCTCGAAGGCCTGCTTTTCCGGTGGATTCGGATCGGCCATCGCCGGATGAATCACCAGGAGGTTGGCTGGCTGGATCCAGAGCCGATCGATGACGACCCACTGCGCCTTGGCGATCACCTCCGCACAAACGTCGCGGAACTGGTCCACGGTCGTGTAGCTCGGCATCATGACATCCAGTCGCGCGATGTGATGTCGAGCCGTGAGATATGGCACCAGCGGCATGTTCGGATAGAAAAAGAATCCATCGGCGGGCGTCGTGTGCTCCTGAATCCCTGCGACCAGCCAGGCAAAATCGCGCGCCCAGAAATCCTGATACCGCTCGACGATCCCGCGGGCCGTCGCGATCTCCTGCCGCGGCGTACGCGCCATGCTGATGCGACCCGCCACCGAGGATCCGACGTGCCACAGACACACGCCGATGAGCGCCGCGATCAGAGTGAGCCGATAGCGGCCTTCGAGCCTGTGGAGCAGGGCGGTCAACGCCAGGGCACACATCGGCGTCGCGAGCGCCATGACGTACGTCAGATGAGTCACATCCGGCCGTGGGTATGCGCCGATGAGCGCGATAACGGCGAGAACGAGCAAGACACGAAATTCTGGCCGTCGGAATTCAGCGCGCAGCGTGACCAGCGCGAGCAGCAGCGTGAGCGGGACAAACACCACGATGCCGGCGTCCTCAAACGAACCGAAGGCGCCGAACGGGACGGCTTGAATCGCCGAGTAGCGCCGGGATGGGAAGATCAGCGTCTCCTCGATCGCTGCACGGAGCGCCCCGACGGACGCGAGATACAGAGCCGCCGCGGCCGGCGCGACGGTCATCCCGGCGGCGGTCCATCCCAGTCGCCGCTTGCGGTCTGGCAGTGTGAGAAGCGCCGCGAGGATTCCCACGACGAGCACTCCGCCCCGGCTCTGTGTGAACATCGTCGCCACGCCGGCGAACACGCCGGTGGTGAAGCACGCGAGCCAGAGAAACCGCCCACTGTGTATCGAGGTGACAAGACCCAGGGCCGCGGCCATCGCCGCCGCGGTGGTGAACCAGTGATGGTTGAGATCTTGTGGCGCCTTGACGAGGAACACGAGGGCTAAGGCCAGCGCGATTGCCCGGTGCGCCGAGACCGCGCGGGCCGTCAGATAAATCAGGATTGCGATCAGCGTGACCGCGGCGACGCTGAGGACCCGGATTGCGGCGAAGCTCGAGCCAAATATTTTCAGCCACGCCGCGCTGACCAGGAACGTCCCCGGACCGATGATCTCGAAGAAATCGCGATACAGCACCTGGCCCTCGAGAAGTCTCGCCGCGCCGTGGAGGATGATGCCCTCGTCACTGAGTGAAGCGACCAGGCGAAACGCCGGGATGCAGTAGATGACCGAAAAGACCGCGAGACCGTAGAGCCACGGATCGCGCGCCACCGCACGCCAGGAGAGCACAGGCACCAGATCGATCGTACTGTGGCCGTCGGCTCAGCGACAAGTCATTTGGCACGCGCCATATGTGATACTTGGCCGCGGGAGTCACGAGAGGAGCCACGATGCGGAAACCGATCATCTCTGCCGACTCGCACATCACCGAGCCGCCGAACACGTACGTCGACCGGATCGAGGCGAAATTCCGCGACCGCGCGCCGCACGTCGTCCATGATCCCAAGCGCGGGGATCTCTTCGTCATCGAAGGCCTCGACAAGCCGATTCCGATGGGGCTGGTGGCTGCGGCGGGCAAGCGCGCCGAAGAGCTGAGCGTGTTCGGCAGCCGGTTCGAGGAGCTCCATCGCGGGGGCTGGGATCCGCAGGCGCGGCTGGCCGATCAGGATCGCGACGGCGTCGCGGCGGAGATCCTGTACCCGACCGTCGGCATGATGCTGTGCAA
>DAIRVP010000121.1:0-15892 GCA_036802765.1 Candidatus Rokuibacteriota bacterium
TGGACCAGGCCGAGCCCGGCCCCGGTTACACCTGCTTCGGCGGACCACGCTTCGTCAGCTCCGGCGGCCTCGGCGGATGGGCGCCGGGATACGCGCCGATCGAGATCCCGCCGGGGGTGGCATGGGGAATTCCGCCGGGCGCGAAGCTGGTGATGCAGGTCCACTATCACAACCCCGGCGACACGCCGGAGACGGATGTCACGCGCGTCGGCATTCACTTCACCTCGGGACCATTTGATCGTCGTCTGGCGCTGGTCCGCGCCTTCGCGTGGAACTTCAGCATTCCCGCCGGCGCCGAGCGCGAGATCGTGAAAGCGTCGACGACGCTGAAGGACGACGTCGAGGCGCTCTCGGTTCACGCACACATGCACCTGCTCGGTCGTGCGATGACCGTGACGGCGCACCTGCCCGACGGGACGACGAAACCGATGTTGAAGATCGACGATTGGGACTTCGACTGGCAGATCCGCTACAACTACACGCAGCCGATGCCGCTGCCCGCAGGGACCCGCGTCGAGGCCGAGTGCGTCTACGACAACTCGGCGGGCAATCTCCGCAATCCGAGCAAGCCACCGCGTGTCGTCTCGTCGGGTTTCGAGACCACCGACGAGATGTGCCTCGCAAGCGTGCTCGGGACGTCGCGCCTCACCCGCCGCTAGCGCTTTTTCAGCCTCGCCTCTTCCAACGGCGCCGACCACGGATAGGGATCGATCAGCATCAGCGCCGGCTCTTCGACGCGCGGACCGATGCCACTCGGCCAGATGTACTGGAAGATCGGCGCGATGCGCACGCGGTCATAGACGATCTGCTGGATCTGGTGCAGCAGCGCCTCCCGCTTATTCCGGTCGATCTCGCGCGCTTGCTGCTTGTACAGCGCGTCGACGTCCGGCCAGGCACCATAGGCGAACGACCCCTCGCTCGGGATCACTTCGGACATGCGCGAGGCGGCGTTGCCGTAGAGCGCGCTCGAGCACACGCACACGCCCTTCAGCTTCTTGGCCTGCAGCGCCGACAGGTATGCGGCGCGCTCCATCGGCCGCATCGTCGTGCGGATGCCGACGGCGCGGAGATACTGGACGATCGCCTCGCCGAGGCCGAAATACGGCGGCAACTGGTGGAACTCGCCCGCATCGAAACCGTTCGGGTAGCCCGCCTCCGCGAGAAGCTTCTTGGCCCGCGCGGGATCGTAGGGGTGCGGCTCGAGCGGCAGCGCGAACTCGAACGTACGCGGCACGAAATTGCCTGCGGGCTTGGACGCGCCGAGTGTCTCGGCCTCGCTGAGCGAGCGGCGGTCGAGGGCCAGGCTGGCCGCCAGGCGCACGCGCTGATCCGCCCACGGTGACTTCGGATCCCACATGTCGAGGAAATCGAGGAAGAAGACGGCGATGCCGCCCGAGAACGCCAGACGCAGATTCGGGTCGCGTTTGAGCTCGATCGCCTGCGGCGCTTCGAGGAGGTAGGCGATATCCACCTCGCCGCGCTTGAGCATCGCCACCCGCGTCGTCGACTCGGGCACCATTTTGAAGACGACGCGCTTGACGCTGGGCATCTTGCGCCAGTAGCCCTCGAACGCGTCCATCACGAGCTCGATACCCGGCGTGTGGCTCACGAACTTGTAGGGCCCGAGCCCCACCGGCGCCTTCTTGAAGCCATCGGCGCCGACCTGCTCGAAATATTTCTTGGGCACGATCCAGCCCGCGCCGCTGACGAGGCCGCCGTAGTAGCTCATGAAATCCGGCCACGGCTCGTGCAGCGTGAACCGCACGCGTGTCGGCGATACCACGCCGACGTCCTTGACCTTGTCGTGCAGCAGCTTGCCCTTGGCCCGCGCGAACGAGAATTTCACGTCCTCGGCCGTGAACGGATCGCCGTTGTGGAACTTCAGATTCTCGCGCAGCTTGAACTCATAGGTCCGCCCGTCGGGACTGAGCGTCCACGACTCGGCGAGGCTCGGTGCCGCGAGATTCCCGGGCATCGGCTTCACGAGCGCGTCGTGCATCGCGTAGAGGATCCAGAACGGCGTGAGCTGACCGACGACCTCGCCGGGATCGAACCAGCTGGGCGAGACGGTGATGTAGAGCGCCCACCGCATCTCGCCTTCGGGCTTGGCCTGGGCCGAGGCGTCGGCGCCCCAGCCCAGGCACAGCATCGCGCAGACCAGCGCGACCGCGGTGAGCGGGCGCACCCTCATCCGAGATGTTTGTGGACGAACTCGATGATCCTCTCGATCGTGCGACGGCCCGCGTCCGTCATCGGCTGCTTGCTGATGTAGCCCTGCCCCTCACCTTCGAACAGCTCGAGGTCGACCTGTCCGCCCGCCTTGCGGTACTGGGCGACGAAGCGGTCGAGGTCGGCGCGAGGATGCGCCTGGTCGTTCGTGCCCTGCAGGTAAATCGCGGGCGGCATCTCGACACGCTCGCCGCGCTCGAGCGCAATGACCGGACTGCCCTCGGCCATCGTCTCTTCTGTCTTCCAGTACTGATCGTGGCCCGGCAGCACGCGATCGACGACTTCCGGGTACGGCTTGCCGCTCGCCTTGAGACCCTTGGCGTAGCGATACCGACCGAGCGGATCGATCACAGGCCAGCAGAGCACGACCGCCTGCACGCTGGCATCCACCGCCGGTGAGCCGGCGGGAAGCGCAATCGACGAGTACCGCGGATCGCGCGGTCGCATCGCCGCGAGCATCGCCTGCTGCCCGCCGCTGGACGAGCCCATCACCCCGACACGATCGGCCCGCCCACGCAGCGCGCTCGCGCGGCTCTTGAGCCAGCGCACCGCGTAGTTGATGTCGGCCATGTTGGCCGGGTACGCCCCGTCAGGCGGCATGCGAAAGTCGATCGCGGCGACGATGACGCCGCTCTTCGCGAGCGGCTCGTTGATCACCGCATCCTTGAAGCGGTCCTCGCGAATCCATGCGCCGCCGTGGATCTCGACGACCATTGGAAAGGGCCCGTCACCCTTCGGCGTGTGCAGCCGCGCGAGCAGCGGCGTGTTGCCGTGGCGGAGATACTCGACGTCCTGGATGTCGATCTCGTAGCTGGCCATGCGGGTCCCTCCTGGACTCGTCGTTCGTGGGCGTACGCTGCACCGGCTGCGGGCGTTCGTCAAGCCTCAGTGCGCCGGCCCGCCTTCGGCACTCACTGAGGTCGGTGCGGCCGCGCGCCGAAGCAGCTCGGCGACTGTCAGCAGGACGATCGATGCCGCGATCAAGACCGAGGCGACCGCCGTGATGGTGGGATCGATCTCGTGGCGGACGTTGTCCCACATCCGCTTTGGCAGCGTCATCGCCGCCGGTCCGCCGAGAAACACGGACAGGACGACTTCGTCGAAGGACGTCAGAAACGCGAACGCTGCGGCGGACAGAATCGCAGGTCTTAAGATCGGGATCGTGACGTGCCACAGGGCCTGGGCATAGCCGGCCCCGAGGCTACGGGCCGCCTGCTCGAGAGTACGATCGAACGTGCGGAGTGCGGAGCCCACGATGACCACGACCAGCGGCGTCGCGACGATCGAGTGCGAAAGATAGAGCGCAGCCGGCGTGTCGATCAGCTTGAGCCGGGCGAACAGGAAGTAACAGCCGATCGCAAACACGATCACCGGGACGATCATCGGCGACAGCAGGAAGAATTCGAGAGCGCGGCGCCCGCGAAAGCGACCACGGACGAGTCCGATCGCGGCCAGCGTTCCGACGATGGTCGACAGAGTCGCGGTCAGGGCAGCCACGCGAATGCTCAGGAGCGTCGGCTCGATCCACGCCCGCGACACGAAGTAGTTCCTGTACCACTGGAGCGAAAGCCCGCGTGGGGGAAACTCCATGTATGCCGAAGCGCTGAACGATGTCGGCACGATGATCACGATCGGGAGCAGGAGAAAGGCGAGCACGACGCCCGCGACCGCCCGCAGCGCGATCCGGCTCACGCCGCGCCCCACACGCGATCGAGCCCAAGCGCGCGCTGGAACAGCACGAACAGGACTGTGACCACCACGAGCAGCATCAGTGCGAGCGCCGCGCCGAGTCCCCAGTTCAGCAGATCGTTGATCATCAGGTCGATCAACATGGCGATCGTGATCTGCTTGGGGCCGCCCAGCAACGCCGGCGTCACGAAGAACCCGATCGACGAGAGAAATACGAGAGCGCAGCCGGCACCGATCCCCGGCAGGCTCAGCGGCAGGAAGACATGCAGGAACACTTGCGGCGGCGGCGCGCCAAGGCTGCGCGCCGCCCGCAGCCACGCCGCGTCGATCCGTACCATCACGCTGTAGAGCGGCAGGATCATCAGCGGCAGCAGCACGTGGACCATGCCGATCTGCACGCCGATGGCATTGTGGATCAGCGCGACCGGCGACGTGACGAGCCCGAGCGCGACGAGCGCGCCGTTGAGCAGCCCGTTGCGGCCGAGCAGCACCATCCAGGCGAACGTGCGCACGAGGATGCTCGTCCAGAACGGGACGAGCACGCAGGCGAGGACGACGGCGCGCGCGCGTGGAGACAGCGTGGTCATCAGATACGCCACGGGATAGCCGAGCACGAGCGTGGTGACCGTCACCGATACGCTGAGGGTCACCGTGTTGGCGAACGCCGTCAGGTACGCCGGCTCGGCGAGCAGCGCACGGTAGTGCCGCAGGCTGGGCGCCGGGGTGAAGAAGCTCCACGCGACCAGCCGCGACAGCGGATACAGATAGACGGCGGTGAACAGCAGGACCGCGGGAAGCACCAGCGGTCCCTCCGTCACCGACCAGTAACGGGGCTTTGCGCCCACCTATCCGGTGACCATCCAGCGCGCGAACTTTTCGGTCTCGCGCTCGCGATTGGTCTTGCCGTCTGGGCCGATCTCACCCCACCACGCCGCCTGCCACCACCACTGCAGCTTCTCGTTTTCCGGACTGCTCGGCAGCTCGCGCGCCTCCGCCGGCTTCAGGAACTCGATCGCCGCTTTGTTGCTCGGACCGTACGGAACGTCGCGCGACATCGCGGCCTGGCGCTTGGGATCGAGCGCATAGTTGATGAACGCGTGCCCGGCCTCCCGGTTGGGAGAGCCCTTCACGATGCACCAGTGATCCGCCGCCAGCTTGCCCTCGTTGAATTCGACGTCGATCGGCGCGCCCTCCCGCTTGGCCGCCATTCCCCGCGGGCCGACCGTGCACGCGATCGCCGATTCGCCCGAGGTCACGAGCTGGATCGCTTCGGCGTGCGATCCATACCACTTGTTCACGAGCGGCTTGAGCTTCGCCATGCTCGCGTACGCGCGCGCAACGTCCACCGGATAGAGCTTGTCCTTCGGCACGCCGTCGGCGAGCAGCGCGATCTCGAGCTGGGGTGTGACGCCGCCACCGAAATTCATGGTCCGGCCACCCGCGAACTTCTTCCCGTCCCACATCTCGGCCCACGTGCGGGGATGCTTGCCGGCCGGCAGCGCCTTGGTGTTGTAGACGATGTTGAACGAGTAGATCTTGCTCCCGACCGCGTCCGGCAGGCGCGTGGCGGGATAGACGCTGTCGACCGCTCGCTTGTCGAGCTTGCCGTAGTCGATCGGCTCGAGCAGGCTGTCCTTGCGCATGGTCAGGATGGCGGCGAGATCCGTCTCGATGACGTCCCACGTGATGTTGCCGCTGTCCACCATCGTCTTGAGCTTGGCGGGAGTCGGCGGCGTGTCGTCCTTGATCCGGATCCCCGTCTCTTTCTCGAATCCCTCGAAGTACGCCTTGCGCTGGGCCTTGACGAGCGAGCCGCCCCAGGTCACGACCACCAGCTCACCCTTGTCCGCGCGCGCGGGTCGCGCGTGCACGAACGGCCCGAGCGTCACCGCCGCCGTCGTCATTCCGATCGCCTTGAGTACCTCGCGCCGCCTCACCATCACGCCTCCTCCTTGTCGAGCGGCAGGAGCCGCGCATCGTCAACGTTCCAGACGAGTCGCACGGCCTCGCCGAGCGCCGGCCGCACCGCTCCTCTCTTGTTCGCCACCTTCACCAGCAACGTGTCTACCGAGCTGACCCGCACGCGATAGCGCGTCACGTCGCCGGCGTAGGTCGCGCCTTCCATCGTCCCCGACGCGCTCGCGGCCTCTTCGAGGTGGGCAACGTCGCCGGCGAGCACGATCTTCTCCGGTCGCAGAAAGAACAGACTCGGTTCGTTCGGCATGTTAGCGGTCGCCTCCGGCGCGCGAAGCCGGACGCCCGCGTCGCTCACGAACCAGGCTCCGCCACGGTCGACCACCAGACGGCCACGCAGCAGATTCGACTCGCCGATGAACTGCGCCGCGAAGCTGGTCCGCGGGCGCTCATACAGGTCCTGCGCGGTCCCGACCTGCTCGACGCGCCCGCGGTGCATCAGCACGACGCGGTCGGACAGCGTCAGGGCTTCTTCCTGGTCGTGGGTGACGTAGAGCACGGTCATTCTGAGCGTCTCGTGAAGCCGCGTGATCTCGTCCTTCATCTGATCACGGAGATTCCGATCCAGCGCGCCGAGCGGCTCGTCCATCAGCAGCAGCTCCGGGTCGAAGACGAGCGCGCGGGCGAGCGCCACACGCTGCTGCTGGCCTCCCGAGAGCTGTCGCGGCATGCGCGCCCCGTATTCTGACAGGCGCACCATCTCGAGCGCGCTGGCGACCTTCTCCGTGATCACCTGTCGGGACACGTGCCGCATGCGCAGCGGGAAGGCAACGTTGTCGGCCACGCTCATGTGCGGAAACAACGCGTAGCTCTGGAAGACGACTCCGATGTTGCGCCGCTCCGGGGGCACGTCCGTGATCGGACGGCCGTCGATTTGGATATCACCGGCCGTCGGTGACGTGAAGCCGGCGACCATCATCAAGGTTGTCGTCTTCCCCGATCCGCTCGGCCCGAGCAGCGTCACGAACTCGCCGGGGGCGACGTCGAGATCGACCTGCTCGGCCGCCGTGACATCACCGTACCGTTTGGTCAATCCCGAGAGGACGAGGCGCCCGCTCTTTCGTCGAGCGTTATGACTCAAATGGCCCCTTCACGACCGGCGCGCCGCCGCGCACCATCACCCGGCCGCGCGCGATGACGGTGTCGACGGCGAGATCGCGATCGAGAAAGACGACGTCGGCGTCGAGGCCGGGCGCGATCGAGCCCTTGCGGCGCTCGATGCCCAGCACGCGGGCGACATTCGTGGTGACGAGCGGTAAGGCCTGATCCAGCTCGAGCTGGTTGGTCCGGATCACATGAACGAGCTCGCGATGCAGGATAGAGGGCGGCGCGTTGTGCAAGCCAACCGGATGGTCGTCACAGTCGAGCACCGGCATCGACACGTTCGCGTCCGAGGACAGCGTGACCTGCGCTATCGGAACGCCGGCGGCCCGCAGCCGCTTCAGCGCCTCGTCGGGATTCATGCCGGTGATGCTGCCCGAGCGCTTGCTCAGGTTCGCGCTCAGGTCGACCGTGCCGCCGAGCTTCGTGAAGCGCGCGGCGTGCTCGAGCGTGTCCGGGGTGTGGCGGTTCACGTGCGTGGGGACGATCTGCGTGACCGGAATGTTGACCTCACCCAGCAGGTCGAAGATCGGCTGCAGGCGCTTGGGATTCCGTCCGATGTGCGCGTGGATCACCGCGCGCTTGCCCGACATCCCGGCCGCGAGGCGCACTTCTCCGGCGACCCTGGCGAAGTCGGGAAGAAACAGATTGGGATACGTGTCCTCGGCGATCGCGACCTTCACGCCGAGGACCTTGTCGATCAGGACGATGTCCGCGCGCACGCTGGAGGTGAGATACGGCGACGGAATCCGGAACGACCCCGTGTAGATGTACGTCGTGAGGCCCACACGCTCCAGCTCGTGCGCCTTCACGAGCAGGGCGTGCAGCGTCTTGCCGTCCATGTCGATGCCCATGATCCCGACCGCGGTCGTGACGCCGCCGGCCGTGATCATGCCGGCGTGGAGCTCGGGGACGCGGCCAAGCGGGCCTTCGAAGTCGCCGCCGCCGAGGAAATGCAGGTGCTGATCGATGAACCCAGGCACGACCGACATGCCCGACGCGTCGAGGACGTCAACGGCGCCGAGCGTTCTCGCGCGGGCCTCGAGACCCTCGCCGATGGCCAGGATGCGCTCGCCGCTGACGAGGAGCTCCGCCGCGCCGAGCAGCGCCGGCGCGAACACGCGACCGCCGCGCACGAGCGTAAACCGAGGCTGCGAGTCGTCGCTGGTCACGGGACGAGATCGTAAGCGACCACGACGCGACGCCGCAACCGCGTCACGACGGAACGCGACGACACGTGCACGTCGGCACGGCCGCGCCTATGATCTCCGGACGGAGAGAAAGGAGAAAGTCGCAATGACGACGACAACTTGTATTCGCCACGCCGACTGGGTCATCGCGTGGGACGCCGGCGCCAAGCGGCACGCCTACCTTCAGGACGGGGACGTGGCCTTCTCCGGAAACGCGCTGAGCTTCGTCGGCCGCAACTACACGGGACCCGCCGACGACACCGTCGACGGACGCGGCCTCATGGTGATGCCGGGGCTCGTCGACGTGCACTCGCATCCGATGTGGGAAGCTTCCTATCGAGGCATTCGCGAGGAGCACGGCCTGCCGGAGATGTACATGTCGGGGCTGTTCGAACGCGCGCAGGCCTATTGGCCGGACGACGAGGGCAAGCTCGCGTGCGGCGAGGCCGCGTACTGCGAGCTGTTGCTCTCGGGCGTGACGACGCTGGCGGACCTGAGCCGCGTCATGCCCGGCTGGGTGGACCTCGCCGCGAAGAGCGGGCTCCGCATGGTGCTCGCCCCGGGGTTCGCGTCGGCGCGCTGGGTGGTGCGGCGCTCCCATCTCGTCGAATACGAATGGAACGAGGATGCCGGTCGTCGCGGCATGGACGACGCATTGAAGCTCGTCGACAGCCTCGCGACGCATCCGAGCGGTCGTCTTTCAGGCATGATCTCGCCGGCTCAGATCGACACATGCACCGAGGATCTGCTGCGCGACAGCATCGCGGCCGCGCGCGAGCGCTCGCTGCCTTTCACCATTCACTGCGCGCAGGGCGTGAACGAGTTCTACGAGATCGTGCGCCGCCACGGTGTCACGCCGGTCCAGTGGGCCCACGGACTCGGGCTCTCGGGCCCCGGCACGATCCTCGGGCATGCGCTCTTCGTCGACGTGCACTCCTGGCTCCACTGGTGGTCGCGCAAGGACGTCCCGATTCTCGCCGACACGGCCACGAGCGTCGCGCACTGCCCGACGCCATTCGCGCGCTACGGGCAGACGCTCGAGAGCTTCGGCGCGTACCGCCGCGCGGGGGTGAACCTCGGGATCGGCACCGACACCGTGCCGCAGAACATGCTCGAGGAGATGCGGTGGGCGACCATCCTGGGCCGTATTGCCGCCGAGGACATCCGGAGCCTCGAGATGGCCGACGTGTTCCACGCGGCAACCGTCGGCGGAGCGACGGCCTTGCTGCGCAACGACATTGGACGACTCGCCCCCGGCGCGAAGGCCGACTTCGTGCTGGTCGATCTGAAGAACCCGTGGATGATGCCGGCGCGTGACCCGCTCCGCTCGCTCGTGTTTCACGCGGCCGACCGCGCCGTGCGCGACGTCTACGTCGACGGGCAGCAGGTCGTCGCGAACGGCCGCGTCGTCACTCTCGACCACGCCGGCGCGCTCGCGCGCCTCACCGAGGCCCAGCATCGCATGGAAGCGCTCGTCCCACAGCGTGATGGGCGGCGCCGAAGCTCGACGGAGATCACGCCCCGTTCGTTGCCGATGTCGTCGTGAGCGCCCTCAAGCCTCAGTGTGCCAGCAACAGACATGCCGCGCCGGCGCACGCCAGCGCGGCAGCCGTCATGCGCCGTCCGAGGTCGGCTTCGGCAAACAGCGTGCGGCCGAGCACGACGGCGACGACCGCCGACAGCCGTCGGATCGCGTTGACGTAGGCGGCGGGCGCCATCGTGAGCGCCGACGTCTGCATGCCGGTGCCCGTCACGCCGAGCAGGCCATGCGCGACCACCGTCACGAGATTTGCGTGCGATGTGCTCGCCACGATGCCGCGCGGGCAGCGGATGAGCGCGATCGTCGTCGTCAAGACGGCGGTGGCGCCGTGCGAGCACACGAGATAACTCGGCGGCCCGAGCGCCAGCGCGCCCCAGCGGTCGACGGCCGCGAGAAAGCCGAGCAGCACCGCCGCGCCGAGCGCGTCCAGCGCGTCACGGCGTGCGAAAAGCGCGCGCAGCGAGCCACCGCTGGCGGCGCCCCTCGAAAGGCTCGACGTTCCCGCCACGGCGAGACCGAGACCCAGCCAACCGAGCGGGCTTGGCAGCGTGCCCGACAGCACCGCGTCGGGCACGACGGTGAAGATGGGGCTGAGCGCATAGACGGGCCCGACGATCGAGATGTCGCCGCGCGCGCTCGCGCGCGCGATCAGGGTGGACATGCCCATCACTAGAATCGACGAACCGAGCACCGCCGGCCACGCCGCGCGCGACCAGGTAAACGCCTGGCCGGAGACGGCGAAATACGCCAGCCAAGCGAGCGTCGCCACCGTCTGCGTCCACGCGACGATGACGATCGGCGGGATCGCCTGCGCCCGGCCTTTGACGATCGCGAACTGGACGGCCTGAGTGACGGCCGCGCCCAGCGAGAGCAGGAACCAGTTCAGACGCGTCTGGCCTCGATCAGATCCCGGTGCCGAAGCCGCCGGCGCTGCGCACGGTCACCGCCTCGCCGAGGTGGGCCGCCGGATGAAAGAGCGCGATGCCGCTCAGCACGGCCGTCCGCGGACGACCGGTGAACGCCTTGACCATCTGCTCCGCGCGGCTACCGAAGGCGCCGTCGGCCGCGGCCTTTTGCACGGCGGGCCCCGCGATCTCGCCGCCCCAGTCGCTGTCCTTGAACGCGGCGATGATCTCGCGCGTGCGGCGCCCGACGGAGTCCCGATATTCGCGCAGTGCGACCAGGTCGAGAGTGCGCGTCAGATCCGTCACTTCGGGCGACGTCATGCCGATGCCGAAATCCCGGCGTGAGATCCCGAGCCGCTTGGCCCACGCGTCGTCGAAGACTTGTGAGCGGCCAGCCACGAGCGCGTTCACCATGATGTCCTCGGCGCGCGCGATATGCCACATGATCCACGCGAGCGAGTTCAGGTCTTCGCGCGGCCGCACACGCATCTGCGCGTCGTTCAGTCCACCGAAGGCGCGCTCCGCCGCCGAGACCGGGTTACCGCCGACGGCCACCGACTGCACCGCGGCATGCTGCGACAGAAAGAGGTCCTTGGCGTCCATTGGTGAATCTCCTTCAGTGAGAGGTCGGCACGGTCGGATGGCCGGCGGCGGCATCCGCGATCGCGTGATCGTTGTCGGCCGGCACGGCGCCACTGACGCCGACGGCGCCGATGACGCGGCCCTCGGCGACGAGCGGGACTCCGCCCTTGCCGAAGACGAACTCGTATTGACCGAGCGTGGCGACGTTGTCGGCAAAGAGCATGCGCTTGGTGAAGCGCTCTTCGAGGTCGAGCGTGGTGGAGCGAAATCCCGCGGCCGCATTGGCCTTGGCGCGGGCGATCTCCGGCGTGACCCAGAGCGCGCCATCCATGCGCTCACAGACCACCAGATGGCCCGCTTCGTCCACGACGGCGATGGCGACTTTGAAGCCCAGCTCCTGAGCGCGCTTCATGCCGCGCTCGATGCAGGTGCGCGCCAGATCGCGAGTGACGCCGCTCACGAAATCTCCACCGAGACCTCGTCGTTCGCGATGCGCACGGGGTACGACGGCACCGCCGCGCCACGGCCGGGGAACACGCACTGCCCGGTGCGGACGTCGTACATCCAGCCGTGCCACGGGCACGCCAGGCGAGTACCAGACAGCTTTCCCTCGCTCAGGGGTCCGCCGCGGTGCACGCAGACATCACTCAGTGCGTGGACTCGATCGCCGATACGAACGAGGACGACGCGCTTGCCGTCCGCCTCCACCAGTCGCGGCACCCCGGGCGTGAGCTCTGCGAGCCCCAGGCGAACCTCGCTCACATCTCCTCTTTCAAGACGTACGCGCGGTGGAGACCGCTCATGTACTGCCAGCGCATCTCGGTCGCCTGCCGTACCTGATCGAGCGCCTGCGCGCGCTTGGCCGCCGTATCGGAATGCTGCTCGACGATCTGGTAGCCGCGCTCGCCGTGCACCTCGTCCGCCTCGATGTGAATGGCGAAGAACTCGACCTCGTGATCGTTGAAGCCGTACTTGCTGGTGAGCGGCGGCAGATTGCGCTTGTAGATCCCGGGCACCTGCGATTCCAGCCCGACGAGTAGCCCGGCGGCCGCGATGTGGAAGGGCTGTCGCGACGTCTCGAAGCACCACGCCGTCAGCGCCCGCGTCGTCGGCAGCTGGCGCGCGCTTTCGATCTCCTTGCGGCTCACCCCGCACGCCTCGCCGAATCGGATCAGCAGGTCGACGTGCTTCGTGCCCGATTCTTCTTCGACGATGTTCTCGAGCAGGAAATCACGCGCGTCCGAGTCGGGGCACTCCGCGTAAACGGCCGCGCACCAGCGCGGGAACTGCGAGACGTACTGGTAGTGCTGGCACACCCACGCGCCGAGCTGCTGGCGTGTCAGCTCGCCGTTCACCCACCGCTCGGTGAACGGATTCATGCGGCTGTGGCGGGCGGACACGGCGTTCTCGAGCTGGGTGCGGAATTCGGTCATGGCTCACCTCCCGGCGGACGGATGATGCGGCGGGGGTCGGAGCGAGTCAAGCACGGCGTGCCGAGAGGATTTTCACCACGTCGGCGTGAGCCATGACCGCCTCCGGCGAGCGCTGCAGCACATCGACGTACTTCGCATGAAACGTCGGGTCGCCGCTGGAACGGATGAGCGAGTAGACGGCTTCGAACAATTTGTTCGCGTCGGCCGCCTCGCGTCGGTGCACCGCCGCCGCGCGTGGGTCGAGGGCTTCCTCGATCTGCGCGATGGCGCCCGAAAGTGGCCGAAGCCACGCAAAGTACGGATCATCGATGAGCAGGCGAAGCAGCTGCGCCGGGTTCGTCGGCCCGTAGGTCGATTCCCACTCCCGGCGCGCGAAGTCGAGCAATGCCGAGTGAAGCGCCAGCAACCGCACGTTGAGCGCGCGTAAGTCGTCGTTGGTCACCACACGATCATCTACCGAATGCGGCCGGATGCAACATGCTGATGGCCCAGGCAGTCCTACCCGTGCAGCGTCTTCATCACCTCGGCGTTCCCGGTCAGCTCCGCCGGTCGTCCGACGAAGATGATCTCGCCACGGTCGATGGCGTAGAGCCGGTCGGCGATGCGTCTGGCGTTCTGGACGTGAGACTCGGCGATGAGCACGGAGACACCGAGCGCTTTGATCGCGCGCACCGCCTCGATGAAGCGGGTGACGATCACCGGCGCGAGGCCCTCGAACGGCTCGTCGAGCAGCAGCACGGACGGCGACAGCGTCAGCGCGCGCGTGATCGCGACCATCTTTTTTTGACCGCCCGACAGGTGAAGCCCGCGGCGGGTCAGCAGCCCCTTGACCTCGGGAAAGATCGAGAACACCCGCTCGTCGGTGACCGCGCCGTTCGTCTTCGTCGGCGCCTTGCCCAACCACGCGGTGATCTGAAAGTTTTCCTCCACGGTGAGGTCTGGGAAGATGCCGCAGTCCTCGGGCGCGTAGCCGATGCCGAGTCGGGCGCGCTCGTGCGCGGGCAGGCGCGTGACGTCCTGGCCTCTGAATCGCACCGCGCCAGACCGCGGGGCCAACAATCCCATGATCGTGTCGATCGTCGTCGTCTTGCCCGCGCCGTTACGACCGACGAGACAGACCGCTTCGCCGGCGCCGAGCGACAGCGAGACCGAGCGGAGAATCTGGGCGGGCCCCCGATACGTCTCGACGCTCGCCAGCTCGAGCATCGGCGCCGATCCGCCGCCCGCTGGGCTCGACGGGCTCACCGCTGCGGCTCCGGCGTGCCGATCAGCGTCGTGATGACGCGCTCGTTTCGGCGAATCTCGTCCGGCGTGCCGTCGGCCAGGATCGCGCCCTGGTGCATCGCCACGATCCGATCCGAATACGAGAACACGACGTCCATGTCGTGTTCGATGATCGCGGCGGAGATGTGCTCCGATCTCACGACCTTCGAGATCGTGTCCATGATCGGCGACTTTTCACGCGTGCTGACGCCGCTGGTCGGCTCGTCGAGGAAGAGCAGCTTCGGCTTCAGCGCATAGGCGATGGCCACGTCGAGCAGCTTGCGCTCGCCCTGGGAAAGACCGCCCGCAAGCACGCGCGCCTTTGCGTCGAGCCGAAACAGCGTGAGCACTTCGGTCGCCTCCGCCCATACGGCGCGGTCGGCGTCCGCCAGCGACAGCAATCGCCGCGTCTTCCCCTGCCGAGAGAAGATGGCGAGGGCGACGTTGTCGAGCGCGCTGAGCTGGTCGAACAGGTTCACCAGCTGGAACGACCGCGCGATTCCCGCGCGAATGCGCTCCTTGACCGGCTGCTGGGTGACGTCCTGGCCACGGAAGAGAATCTGGCCCTCGTCGGCGGTCAGCAGTCCGCTGATCAGGTTGACCAGCGTCGTCTTGCCGGCCCCGTTGGAGCCGATGAGCGCCAGCACCTCGCCCTCCTGCACGCGGAAGTCCACGCGGTCCACCGCCCGGAATTCACCGAACTGTTTCACGACGGCCTTGGTCTCGAGCAACACCGCCATTACGAGGTCCTCCGTCGTGTCATCAAGCGTTCGATCGTGCCCACGATCCCGGTGGGGAGCGAGAGTACGAGCGCCACGAGGATCACGCCGAGGAAGAACTGCCAGTACACCGTGTAGCCAACGGCGTAGCTCTCGAGATAGTTGTAGACGACAGCGCCGACGATCGGGCCGACGAACGTTCGAAATCCGCCGAGCACGGCCATGAAGACGATCTTGCCCGAGAAGGTCCAGTGCAGGATGTCGGGGGTGGTGAGGCCGTTGAGCGGCACCCACAAGGCGCCCGCGACGCCCGTGAACACGCCCGACAGCATGAAGGCGATCCAGCGATAGCGCCAGATCGGAATCCCGATGAACTGTGCGCGCGTCTCGTTGTCACGGATCGCCTGGAGCGCGCGCCCGAAGGGCGAGTTCACGATCACCCACATGATGGTCGCGCAGACGAGGAACATCACGAGCACGTAGTAGTAGTACGCGTGCGAGAGGAAAGCGATCTTGTCGCCCTTGCCGGTCACCACGCCGAGCAGCGTGGGTGTCGGCACGCGCAGGCCGTCGGTGCCCCCCGTCACCCAGAAGAACTTGAACGCGAGACTCCACAGCACCTGCGATAGCGCCATCGTCAGGATGCCGAAGAAGATCCGTGTGTAGCGCACACAGGCAACGCCGAAGATGGCGGTGACGAGAATCGACGCGACGATGGCGCCGAGGAGATGCAGCTCCATCGACGTCACGTCCAGATACTTCACCATCAGGGCCACCGCGTAGGCGCCCACACCGAAATAGGCGGAGTGGCCGAACGACAGCAGTCCCGTGTAGCCGAGCAGCAGGTTGAAGCCGAGGGCGGCGATGGCCATCACGAGGCCGTACGCCAAGAGGATCGTCTGGTACTGATCGGCCACCCACGGCATGGCGAGCAGCACGACGAGCACCGGCGCCGCGTACCAGAGCCGCCGCATCGGCGAGCGCGTCGGGATGACGACGGTGCTGACGGTGCTCATGCGCGCCCGAACAGGCCGGCCGGCCGCACGAGCAGCACGGCCGCCGCCATGAGATAGAGGACCGCCAGCTCGACCTCGGGGAACCACGTGATGCCGGCCTCGCGCACGATCCCGACGATGAGCGCGCCGAGCAGCGCGCCTTCGAGGCTGCCGAGGCCGCCGATCACGACGACGATGAACGACAGGATGAGCGCATCGACGCCCATGCCGAGCACGGCGGACTGGCTCGGGACGATGATGGCGCCGCCCAG
>DAIRVP010000122.1:0-15866 GCA_036802765.1 Candidatus Rokuibacteriota bacterium
GTCGCTCGATCTGTTCGGCTCGGAGATCTCGACGAACGCCGCGAACTTCTACACGCTGGGGCTCAAGGGCCGATTCGAAGAGACGAAGAAGACGGACGATCATCTGCTCAAGAGCTCGATGTATCGGATCGCGGCGGTCGAGGGTGACCGGGTCATCGAGGCCGAGCAGCCCGCGTTGCAGACGCTCAATGAGCGGCTGCGCGACGATTACATCGTCGATTGTCAGCGCGGCGTCGACCGCTGGAACAAGATCATCCGCGATCACGGCATCGACGCCGAGCTGCGGCTGCCGCATCGGGGCTTCCACCGCGCGATCGGCACGTTTGGGGACGTGCGCGTCTCACCCGACGGTCGGCTGCTGAGCCAGGCGGAGTGGGACGCGCATAAGCACGAGTGGCTGCCGACGCAGGCCGACGAACAGTATGTGCAGAGTCTCATGAAGCCGGTGACGGAGCTGGGGAAGTTCGCCAACTGGATCGCGCCGCCGGCGCGCGGCATCAACGGCCAGCCGGTCGATTTCGAGTATGTCAGGTGAGTAGAAGACGGTGACTGCTCTCGCGCAATGAGGGGGGTTTGGGGAACGGTGACTGCCCTCACGCGATGAGGGGGTTTGGGGGAAGCCGAAGGGGTCCCCCAACTTAATAGCCGGGGTTTGGGGGGAAGCGGAACGGGTCCCCCAGCTAAACAGTCGAGCGCCCCGGAAGGCCGGGGCGCTCGCAGTGGTGCAACGCGAGGAGTCGTCGCGTTACATCCGGCGCTGGTCGATGTAGCTGTCGTTGCCGCGGGTCATCGCCACGATGGCGAGGATGACGACCAGCAGGAGCGCCGCGGCGATGAGGACGGCCGCCGTCGGCGACAGCCCGAAGATCGTCGTACGCTCGGACACGGCCGAGCGCGGCAGAGCGGAGCCGCCGTCGTCACGGCGATCGTCGCTCTTCGTGGTGGTGGTGCTGGTGCTCGAGCTGGAGCGATCCGAGCTCACGGTGCCCGAAGCGCTGCCTCCGGGCGTGTTGAGCGTACCGGACGCGCTGCCGCTGGCCCCGCCGGCCGGAGCCGGCGTACTGACGCTGCCGGACGATGAGCTCGAGCCCGACTGCACCTGGGGTGCGGGAACCGAGGTCGAACTCGATGACGAGGACTGGGCGAGCACATCGGACACGGGCGCGGCGAACAGCGCCACACCCAGCAGAGCGGCAAACAGGGCTTTCATAACCGCACCTCCTCAGAGGGGGCAGGCAGCAAGGCGAGTGCCACCGAGAGGACCGAAGCGGGAAGGAGTTGTGGGCATGAGCACTTGGGAGACGCTGCCCGCGCACTTCAACGTCGCGACCTGGTTCGTCGATCGCAACGTCGCCGAAGGACGGGGCGCGGCACCCGCGTTTCATTACGAAGACCGCGTCCTGACGTATGCGGACGTCCACGAGCTCGTCAATCGTACCGGCAACGCGCTGCGCGAGCTCGGTGTGCAGATGGAGGACCGCGTGCTCGTGCTCTGTCAGGACACGCCGGAGTTCCTCGGCGCCTTCTGGGGGGCGATCAAGATCGGCGCGATCCCCATTCCCGTCAACACGCTCATGCGCGGGGCCGATTATCTCTACTTCCTACGCGACAGCCGCGCGAAGGCGGCGGTGATCTCGGCGGCGCTCATGGGCGAGGCCGGCCCCGTGCTCTCGCAGGCGCCGCATCTGCGCCATGTGCTCGTGGCCGGCGGCAAGCCGGGCCCGCACCTGTCGTTCGAGGAGCGTATTGCGAGCGCCTCCGCGTCGCTCGCCGCCGCCGAGACGTCGAAGGACGACGCGGCGTTCTGGCTATACTCCTCCGGCTCGACAGGTTTCCCCAAGGGCGCCGTCCATCTGCATCACGACATGGTCGTCTGTTACGAGACCTACGGGGCGCAAGTGCTGAGGATGCGCCCCGACGACAAGGTGTTCTCGGCGGCCAAGCTGTTCTTCGCGTATGGCCTCGGCAACGCGGGCTACTTCCCGATGGGCGCCGGCGCCCAAAGCGTGCTCTATCCGCATCGGCCGACCCCCGATGCCGTCTTTGAGATCATTGCGCGCCATCGCCCGACGCTGTTCTTCGGCATCCCGACGCTCTACGCGGCGATGCTCGCCATCAAAGAGGCGGAAAAGCGCTGGGACGTCTCGTCGCTTCGGCTCTGTGTGTCGGCGGGCGAGGCGTTGCCCGAGGAGCTCTACAACCGTTGGCGCGAGCGCTTCGGCGTCGAGATCATCGACGGCATCGGCACCACCGAGATCCTGCACATCTTTCTGTCCAATCGCCCGGGGGCATCGCGGCCCGGCTCGACGGGGCTGCCGGTGCCGGGCTACGAGGCGATCGTCGTCGACGACGACGGACGGCTCGTGAAGCAGGGCGACGTCGGCAACCTGCGCGTCAAGGGCGATTCGATCATGGCGTACTACTGGAACAAGCACGAGAAGACGAAAGAGACGCTCTACGGCTCGTGGATCCAGACCGGCGACAAGTACTGGCAGGATGCCGACGGCTATTTCTGGTTCGCGGGTCGCGCCGACGACATGCTGAAGGTCGGCGGCATCTGGGTCTCACCAGTCGAGGTGGAAGCGACGCTCATCAAGCATCCGGCCGTGCTCGAGGCGGCGGTCGTCGGTCACGAGGACACGGACCGCCTCGTGAAGCCGAAGGCGTTCGTCGTGCTCAAGGAGCCGGCGACCGCGGGCACCGGGCTCGGCGATGAGCTCAAGGGTTTCGTGAAGGACAAGATCGCGCCCTACAAGTATCCGCGCTGGATCGAGTTCGTCACGGAGCTGCCGAAGACCGCCACGGGAAAGATCCAGCGCTTCAAGCTACGCGGCTGATCGCGTGTTCGACGCCACGCTCGAGACGCTGGATCACGCGCGCCTGCGCGAGCATCAGTGGCGGAGGGTCCGCGCGCTGCTCGACGCGATCTATGAGGCGCCGGGCAACGCGTTCTGGCGCGCGGCGTGGGCGCGCGCCGGAGTCCGGGCGCCCGGCGATGTCGCGAGCTGGGACGACTTTCGGCGACTGCCGTGCTCTACCAAGCGCGATCTCGTCGACGATCAGGCCGCGCATCCGCCCTTCGGCACCAACCTCACCTATCCGCTCGAGCGCTACGTCCGCGTGCACCAGACCTCGGGCACGACCGGCGTCCCGCTGCGCTGGCTCGACACGCAGGCCTCGTGGGAGTGGTGGGCGCATTGCTGGCGATTCGTGCTCGCCGGCGCGGGACTGGGCCCGGGCGATCGCGTCTACTTCCCGTTTTCGTTCGGCCTCTTCATCGGCTTCTGGGCCGGCTTCGAGGGCGCTCGCGCGCTCGGGGCGCTTGCGATTCCGGGCGGCGGCGCCGATTCCGTGGCGCGTCTGGCCGCGATGCAGGCACTCGGCGCCACCGCGCTCGTGTGCACGCCGTCGTACGCGCTGCATCTGGCGCAGACGGGACGCGAGCGCGGTGTGGACGTCTCCGCGCTGCCGGTGCGCGTCACCGTGCACGCGGGCGAGCCGGGCGCCGGCATTCCCGCCGTACGGGCGCGCATCGAAGAGAGCTGGAATGCGCGCGCGTTCGACCACGCGGGCATGACCGAGATAGGCGCGTACGGCTACGAGTGCGCCGCGCAGGCGGGGCTTCACGTGAACGAGTCGGAGTTCATCTGCGAGGTGCTGGATCCGGCGACCGGAGCGCCGGCGCGCGAGGGCGAGCTGGTGCTGACGAATCTCGGACGGCTCGGCTCTCCCGTGATCCGTTATCGCACCGGCGATCGCGTGCGCATCGCCGACGCGCCGTGCACGTGCGGCCGCACGTTCCAGCGGCTCGAGGGCGGCATCCTCGGGCGCCTGGACGACATGCTGATCCTGCGCGGCGTGAACGTGTTCCCCTCGGCCGTCGAGGGTATCGTGCGCCGCTTCGGGGCGGTGGAAGAGTTCCAGATCGAGGTGTTCCGCGCCGGCGAGCTCGACGAGGCGCGCATCCTGGTGGAAGTCGCGGACAGCGACGGCGCGGCGGTGTGTGCGGCGCTGCAAGAGGCGCTGCGCGCCGGGCTCGGCCTGCGATTGCCGGTCATGCTGGCGGCGCCGCGCAGCCTGCCGCGGTTCGAGCTCAAGGCGCGGCGAGTGGTGCGGCGCTGAGGCGGCTCAAGCGCGGCGAGACGTTCCCGCGGGAAGGTCCTCGGGAACTCCTAGACGCTGTCGAAGACCAGCGCGAGCCACACCGTCGGCTCGGTAGGATCCGTCCACTCGACGCGGTGGCGAACGTGGGCGCGTAGCAGCAGATGATCACCGACACCGAGGGCGCGGTCCTCCGCCTCGCCCTCGATGCGCACACGCGCGCGGCCGCGCAGGACCACCACCCATTCGTCGCGCGCCTGGTCGTACCACTCGCCAGCCGGGGTCGCATGGCCCACCGAGACGATGCGCTCCAGCCGAACCGCCGCCGTATCGAGGAGGACGTCGATGCGCTCGGCCGCCAACACGCGCGGAATATCGTCGAAGAGATTGCGCAAGCTGGTCATCGGCCGGCACCGGCGCGCGCCGAACGTATGGGATGCGGCGATTGCGCGACCGACAGCGCCCGACTGGCCTCGACGATGACCCGGTTCACTTCGGCGCCGAGCAGCAGGACGACGCTGCTGAGGAACAGCCAGAGCATGAACAGAATCAAGCCGCCGATCGAGCCGTACATGACGTCATAGTTCGAGAAATGACCGACGTAAAGCCGCAGCCCGAACGACATCGCGAGCCACAGCACCGTGAAGGTGACCGCGCCCGGAGTCGCGAAGCGCCACGGCTCCCTGCAGGCAGGGGCAACACAATAGAGGAGGTCGACCGTGAGGAGCACGAGCACGACGGGCGCGAGCGCGGCGAGCACATTGCCGGTCGTTCCAATCGCCGAGCCGATCCGCGCGCTGAGCATGATCAACAGCGTCGCGACGATGACGAACACGGCCAGGATCGTCGTCAGAAGCACCGCGATGAGCTTGCGCTTCCACCATGGCCGCTGGTCGGGGGTCCGGGAGACGACATTCAGCATCGACATCAGCGTCGCGATCCCGGTCGAGCCCGCCCACAGCGCGGTCACCGCGCCGAGCGAGATCAGTCCGCGGTACCCATTGCCGGCGATGATCTGGCGCAGCGTGGTGCGCACGGCCGTGGCCGCCTCTCCCGGCAGGACCTGTGCTGCGCTGTCCATGAGCTGGCGAATCACGTGGTGGACCGGCACGAGGCTGACAAGCGCCGCGACGAAGAGCAGAAGCGGGAAGATCGAGAAGAGGAAGGCGTAGGACAGTGCGGCCGCCCGCGGGATGATCTCGTCGGCGTCGGCGGCCTGCCAGACGCGAACCGCAAGCTCCCGCACGCTCAGACCGCCGAGCCGCCAGAGAGAAGGCCGCCGCATTTAGCCCGGGCAGAGTGCAGGGGGCGTGCCGATGACGCCTTCACGTCAAATCCTCGATGATCGCGCACTGCGCCGGCCAGCCGGCGAACAGCGCCGCCCGATCGGCCAGCTCGAAGTCGGCGAACTCGAAGCCCGGTGCCACGGTGCCTCCCATCAGCGCGTAAGCGCCGCCGTCCACGACGCGTCCGCCATACCAGGCGCCGGCGGGAATCGTCATCTGCGGCTCCCCGTCGCCGCCCAGTCGGAGCTCGCGCGCGACGCCCGGGGTGGTCAGCACCCACAGCCTCACCGCATCGCCGGCGTAGTGGTGCCAGACTTCATCCGATTTGATCCGATGCAGAGCGGAGCGCTCGCCGGCACGCAGAAGATAGTAGATCGCGGTGCTCAACACGCGCGCGCCGCCGAACCGCGGCGGCAGCGCCGCGGCCTCGACGCGCTCGCTCGAGCGGTACGTCTCGCGATACCACCCGCCTTCGGGATGACGGGTCAGCGCCAGCCGGTCGATCCAGTCGCGCGCCGTCGCGGGCGCCGTCACTGCTGCTGTTGCTGCTGCGCCTGCTCCTCCGCTGCCGAGGGCACCGCCGCCGTCGGATTGCGCGTCGGCGCCGTCGCGAATGTCTTTAGATCGATCGTGCGCAGGTCATCACGCGCGCGCGGCATCGTCGTGTCTGCGACCAGCCGCGTATAGATCTCGGCCGTCAGCGTCTCGCGTGCCGTGCCGCGATAGATGCCCTTGTTCGGCGGCACGTCGTCGTAATGCCGCCCGTGACCGACCACGACGTAGCGCTCGTCGACGGGGCGGCCGTGCGTCGGATCGAACGCGACCCAGCCCACCGAGGGGGCATGGAACTCGATCCACGCATGGCTCTGCGAGGGCTCGCGCTTCTTTCGATCGACGTGCAGGTAGCCGCTGACGTAGCGGCAGGGAATCTCGCTCAGCCGCAGCCACCCGAGCATGAGGTGCGCGAAGTCCTGGCATACGCCCTTGCCGAGCTTCAGGAAGTCCTCGGTCGTCGAGTCGTACCGCGTGACGTCCTTCTGGTATTCGAAGCGCTCGCGCAGGGCGCGTCCCATGGTGAGCACCTGCTCGCCGAGCGGCGCACCGCGCTTCAGCGCGAGCGCGTCGTGGGACGCCCGAAGCGCTGCCGTCGGTCGCACCGGGCCGTCGAACGCCAGAAAATCGAGCAGCGGGTACGGCAGGCCATCCGTCGCGGCGGGCGGACCGAGATCGCTGAACGTCTGCGCCGCCGGCCGCGTCTCGACCAGCGAGCTGGCTTTCACCTCGATGCGGTCGTGGAACTTCGTGATGGTGAAATGGTGTGTTGTGTTGTCGTTCCAGTCGACGTAGCGGTAGACGCGCGTGCGTGGCCCGACCGCGAGGCCGAACGCCAGCACGGTCTGCGCGGGGGTGGTCTTGGGCTGCACGCGGAGCTCGAGGAACGACTCGCTGATGTACCCGTCGTAGGCGAACGCGAAGGCGTGCTCGATCTCCAGCCGCATCGTCAGGACACGAAGTACTGCGCGCTGAGGGCGTCGTGGGTCTGCGTCACCGCGTCCACCACACGGTCGAGAAACGCCGACGACGCGCGGCGCGCCGAGCGCGCGTCGTCGTATGACAGGTCCGCGTGCAGCTTGCCGGCCAGCCGCGCCGCCGTCGAGAGCTCGCCGCCTGCGGTGATGCGCTCGAGGCATTCCTTCACGGCGGCGCTCGAGGCGCGCAACGAGCGCGGCGAGTGCGCGTCGGAGAGCAGGAACGCGACGACGAGGTCGCCTTCCATCGCCGCTCCGCGCGCGCGGCGATAGTTCTCCAGCGACGAGACACTGCGTAGCAGCGTCCGCCACTGCGTGTAGTACAGCGGTTGGTCGGGACGGGCCGCGGTCAACGCGGGAAGCTTCGCGCGAAGGATCAGCGCCGTGCGGTAGATCCGCTCCAGCGCCTCGCCGAGCTTGAGGAAGTGCCACGCCTCGTCGCGTGCGAAGGTGCTGTCGATCGCGCCGACGATGCCGAACAGGCCCTTGTGGGTGGAGGCGAGCGCGTCGCGCAGCCCCGTGACGTCGGGACGCCGCTCGCCATAGGCCTCCACGGCATGAAACGTCTCGTTGATGGACATGAAGGCCTCGACGGTGAGCGCCTCGCGCACTGCCCGGGCGTTCTCGCGCGCCTTGCGCAGCGAATAGTGGACCGAGTAGGGATTCTTGCCGTCCACGAAGAACGCGGTGAGATACGGCAGCGACAGTGGAGCGAACGCAGAGACAGTGCTCGTGAGCTCAGCGGCGGGCAGGATCGCGAGCAAGTCCTTCCACGCCGCCTGGGAGAGATCCTCGGCGAAGCCGTGCGTCTCCGTCGCGAAGTCGTCGGTCACCAGCAGGAGGCGAGTGATGTTCTCGGCGCGCTCGAGATAGCGCCCCATCCAGTACACCGCGTCCGCCACGCGCGAAAGCATCAGCTTCCGCCCCGGCGCGGGGCGAGCACCCAGGTGTCCTTGCTGCCGCCGCCCTGCGAGGAGTTCACGACGTAGGAGCCTTTGCGCAACGCCACGCGCGTCAGCCCGCCGGGCAGCACGCGAACACGGTCGCCATAGAGGATGAACGGACGCAGGTCGATGCGACGCGGCTCGAAGCGTCCGTCGACGTACGTCGGGTGCGTGGACAGCTCGATGAGCGGTTGGGCGATGTAATTGCCCGGCTCCTGTCGCATCTTGACGACGTACGCGTCGACCTCGGCGCGCGTCGCGAACGGGCCCATGAGCATGTTGTAGCCGCCCGAGTCGCCCGTGGTCTTGATGACCAGCTCGGCCGCGTGCTCGCACATGAACGCGAAGTCGTCGGGGCGGAAGCCGAGATAGGTCGGCACCTGCCCGAGCCGAGGCTCTTCGCCGAGGTAGTACTTGATGAGCTGCGGCATGAACGCGTAGATCGACTTGTCGTCGGCGACGCCCGCACCCGGCGCGTTCGCGATCGCCACGTTGCCCTGCCGATACGCGTTCAGCAGGCCCGGAACGCCAAGCAGGCTGTCGCGACGGAACACCAGCGGATCGAGGAAGTCTTCGTCGATCCGACGGTAGACCACGTCCACGCGCTGTCGTCCGCGTGTCGTGCGCATGAACACGGAGTTGTCCTCGACGACCAGGTCGTGCCCCTCGACGAGCGTGGTGCCCATCTCGCGCGCCAGGAACGAGTGCTCGAAGAACGCGGAGTTGTAGATGCCGGGCGACAACACCACGGCGATGGGGTCCTCGGCCCCGCGAGCCGCCGAGTGCAGCAGCGCGTCGAGCAACAAGTTGGGGTAGTCCTTGAGCGGCCGCACCGGGTAGGCGCCGAACAGCTCGGGGAACACGCGCGTCATGAGATTGCGGTTTTCGAGCACGTACGACACGCCGCTGGGACAGCGACAGTTGTCCTCGAGCACCAGAAACTCACCCTGGCCGTCGCGGATGATGTCGGTACCGACGACGTGCGTGTAGATCCCGCGCGGCGGCCGAACGCCGATGAGCTCGCGCTTGTATTCCTTGCGCGAGAGCAGCAGCGCCGGCGGCAGTACCTTGTCTCGAAGACACTTCTGCTCCCCGTACACGTCGCCGATGAAGAGGTTGAGCGCGGTGACCCGCTGCACGAGGCCGGCCTCGAGCCGCTCCCACTCGCGCGCCGTCACGATGCGCGGCACGAAGTCGAACGGGAAGATGCGCTCGAGCCCTTCTTTTTCGCCGTAGACCGTGAACGTGATGCCCTGATCGACGAGCGCGAGCTTCTGCAACCGCTCGCGGCGGCTGACCTCGCCCTGGGTGAAGGACTCCAGCACGCCGACGATGCCTCGATAGTGGGCACGCGCCACGCCGTCGTGATCGAAGGCCTCGTCGAACGCGGCGCTGCCGTCGTACGCCCATTTCACGGCCGAGAGAATAGCACTCCCGGGTAAAACCGCCGGCGGCGCCCCACTCGTAGAGATGAAGAGGAGCTTCTTATACTGTGGGACGGGCATGCCGACGCCGGGGATGGACCTGATTCGGGCCATGGCCGCGGGTGATCGCGACGCATTCGCGCGCTTCTACGATCGGTACGCACCGCTCGTGTTTCCGCTCGTGCTGCGCATCGTGCGCGACCGGGCCGACGCCGCCGACGTGCTGCAAGATACGTTCTGGGAGGCGTGGCGCGGCGCCGCCGCCTACGATCCCGCGCGCGGTACGCCGGAGGCGTGGATCGTCATGCGCGCGCGGGCGCGCGCGATCGACCGCGTACGCGCCATGCGACGGCGCGAGGAGACGTTCGTCGCCCCAGTCGACGAATCGAGGGCCAGCGTTCCCGGAAGCTTCGGCGGCGATGCGGCCGCGAGCGCCGAAGATCGCCAGCTCGTCGCCACGGCGCTGGCGCTCTTGCCGCAGTCGCAGCGCGAGGTCATCGAGCTCGCGTACTTTGCGGGTCTCACCCAGACGGAAATCGCCGAGCGCCTCGAGCAGCCGCTGGGCACCGTGAAGACGCGCATCCGCATGGCGCTGGCCCGGCTGCGGGAGGTGACACCCGCGTGAGCAGCCACGAGCCGTTCGAGACGCTCGCCGCGGTCTACGCCGTCGATGCCCTGGACGGTGACGACCTCGCCGTGTTCGAGGCGCACCTGCCGACGTGCCCGGCGTGCCAGGCCAGCGTGCGCGACGCGCAGGAGACGCTGGCGCGCGCGACGCTGTCGATGCCGCCGCAGGCGCCGCCCGCTGCCGCGCGCGCGGCGCTCGTCCGCCGCGTGGCGGAGCCTCGCGAGCGGCGTCCGCGCGGGTGGCTGCGCTGGGCCGCGGCAACGGCCGTCGCCGCTGCGGCGGCAGCGATGTTCGCGGGCACCTGGGTCGCGGTGCGCTACGAGGCGCGTCTGGGCCAGATGGCGCGTGAGACCGCGGCGGTCAGGGAACGCCTCGCGCGTGACGAAGCGGCGCTGCAAGAGCAGGTCGCGTTCTACCGTGGCATCGTCGACCTGCTCCGCGATCCCGCGACACGCGTGGTCGACCTGCGCGGGCAAGGTGCCGCGTCGTCGGCGGCCGCGCGAATGATCTGGAACGACGCAGCCGGTGGCCATTTATTCGTGACCGGGCTCGCGCCGGCACCGGCGGGCAAGACATACGAGCTGTGGACCATCGCCGACGCCGCGCCGAAGCCCGCCGGACTGTTCGGCATCGATCCGCAGGGACGCGGCGTGCACCGCGTCGCCGCCGAGCGCGGCGTCAAAGCCTTCGCGGTGTCGCTCGAGCCCGAAGGCGGCATGCCAGCGCCGACCGGGCCGATCGTGCTGGCGTCGAAATAGCGACGCCGAAGCTTCACCACACATCTCTTCTCCGACGGCGGAAGCCATGGAAATTCGCAGAGCGTCAGAAGCTGACTTTGAAGCAATGTGGTCCATAGTTGGCTTCATAACGACCGGCTACGTGACGGCCGCCGCCGGCTGGTATATGGCGCTGAGTGGAACCGCGGCGTCGGCAGTCGCACTTGTTGGTGGAGCCGTTGCAGCCCTTCTTATCCCCAGGTTCATCGCGCCGCCGGCTGGCTTCGCCGCCCGCGGCTCAGCGCCAGGTCGATAGGCGCTCCATGAAGGCACGAAGGAGATTGACTGATGGCTGCCAGCAACCTTGTGCTTATCCCCGGTGCCGGCGGCGTCGGCCGTGCGGTCTTCGAGCAATTGCGTGCTGAGGATGTGCCGGTGCGTTTCATGGTCCGTCGCGAGGACGAGCGCGCGGCTGAGCTGAATCGGCTCGGCGCCGAGGTCGTCATCGGGGACCTGACCCGGCCCGAGACTGTAGCGGCCGCGCTGCGGGGCGTGGCGCGGATGTTCTTCGCGATGGCCGTCTCGCCGGACCACCTGCTGGCGGGGACCGTGGTGGCCTCCGTTGCGAAGGAGTACGAGAAGCTGGAGGCCCTCGTCGACCTGTCGCAGATGACGGTGTCGCAGATGACCGCCACCAGCACCGAGGAGTCGCACCAGCAGCGGCTGCATTGGCTGGCGGAGCAGGTACTGAACTGGTCCGGCCTGCCCGTGGTGCACATCCGGCCGACGGTATTCCTGGACACTCCGCTGTTCACCACGATGGCGGCGCGGTCGATTCAGGAAAACGGCACGATCGCGCTGCCGTTCGGCACCGGACGCACCTCGCCGGTCGCCGTGGACGACGTCGCCCGGGTCGTCGCCACCGTGCTTCGCGATCCAGCTGCGCACATCGGGCACGTCTACGAGCTGACCGGCCCGCACTCGGTCGACATGACGGAGCTGGCCGCGGCCTTCTCTCGGGCGCTGGATCGTCCAGTGTCCTATGTGGACGTGCCGCTGGACCGGTGGCAGGCCGGGCTCCCCAGGATGGGCCTGCCGCCGCACACCGAACAGCACGTCGCCACCATGGCCCGGCTGCACCGGGACAACCGTTACGACCGCACAGCCGACGGCGTCGAGCGCGTGACAGGCATCCCGCCCCAGTCGATCGAGGCGTTCGTTGCCGCCCGCAGGGACTTCTACCTGGGAGGAGCCCGGGGGGGCGGCGCCGGGCGTGTGGGTTAGCTAGCTGTCGGCGGCTCCACCGGTCGGAGTTTTCGCCACCGGTGAGCCTTCACGGTTGGACGACACGACAGTAGTTCGCGATTACGGCTGGAGGGGAATGTGTCGCTAGCGATGACGAAGCAGGAACGCGAAGCGTTTCTGGCCGACGTTCACGTCGGAATCATCAGTATTCCTGAAGCAGGCCGAGGACCGCTCACCGTACCGATCTGGTATTCGTACGAACCGGGCGGCGAGCTACGAGTCATAACCGCCGGGACTTCGCGGAAAGCTCAGCTCCTCCAGCATGCCGGCAGGTTCAGTGTATGTGTACAGACGGAGACGAAGCCGTACAAGTATGTCAGTGTCGAGGGACCGGTCGTCGCCATCGAGCCGGCAGATGTTGAGCGCGACCGCCGGCCTCTCGCTCACCGTTACTTGGGCGCGCAAAGGGGTGACCGATACATCGAGGAGACACGGGAAGAATACGTTGGGAACGTGCTTGTTCGCATGCTGCCGGAACGATGGCTCACCGTAGACTACGCGAAGGCATAGGGCCGCCACAGACCGATGGATGCCATCGTAGTCGCATCTCTGTAGGAAGGAGAACATCGTGTCGAAGACATCCAAGGTCCCAGCCTTCCTCCTGGTGTCCCTCATCGGCGCGTGCGCAAGCCCACAACCACCGACGTCTACGGTCAAGGTCCCGGACAAGCTCAAACCCGGCGCGAACGAATCGGTTGCGATGATCGTACCGGCAAGGGGCGTGCAGATCTACGAATGCCGCGCAAAAAAGGATCAGGTCGGGGGATACGAATGGGCGTTCGTGGCTCCCGAAGCGGATCTCTTTGACGCGCGTGGAAACAGGATCGGCCGACACTATGCCGGCCCACATTGGGAATCGACCGATGGCAGCAAGATCTTGGGTACGTTGAAGGAACGTGCTGACGCCCCAGTGGCCGACGCCATCCCTTGGCTGCTGCTTGCCGCGAAGTCTGTCGGTCCCGACGGCTCGTTCAGCAAGGTGACGAGCATACAGCGCGTGAATACCGTGGGCGGCGTGGCGCCTACAGGCGGTTGTTCTCAAGCCACGGCCGGGACGCCGGCTCGCATCAACTACACGGCCGACTATTACTTCTTCACCACCAGGTAGGCTGGTCTGGTGTCCCCTCCGCTGTCAGCGGTCGCAGCCCGGCGACAGCCGATAAGTACGTAAGGACCATGGCCACTCAGAAGGTGACGGACTTCGTCGTCTCGAATGGCGCGCGGCTCTATTACGAGAAGCAGGGGACTGGGCAATCGCTACTGTTCATTGCTGGATCGACCGGCGACGCTGGTAATTTCACACGCGTCGCGGCACTGCTGGCCGACGAGTTTACTGTGGTGACCTACGATCGCCGAGGCAATTCCCGGAGCGAACGCCCGAAGGGCTGGACGACGACCTCCGTGGCCGAACAGGCCGACGATGCCGCAGGCATCGTCAAAGCCCTTGGGCTCGAGCCTGCGGTCGTGTTCGGCGCGAGCGCGGGTGGCCCGATCGCGCTCGATCTCATGATCAGGTACCCGCGCCTCGCCCGAGCCGGGATTCTCCAGGATCCGGCGATCTTTTCCGTGCTCCCGGACGCCGCCGCAGCCCTTGCACCACGGCGGGCGCTCATCGAGGACGCTCTTAAGACCAAGGGTCCTCGCGGAACGATCGAGGCGCTGATGTGCTACCTGAACGACGACGCCGTCCTGACGGCGATCCCGACCGACATCCTGGAGCGCATGCTCAACAACGCCGAGACGATCCTCAACATCGAAGCCCCTGGATTCGCCGGCTGGCAGCCCAGCCCCGAAGATCTCGCTAGCCTTGTGGTTCCCGTCGTGCTGATGGTGGCGCGCGATACGTTGCCGGTGTACCGGCAGGTCACGGACTGGCTGGCGCGCCAGTTCAAGGTCGAGCCCATCACAGTTCCGGGGCGCCACGCGTTCTATTACTACCGCCCTCCCGATCTCGCTGACGTACTCCGTCCGATTCTGCGGCGCTTCGTGGAGAAGTAACGTGCACGAGATCCCGGGCACGCTAACTACAGGATTCACCCGACGGCCTTCGGCCGCGGGTGAGCCTGGGGTTAGGCGCCATGGCTACTCCAGGTTCACTGCTTACAGGGAGAACAATGCGAAGGTCGATGATTGCGCTGTCGAGCACCTGCCTCTTGGCTGTCATTCTTTTCGGCGGTGTGGCACCTGCTACGTATGCGGCCGACGAGTCGGTTACCGTCGTGGCTCGCCTTTACGCGTCACCCGGAAGGGAAGCTGAGCTTGAGGCGCGCATCCTCAAGACCGTCGAGTTTGTGCGCAAGGCGGAACCGAACATTACGTATCGGGCCCATCGCTCCAAGAAGGACCCGTCTCTGTTCTTGTTCTACGAGGTTTATCCGTCACAGGCTGCGTTTGACAAACACGCGAAGGAAACGATTCCTGCCTTTCGAAAGGAGTTTGGGCCGCCGGCAGAAGGACTCTTTGCTTCCGTGCTTTAACAGACTGAGGCTTCCCGGTTTGCACCGGTACAGGGCCTAACATCATGAAGACGAGCGACTACGCGGCGTTGGCCAACCCGCGCCTCGAACGGATCGCCGACGCTCGTGGAACCGGACCGGGACCTGTCACCGGCTCTTGAGGACGGCTCACCGCGGCGCTGTAGCATCATCAACTGCGCAGCCTGGACAAGGAGGCCATATGGGCAGTCAAGCGCCATACTCGATCAACCTGGACGCGAGGCACGCTGCCCTGGAGCTCGTTGACGTCCAGGCACTCGTCGATGCCTGCAAGGATTCTTGGTACAACCAGACGCTGTGCCGAGTGAACGACTGCGTTGTGCGCCTCGGCGTCATGCAGGGCGAGTTCCACTGGCATAAGCACGACGAGGAGGATGAGTTCTTCTACGTGGTCGAGGGGCGCTTCGTAATTGACTTGGAGGGTCGGACAGTCGAGCTCACCCCCCGACAAGGGTTCACGGTTCCGAAGGGAGTGATGCATCGGACGCGCGCTCCGGAGCGAAGCGTGATCCTCATGATCGAGGGGGCCGGGGTCGTACCAACCGGCGACAAGTGAACGGCCGCCCGCCCAACAACGCAGTGGAGCCATCCAATCCGTGCCCACGTCTGCAGTATCTCGCCACCTGCCGTCAGGCACTTACAACGTGCGCGACACACGGGGGCATTGAGGTATGTTCGTCGCGGCGGAGCATGGACCGAGGATAAAGGGAGCTCAACGTGACGATTTATAACGCCGCCGGTTACACGACCATTTTCATTTATGCGCTGGCCTGCACGTATTTCGCCCCGCCGCACATCGGCCCCTGGACAGGGTTATTGATCGGCGCCGCCTATTTCCTTGCATGCTGGTTCGTCGGGGGACTGTATTTGTCGTCCGTCCTCCACATGGGTATTGCCCACCGTGCTCTCGACTACGAGGAGTGGTTCGTCAAGACCCTCACGATCGTCAACAACACCTTTGGGGTCTACATCAATCCGGTCACGTGGGTGAACCGGCATCGGCTTCACCACAAATTTTCCGATCATCCCGGAGATCCCAACAAGCTTGCGTCCGACGGTTTCTGGCGGACTCTGTACCTTTGCCTGTTCCCCTACCGGTGCGAAACCAACATGGCCAACGACGAGATCTTCAAGTCGTGGCCGTTCCGTCTTGTTTCGCACCCGGTGTTCGCCGTCGTCTCCCAGTTGCTCAATTTTGGGCTGTTGTGGCTGCTGGTGGGCGACCTGCGTTTTGCCGCGGTGGTTTGGGGCGTGTTCCGCGTCTTCGCGATCTGGATCAACATGATCCAGAACTATTGGACTCACGACCGGAGGTTCGGTTACCGGCGCTACGCTGACGAGCACGACAACGCGATGAACATCGGCGAGTGGTTACCGGTCACGGCGACCTTCAGCGCCTGCCTGCAGAACAACCATCACCATTCCCCGGGCCTGCTGC
>DAIRVP010000123.1:0-133 GCA_036802765.1 Candidatus Rokuibacteriota bacterium
CTCGTTGCTCTTGAGCAGCGCCTCTCCCGAACCGGTCAACACGATCGTGCCGGTTCCGAGGACGTGCCCACGGTCGGCGCACCGCAGCGCTTGCGCGGATTCTGCTCCACGAGGTGGCCTGGCCTCGCCGCCC
>DAIRVP010000123.1:233-15865 GCA_036802765.1 Candidatus Rokuibacteriota bacterium
GAGCAATGCGGCCTCGCCGCCCGAGCAATGCGGCCTCGCCGCCCGAGCAATGCGGCCTCGCCGCCCGAGCAATGCGGTGGGCGAGACCATATAGATGATGCGACCCATCCAGCGGTGAGCATGGCCGGCATATTGCGCGGATCGGGGACGTCCGCGGCTTCGACGTCGCCGCGATCGGCGCGATTTCGGGGGCCTGATAGACGATGGGCGGTTATGTGCGCTTCCGGGTTCAACGGCACCGCGAACCTCTCGGGTGTCCGTGTCGCGATCGACGAGAGCCTCGCTGTGCCCGAGCTCGCTTCGCTGTCCCGCTAGCGTCTAAGCTGCGCTACGGCGGGCGATTCCTCACGGGCACCGTCAGTCTAAAGCGGTCGGGTACAGTTCACGCAGCCATTGCTAACCCTTCGAATGGCAGACCGGGAACACGTCCCACTGCCAAATCCCGTTGGGGCCACCATTTCGATTTCGTTGATGTTTGACGCTCCATGTTTGAGGACAACTCCGGTTTGTCCTCAAACACGGAAAGTTTTATTCCCGTCTCGCGTTCGAGTCTCGTCTCCTTCTTTTGAACGTCGCCTCAACCGGTCCACGTGCTGACCTCCGGCTCGAGTACGCGCTCGACGTGCGTCTGGAGAAACTTCATCACCACCGACGGCACCGGATGTCGCGCGTCTTGCCTCCCTTTGTGGCGGCGTGAGTCGTCGGACGAATGGTGGAAGGCGCAACGCGCGACGCGCATCCGCGCCTGAACCGTCGATGACGTGGAGGTGCCGGGGGGCCGAGCGGACACTGACTTGACAATGCTCTGCCAGGCCGGTATTCAGGAAACCCAGTTTCCAAAATGGCGAGCACCTCACCGAGCCCCGGAACCGCCGTCGCGTCCGTGACGCGTGCCATGCGTGTGCTGACGGCGTGCGCTGAGTATCCCGGCGGCGTCGCGCTCACTCGGCTGAGCGGCGACCTCGGCTACGGCAAGGCGAGCCTGTCCAAGATCATGGCGACGATGGAGCGCGAGGGGTTCGTGCGGCGGGACGCAGCGGGCCTCTTCCATCTGAGCTGGCGGCTGCTGTCCCTCGCCTTCGGCCACGCCGAGCGAGTCGGCTTCTCCGGTATCTGCGCGCCGGTGCTGCAGGCCCTCGCCGACGAGACGGACGAGCTCGTGCAGCTCGCCGTGATCGAGGGGGAGCACGTGCTATTCGTCGCAAAGGCCGAGGGGCCTGGCCAGGCACTCCGTCTCCTGCCGCTCGTGGGGCTGGTCGCGCCGACGCACGCGACGGCCAGCGGCAAATTGTGGTTGGCAAGCTTGCCGGAGGCCCAAGCGATGGAAGTGATACGTCGGCAGGGCCTCGCACGTGTGACGTCGCGCACGATCACATCGCGCCCGCGCCTCCTCGCCGAGCTTCGCCGCGTGCGTCGCAACGGGTATGCGATCACCGACGGGGAGCTCGACGAAGGAGGGCGCGCAGTCGCCGCGCCGATCCTCCACGCGGGCGCGGTGGTCGGCGCGATTGCCGTCTCCGGGCCGTCGTTCCGGCTCCCTCTCACGCGACTCGCGCAGCTCGTTCCACGCATTCAGCAGGCGGCCCGTGAGCTCCAGGCACTATGGCGCCGCCATGTGATGGCGCGCGACTTCGGGCTGGCAGTGCGACTCCCCGGCCGCAATGGACGCGTGCCGCCCACACGGAGCAGCAGGTGAGCTTCGAATACCACGAGCCAACCTCGCTCGCCGAGGCCGTCGATATGGGCGCGCGCTTCGGCGCCGCCGGCCGCTTTCTCGCCGGAGGGACCGATCTCATCATTCAAATGCGTCGCGGCACGGTCGCGCCTGAGCACGTCGTGAGCCTGCACCGCGTGCCTGACCTCGGCGCCATCGACGCGAACGGCGACATCCAGGTCGGCGCTCTTGTCGCTCACCGGGCGATCGAGCGCTTCCCAGCGTTCCACGGGCGACTGCGCGCGCTCGTGGAGGCCGCCGAGGTTGTTGGTGGCCACCAGGTGCGCAACGTCGGGACGGTGGTGGGCAACGTGGTCAACGCCTCGCCGGCAGCCGATGTTGTGCCGGTCCTCCTCACGCTCGGCGCCACGGTCGTCTGCGTCGGTGCCGACGGTGAGCGCAGCGTCGCGCTCGAAGAATTCCTCGTCGGCCCAGGCCGGACGACGCGGCGGCCCGGCGAACTCGTCACCGCCGTCCGCTTCGCCTCGCCGCCTGAGCGCTCCGCCAGTGCTTTCCTGAAAGCGGGCCGTCGGCGCGCCATGGAAATCTCCGTCGTGTGCGTGGCGGCTACGGTCACGCTCGACGCGGCGGGCGAGCGGTGCGAGAAGGCGCGCGTCGCACTCGGCGCGGTGGCGCCGACGACGTGGCGGGCGCGCGAGGCCGAGCGTGGCCTGCAGGGCCGTGCGATGACGCCGGAAGCGCTGCACGAGGCCGGCCGGGCGGCGGCGGCGGAGTGCCGGCCGATCAGTGATGTCCGCGCTTCAGCGCGCTACCGCCGGCTGCTCGTGGAGACCCTCGTCCCGCGCGCGCTCGCGCGATGCATGGAGCGACTGAGGAACGCGCGGTGAGCAAGCTCGCTCTCACGCTTACGATCAACGGCGAGCGCCACGAGGTCCACACCGAGCCGCACCGGACACTGCTCGACGTGCTGCGCGTCGATCTGGGGCTCACCGGCACGAAGGAGAACTGCCTCGAGGCGGAGTGCGGGGTGTGCACTGTGCTCCTCGACGGCCATGCGGTGAACAGCTGCATTCTCTTGGCTGCGCAGTGCGCCGGACGCAACGTGCTTACGATCGAGGGTCTGGCCCGCGACGGTGTTCTCGATCCGCTCCAGCAGGCATTCATCGATCACGGCGCCGTGCAGTGCGGCTACTGCATCCCCGGCATGATCCTTTCGGCCAAGGCGTTTCTCGAAGAGCGGCCCGCGGCGACGGAGGCCGAAGTCCGGGAGGCGCTCGCGGGCAACCTGTGCCGCTGCACTGGATACCAGAAGATTGCGGACGCCGTGGTAAACGCCGCGCGGGCCACCGCCGCGCAGAGGTGACAGTGATGGCAGCCAGGACCATGCGTGTGGTCGGCAAATCGCTGCCCCGCATCGACGCGCCCGGCAAGGTGACTGGCACTGCCGTGTATGCCGCAGACTTCGCGCTGCCCGGCATGCTCGTCGGCAAGGTTTTCCGGAGCACCGAGCCGCACGCGCGGATCGTGCGCCTGGACGTGACGCGCGCGCGCAGTCTGCCCGGCGTGCGCGCCGTCGTCACTGCGGCCGACGTGCCGGACGTGCGCTACGGCGGCGGGCTCAAGGACGAAACCGTCTTCGCCAAGGGCAAGGTGCGCTACATCGGCCAGCCGGTGGCGGCGGTGGCAGCGACGACGCCTGAGGCCGCGCAGGCGGCCCTCGCCGCGATCGAAGTAGTCTACGAGCCGCTTGCCGCCGTTCTCGACCTCGAGGCCGCACTCGCACCCGGCGCTCCACTCGTGCACGAGGAGTGGGCGAGCTATACGGCGATCCCGATCCTTCATCGCGATGGCAACGTCTGCAACCGCGCGCGCATTGTCGTGGGCGACGTGGACCGAGGCTGGGAAGAGGCCGACCGCATCTTCGAGCACCGATTCCGCACGGGCATGGTCCACCAGGGCTACACAGAGCCCCGCGCCGCGGTGGCGCAGTGGGATAGCTCGGGCACGGTCACGGTCTGGTCCAACACCCAGCTTCCCTTCGAGGTGCAGAACACGCTTGCTGAGATCTTTCAGATGCCGCCCTCGAAGATCCGAGTCGTCGTGCCGGGCATTGGCGGCGGCTTCGGCGGCAAGCTGCGGGTCGGCGTCGAGCATTTCGCCGTCCTGCTGGCCAGGAAGACCGGCCGGGCCGTGAAGGTCGTCACGACGTCGCAAGAGGAGCTGACGGCCGCGTATCCCCGGCAAGGCGCTGTCGTCGAGCTCAAGACCGGTGTGACGAACGACGGACGGATCGTCGCCAAGGAAGGGCGCATCTGGTTCGATACCGGCGCCTTCGCAGGCTCGGGGCCTGGCGTTGCGTCCGTCGCGACGCTCGTCCTGGCCGGGCCGTACCGGATACCCAACCTACGATTGGAAGGGTTCGCGGTTTACACGAACAAGACGAACTGCGGGTCGTACCGCGCGCCGTCAGGTCCTCAGTCGAACTTCGCTGTCGAATCGCAGATGGACATCATCGCGGACGCGCTCGGGATCGATCCACTCGAATTCCGCCTCAAGAACATCGTTCGTGATGGCGACGAGGGCCCGACCGGCCAGGTGCTGGGCGCCGTCGGGCTGGAGGAGTGCCTCCGGAACGCGGCCGCGGCGATCGGGTGGAACGAGCGGCGGCCCGAGACGTGGCGCGGCAAGGGCCTCGCGTGCGGATGGTGGACGACCACCGGCGGCTCCTCTGGTGTCTACGTGAAGATCAATCCCGATGGCACGGTTGCGCTCAACACAGGTGCGGCCGAGATCGGCACGGGTGCGTTGACGGGCGCCGCTCAGGTTCTCGCCGAGGAGCTCACAGTCGACCTCGCCGACGTGAGCGTCGTGTCAGCCGACACGTTCTCTACGCCATTTGACTTCGGAGCCCAGGGCAGCCGTACGGCCTTCGCGGTCGGCAACGCGTGCCGGGCCGCCGTGGCCGACCTCAAGCAACGCATCTTCGCGCTGGCGGCCGCCCAACTCAGCGTCGAGGTTGAGGCCTGCGTACTTGCCGAGAAACACGTCGTGGCGGACGGCAAGCGCGTCTCGCTCGCCGAGCTCGCGCGCATGTCGCAGATGACGGGCGGTGGGCTCATCGCGCAGGGGACCTTCATCGCCCCGCCGACGGCGTACGACAGCAAGCGCGTGGAGGGGCACGTCTATCCGGCTTTCCACTCGCCCAGTTTTCACGCCCACGCGGTCGACCTGTCTGTCGACCCCGGGACTGGCGACGTGACGATCCACCGGTACGTGGTGGCGCAGGATGTCGGCTTCGCGATGAACCCGACGTACATCGAGGGCCAGATCGAGGGCGGCGTCGCCCAGGGGTTGGGCCAAGCGCTCTCCGAGGAGATCGTCTACGAGGGCGGCCGAGTGCTCAACGCCAACCTCACCGACTACAAGATGCCGACCACGCTCGACATGCCACGCGTCGAAACGATCCTGGTAGAGCATCCGAGCTTGGCCGGGCCCTACGGCGCCAAAGGCGTGGGCGAACCGCCGAACATCGAGCCGCCGGCGGCGGTAGCCAACGCGGTCGCGGCGGCCACTGGGCTGCGGGTGACCGTGCTTCCGATCACGGCAGAGCGGATTGCGCTGGGGCTGCTGGGCGACGTCAGGGCGGACGGAGGCTGAGCGCGCTTGGCCGCCGGCGCCTCGGTGCAGCTTCTCGATCTCCGCAAAACCTACGGCGACGTCGTCGCGCTCGACGCGTTGAGTCTCGACATCAAGCAGGGGGAGTTCGTCGCGAATCGGCCGCCGCATCGCCGCAACATCGGCGTCGTGTTCCAGAGCGATGCACTGTTTCCTCACATGACGGTGGCCGCCAACGTGGCCTATCCGCTCCGCAAGCGCTGCGCCGCAAGTCGGCGGTGCGCGTGCCGGTGAGCTGACGCGATGGCGTGGCTCCCGCGCGCGCCGCGTGACGAAAGGACCCAAATGACGCTCCGGACCGGCCTCCTCATGCTGCCGTCCCGTCCCGTGCCCGAAATGGCCGCACTGGCCGCACGCGCGGAGGCTCTCGGCTACGACGACGTGTGGCTGGCCGACGAGCGGTTCTTCCGCGAGGTCTACGCCACGCTCAGCGCGTTCGCGCAGTCGACGCGCCGCGTGCGGCTCGGGCCCTGCGTAACCGACCCGTACTCGCGCCATCCGGCGCTCACAGCCATGGCCGTCGCCACGCTCGATGAGATCGCGGGCGGTCGCGCCGTCCTCGGCATCGGCGCCGGCGTGAGCGGGCTGGCCGAGCTCGGCATCGACAGCTCGCGGTCGGCAACCGCTATTCGTGAGGGGATCGACCTGATACGCCGGCTTCTCGCTGGCGAGACCGTGACGGTGAAGGGCGAGATCAGCTTCCAGGAAGGCCGGCTCGACTTCACACCGTCGCGTGCCGACATCCCCATTTACGTCGCGTCTCAACGCCCGGCGGGCTGCCGGGTGGCCGGGCGGGTGGCGGACGGCGCGATCATGCAGGGAGCGCTGGCGGAGCCGCTCGTACGCTTTCTGCGCGACACGGTTTACGGCGCCGCCCTCGAGGCCGGGCGCGATCCGCGCCGAATCGAGTTGGTGGCGCGGCTCAACGCCTGCATCCACGACGACCGCCGGGCCGCCCGCGACGCGATGCGGCCGACGGTCGTGCGCAGCCTGGCGGCGCAGCGTAAGGACTTCTTCACGTTCGTGACGGCAGGACTCACGGTGCCGCGCCCGCTGGCCGATCGACTTCGAAACCTCCCATACACGCATGACCCGGCGCCGCTGCGCGCCATCGCCCCCGAGGTCCCGGACGAGTTCGTTGACGCCTGTACGCTAACCGGCCCGCCCTCAGTCGTGGCGGCCGAGGTCGTGCGGCTCGCCCGGGCCGGGATCGCGCAGGTCATGATCTACCCGCTCGCGGTGGATGGCCGGCTGGAGACGACGGTAGAGCGCTTCCAGCGTGAGGTCATGCCGCTCGTGCGGCGAGAGTTGGACGGGTGACCGTGACGGTGCACATGCACGGCAACCTTCGCCGGTTCATGCCGGACGGCGCCGATCGCCTCGCGATGACGCTCGCGCCCGGCACGACCATCGAGACGCTGCTGACCTCGCTGGGCGCCGGGGATGACACGTGGCTGGTAGCGGTCAACGGCGCCGTCGCCGCGCGCGATCGCGCGCTCGAGCCGGGCGACTTCCTAGACTGCTTCGAGCCCGTGGCCGGCGGATAGGAGAGGAGACCGATGACAGTCCGCTACGTGATCAACACGCTCAAGCCCGGCGTGGAGCCAGCCGCGTACGAGCGGTGGCTGCGCGAGTATGACTACCGGGTGGCCAAGACGCTGCCGAGCATCATCAGCTACCGGACGTACCGGATCGACGGGTCCATCCACAACGCGCCCACCGGGGCAGAGTGGCGCTACATCGAGCGCATCGAGATCCGTGATCTCGCGCAGTATCAAAAGGACATCGGTTCGCCCGCCGGGCAGGAGCTGATCCGCCAGCTCTACGAGAACTACTGCGACCGTTCGAAAACCATCTTCTTCGCCACCGAACCGATCGAAGAGTAGGGAGGCGTCCGTGAGCATCGATCGCCGATCGTTTTTGAAGCTCTCCGCGGGAGCCGCTGCGCTCGGTACCGTCGGCTTCCGTCCGGTCCGCGGCGCGGCACAGGACAAGCGGACGATCGTCGTCGCCTGGGACACGGACATCGACACTCTCGACCCGGCCCAGTTCAAGGCGATTGGCGGCTACGTGACCATCGCCAACTGCTACGACACGCCGATCGCCTGGAAGGTCCAGCCGATCAAGGACAAGCCCGAATTCGCGCTGTCCCGGCCGGCCGAGTGGGACGGCGCGATCGCCGAGTCATGGGCGACGGAGCGCGACGGGGCGACCATCGTGCTCAAGGTGCGCAAGGGCGTGAAGTTCCCCAGCGGGCGCCCGGTCACGGCGCAGGCGATCAAGTACTGCTTTGATCGCGGGCTGCAGTCGCCCGGCTACATGCGGCTGCTCTTTCCGTCGCTCATCGGCGTGAAATCGCCCGACCAGTTCGAGGTGCGCGACGAGCACACGTTCGCCATGCGGATGGAGCGGCCCAACCCGATGGCCATGGACATCATTGCGCTGTCCAACAACGCGATGATGGATCCCGACGAGGTGAAACTGCACGCGACCCAGGCTGACCCGTGGGCGGCGGAGTGGCTGAAGCGGAACATCGCCGGCATCGGGCCCTACCGGCTCGTGAAGAACGAGCCGGGCGTCGAGATCGTGCTGGAGGCCACCAATGGCTACTGGCGAGCGGAGCCGTACTTTCAGAAGGTCGTGCTGAAGTTCGTCCCGAACGAAGCCGACCGTGTCCTGCTTCTCAAACGCAAGGCCATCGATATGGTCGTGGGCCGGCCAGGCCTGTCGCCGAAGAACGTCAAGAGCCTCGAGGGCGGGCAGGGCCTCAAGATCTTCAACGTGCCGGACACCACCTGCCACTACCTGGCCATGAACGGCAAGCGCGCGCCCTTCAACGACGTCAAGGTGCGCCAGGCGATCAACTACGCGATTCCCATCCAGGCGATCATGCCGAGCGTGCTCTTCGGCTACGGAACGCAGATGAAGAGCCCGCTGCCGCATCTCACCCCCGGCTACAGCGGCAACCTCTCGCCGTACAAGTACGACATCGAGAAGGCGCGGCAGCTCATGAAGGAGGCGGGGGTCAAGACGCCGATCCCCGTGAAGCTGGCAGTCCGGGTGGGGTATGTCACTCACGAGCAGGCGTCCGTGTGGCTCCAGCGCGAGCTCGAGAAGATCGGCTTCAAGGTCGAGATCGTGAAGGAGACCGACGCGACCTTCCGGCAGGTGGCCATCAAGGGCGATCATGAGCTGTCGATCGAGTCGTGGCAGTCGTGGGTGAACGACCCGTGGTACCACCTGAACTTCCTCATGCACTCGCGCTCGAAGTTCACCAACGCGTCCTTCTACGAGAATCCCGTCCTCGACAAGATCATCGACGAGAGCCTGGCCGAGACGAACCCCGAGCGTCGGCTCGGCAGCGCACGCGTCGCGCAGAAGATCCTCATCGACGACGCCGTGTGGGGCTTCCTCTGGTACGACAGCTGGACCCGCGTGATGAAGACCGATATCACCGGCATCGAGAAGCGGTGGGACACGTTCGAGCGGTACTACGCCGCCAAGCGCACCTGATGTTCCAGCTCGCCTGACATGGGGTTCGGCGGCTACGTCGTCCGGCGCCTCCTCCTCGTCGTTCCCACTCTGATCGGGGTGACGATCATCTCCTTCGCGCTCACCCATCTGCTCCCCGGCAATCCCGCGCTCGTCAAGGCCGGCCCGCTCGCCACACCGGAGGTGGTGCAGGAGATCGAGCGCAGCATGGGTCTCGACCGCCCGCTGCCCGTGCAGTACTGGCGCTACGTGAGCGGGCTTCTGCACGGCGACCTCGGCGAGAGCGCGTCGACAGGGCGGCCGGTCCTGGAGGATTTCCGCCAGCGCATTCCCGCGACGCTCGAGCTCACCCTGGCGAGCCTGCTCGTCGCGGTCGGGATCGGCGTGCCGCTCGGGGTGCTGTCGGCGGTTCACCGCGACAGCGTTCTCGACCACGTGAGCCGGGTGCTGGGCGTCGGCGGCGTGGCGATGCCGTCCTTCTGGACGGGACTGCTCCTTCTCTACGTCTTCTTCTACCTGTTGGGCGTGGCACCGCCGCCGCTTGGGCGGCTCGCGGCCGACGTGACCCCGCCTCCGCGGCTGACCGGTCTCACGGTGCTCGACGCCGCCCTCGCCGGCCATGGAGGGGCGCTGCTCTCGGCGCTCCATCACCTGATGTTGCCCGCGCTGACCCTGGGTTTCGCCGTCATGGCTCCGCTCACGCGGATGGTGCGGGCCACCATGCTCGAGATCCTCGAGTCGGACTACGTGAAGGCCGCGTGGGCGGCGGGGCTGCCGCGCCGTCGCGTCGTCTACGGCGACGCGCTCCGAAACGCGCTCATTCCGGTCATCACCGTGCTCGGCGTGATCTTCGGATTCCTCATGGCCGGCAACGTGGTGGTGGAGATGGTCTACGCGTGGCCGGGCCTCGGCCACTACGCCGTCACCGCGCTCGTCACGAAGGACCCCGGCCCCATCCAGTCGTTCGTGCTGTTTGTGGCCGTGATGTACGTGTTCGTCAACCTCGCGGTCGATCTGCTCTACGGCCTGGCCGACCCGCGGATCCGGCTGCGCTGATGCACTGGCGGCGGTTGACGGCGAACCGGCTCTCGTTCGCGGCGCTGTGCGCGCTCCTCGTTGTTGTCGCGGCAGCGCTCCTGGCGCCGTGGGTCGCTCCCTACGATCCCGACGAAACCGACGCAGCGGCGGCGCTGTCGAGCGTGTCGCTGCACCACCTGCTTGGGACCGATCTCTATGGGCGCGATCAGCTCTCGCGCCTCGTCCATGCAGCGCGCGTGGATCTCCTGGTCGCGCTGAGCGCCACCGCCATGGCGCTCGGCCTCGGCTCGACACTGGGCGCGCTCGCCGGGTACCGCGGCGGCTGGGTGGATCAGCTCCTCATGCGCGCGGTCGACGCGGTGATGGCGTTCCCGGCCTTCATTCTGGCCATGGGCGTCACCGCCGCCCTCGGCAACAGTACCGCCAACGTGGTGGCGGCGATCGCCATCACGCACGTGCCGATCTACACGCGGCTGATCCGCGGCGAGATGCTGAAGGTGCGCGAAATGGAGTACGCGGAAGCGGCTCGGACGGTGGGCAACCGGCCGCGCCAGATCGTGCTCGTCCACCTCTTTCCCAACTGTGTGCCGCCGCTCGTTGTGCAGGCGACGCTCGCCATGGGCTTCGCCATCCTCACCGTCGCTGCGTTGTCATTCATCGGCCTCGGCATCCAGCCGCCGCAAAGCGAGTGGGGGCAGATGACCGCGGAAGGTGCGGGCTACGTGGTCTCGGGCGAGTGGTGGCTCGTGCTCTTCCCAGGGCTCGCCATTATGGCGACCGTGCTTGCCTTCAACCTGATCGGCGACACCCTGCGCGACGTGCTCGACCCGCGGATGCGGGGTGTCCGGTGACCGCTTTGCTGTCCGTCCGCGATCTGAGTGTGCAGTTCGTCACCGACGACGGAGTCGTGGAGGCGCTAGACACGGTGAGCTTCGACGTGCGGGCCGGCGAGATTCTCGGCGTCGTCGGCGAGTCGGGCTCGGGCAAGTCGGTGACTGCGCTCGCGATGCTCCGCCTGATCCGGCCGCCCGGGCACATCGTTGGTGGCGCCGTGCGCTTCGATGGCGTGGACCTTCTGACGGTCTCCGAGGAGCAAATGCGCGCGGTCCGGGGCCGGTCCATCTCGATGGTCTTTCAGAGCCCGCGGACCGCGCTCAACCCGGTGCTGACGGTGGGACGCCAGATCGCGCGGCTCTTCGCGCTGCACCAGCGCGCGTCGGCGCCGGAGGCATGGCGGCGCGCGCTCGAGATGCTCGCGCTAGTCGGCATCGCGGATCCCGAACGGCGCGCACGCCAGTACGCTCACCAACTTTCCGGCGGGATGTGCCAGCGCGTGATGATCGCCATGGCACTGGCCACCGCGCCACGTCTCCTTATCGCCGATGAGCCGACGACGGGCCTCGACGTCTCGATTGCCGCCCAGGTGCTCGAACTGCTGCGCGATCTCGGTCGTCGCACGGGTGCCGCCATCGTGCTCATCACTCACGATCTCGCGGTGGTGGCCGAGGTGTGCGACCGGGTGACGGTCATGCATGCCGGCCAACTGGTCGAGATGGCCGATGTCCGGACGCTGTTCGCCCGGCCACTCCATCCGTACACGCAAGCGCTGGTACGGTCCATTCCGCGAATCGATCAGGATGTCACCCTGGAGCCCATTCCCGGGACGGTGCCGTCGATGCTCGCGCCTCCGCCCGGGTGCCGTTACGCCGACCGGTGCCCGCGTGTGCTCGACGTGTGTCGCCGGGCGCGGCCGGCGTTGCTCGGGGCGGGGCCGGAGCACGAGGTGGCGTGCTACGCCGTGGAGCAAGACGTTGGCGTTACTGTCCGTTGAGGGGCTCGTGAAGCACTTCCCACTGTCGGGAGCGTGGCTCGCACGCCTGCGCGGCGAGGCACCGCGCGCAGTTCGCGCGGTCGACGGCGTGACGCTTTCGGTGGCACCCGGAGAGACGCTCGGGCTAGTGGGGGAGTCCGGTTGCGGCAAGTCCACCGTGGCGCGCGCGATCCTCCGCCTCATCGACCCGACCGCGGGGCGAATCAGCTTCGACGGCGCAGACCTGACCGCACTCGCCGCCGAGCCACTTCGTCGCCGGCGCCGCGACCTGCAGATGGTTTTCCAGGACGCGACCGCTTCGCTGAACCCGCGGCTGACCGTGCGCCGTACAGTGGAGGAGCCGCTGCGCCTCCACACCACGCTCGCCACCGCCGAGCGTCGAGAGCGCGTGGCCGAGGTGCTTGCCCAGGTCGGGGTGGGGCCCGAGTTGGCCGAGCGCTATCCGCACGAGCTCTCGGGCGGGCAACGGCAGCGCGTGAACGTCGCACGCGCAATCGCCACGCGGCCACGGCTCGTGGTCCTGGACGAGCCGACCTCGGCGCTCGACATGTCGCTACGAGCAAAGGTAATCCTGCTCCTCGACGAGCTGCGGATCGCGCTTCGAATGACGTACGTCTTCATCTCCCACGACCTTCCGAGCGTGAAGTACCTCGCCGGACACGTCGCGGTGATGTATCTGGGCACCATCGTCGAGGAGGCGCCGACGCGCGAGCTGTTCGCGCGGCCGCTGCATCCGTACACCAAGGCGCTACTTTCTGCGGTGCCCGTGCCCGATCCCGAGATGCGACGCTCGCGCCTGGCGCTCGCCGGCGAGGTGCCCAGCCCGATCGACATCCCCGCGGGCTGCCGCCTGCGCGGCCGGTGTCCACTTGCGCAGCCCGTCTGCGCGCAACCCGTGAGCCTTCGCGAGGTAGCGCCGGCGCACCGCGTCGCCTGCCACCTCGTCTGACGAAGAGGCCGACCCCCACGTGACGTGGCTCGACGGAGCGCCGTTCGTTTTCTCGCCGGACCTCATCATGACGATCGGTGTCGAGGGCACGCCCTACACGAACACGCTCCTCCCGGAGGGGGCGCGGATCGGCGTCATCGGCGCGGCGGCCGACCCGCGGCTCCGTACTCCGCCCGCGCTCAAGCTGCTCGGCCCCCGCCATTACGGTCATGACTTCAACTACACCCCGATCGAGAAGTTGGTGCGCCGCTGACCGCGACGCGCGCAGGAGGAGCGACATGGCGACGACCGTGAGGTACGTGCTGGCGAAGATGAAGCCCGGCGTGAGCCGCGAAGACTACGAGCGTTTTGAGCGCGAGGTGGACTACGTCTTCTGCGAGCAGGTGAAGACTATCGTGTCCTACCGGACGCACCGGATCACGGAGGTGGGCGAGAAGATCGCACCAATCGGCTGGGACTACATCGAGCGGATCGAGGTGACCGACCGAGCGGCCTACGAGAAGGAGCTGGCCGAGAAGGGAAAGGCCTTCCTCGACGAGTTGTACGGGAAGTATCTCGACCGCTCCTACACCACCTCGATCTGGTCGGAGCGTATTGAGCCATGAGCGAGGAGACGTTCTTGAAGGGGAAGGTGGCCCTGGTCACCGGAGCGTCGTCCGGCTCCGGCGTCGACATTGCGCAGGAACTGGCTCGGCGCGGCGCCCGCGTGGCCGTTCACTACCGCAGCTCGCGCGGCGGCGCCGATGAGGTGGTTGCGGCGATCCAGGCGGCGGGAGGCGAGGCGCGCGCGTTCCAGGCCGATGTCGCCGTGGCAGACGACGTCCGCCGTCTCGTCGGCGAGGTGGAGGCGGCGCTCGGTTCGGTCAGCGTCCTCGTGAACAACGCCGGTCCGTTCGCCGATACCGCGTTCCGCTCCCTCACCGAGCGCGACTGGGACTACGTCATGAACGCCAACCTCAGGTCTGTATTCCTCGCCTCTCAGCGTGTTCTGCCTGGGATGGAGAAGCTTCGTTGGGGCCGGATCGTGAACCTGGGCGCGACCTCCGGCCTGGTCCGTTCCCACTCCGTCTACGGCCTCGCGAAGGCGGCGCTGCTGCACCTGACAGAGAGCATGGCCGTAGAGTTCGCGCCGCACGTGACGGTGAACGCAGTGGTGCCGAGCCAGATCGCGAGTGCACGGACCGACAGGATGCCGGACTACAAGGCGGCGGCCATCGCCGCCACGCCGCTCAAGCGCCTGGTCACGCAGCCGGAAATCGCGCGGATGGTCGCGCTCATGTGCTCGCCCGTGTTCGACTTCGTCACCGGACGCGCCATTATTATGGATGGGGGCCGCAGCATACCTGTCTTCCCGAAGCTCAACCTCGGCGCCGGAGCCGAGCCCTGAAATGACTCTGAAAGGCCGTCTTCGAATTCACGCCCGACGATGACTGCGCGTTCGAGGAGCGGCCGGTCTCCTATGTGCTAAACACACCCGAAATGAGCGACAACGCTGGCGAAAGCGCGGCGCGATTCAAACACGGGTTCGAATCCCGTTGGGGCCACCAAGTTAATTTCCTTGGTGATTTTCCCTTTCGAATTTCAATCCCGCCGTGTCGGGATTGAAACCCCTAAGTTTTAGTCCCGTCGAACACTCCGACGACTTCCTTCAACTCCGTCTGCGTCAGTCGTGTGTATCGCGTCGTCGTCTGAATATCGGTGTGACGCAGATGCGCCTGCACAGCACGCAGGTTTCCCTTCGTTCGCCTCAACAGCTCTGTTCCGCAGCCGTGGCGAAACGCGTGCGGGTGCAGCTGGCGCACGCCGACGCGCTTCCCGACGCTCTTCACGAGCTTCCAGATGCGGTGATCGGCCATCCGGCGTTCACACCATTCGCCGCCTTTGGTGCGATAGCGGACGACGAACAGTGGATCGTTCTCACCGACGTCGGCTCGCTCGTGCTTTACGTAGTCGGTGAGAATGTCTAGCGCCACCTTCGGCAGAGGCACGCCGCTCTCGTCGCCACCTTTGCCTTTGACCCTTGTGAGGCCGAAGTCGGCCGCAACATCACCCACATTCAAAGCAACGACTTCCGATCGTCGAAGGCCACCGTACGCCATCAGCGCAAGAATGGTCCGCTCCCGTCGATCCGTGGCTTGTTCAACGATCCGCTCGATCGTGGCCCAGCGCGGGACTCGAGGCACGCGCTCCTTACGCTGCGGTCTTGTGAGAAAGTCGAGCGGGTTCTTCTCGAGCCGCTCGCGCCGTACGGCCCACTTGCCGAAGCTGCCGAGCGTCGCCAACCTCAGCCGGATCGTGCTCGTGGCGAGTCCGCGAGCATTGAGGTCGTACTGATAGGCTCGGCACAACTCTGCGGTAAAGTGGCTGATCAGCACCGTTCCTCCGACCTTGTTCCGTGCGAATTCGTCGAAATCTCCAAAGCACCACCGGTACGTTTCGATACTTCGAAGGGCCGCCTCCTTTTCGACCCGCTGAAACTGACCAAACTCCTCGAACAGCGCGGACAAACGCATTGTCTGCCTCCGTTTGTCCGCCACGCGCTGGGGCGGATTATCGGGCGGCACGAGCCAAGCGTCAACGAGCGACGGTGCGGCGGGCGGTGGTGATGCGAGCTCGCGGCGAACGCGACGTGTGCTCATCTCGCACCCAGACAAGCAAAGCTCGCGGCCGAAGTCGAAGTTACTGTTTTGGCCGCTTCCTCTTGGTCTGCTGTCGGATGGAATGTTGCCGTGCGGTGTAGCGCTGGATCGCTGCGGTAACGCGGGCGACGGTCAGCTGGCCCGCAAGGTGTGGCAGCTCGAAGCGAACGATCTCGGTGATGTCTCGCCTCAGCCGTGCCGGATACTGTCCCGGCCCCTCCCGCCCGGGGCGGCGATACTGGCGCACCGAGTAGAACGGCCGGAGATACTCGTACAGCTGAGGAACGACGTGCTGGGTGACCAGCTTCCACCCCTCGGCCGGGTAATTGGATC
>DAIRVP010000124.1:0-15840 GCA_036802765.1 Candidatus Rokuibacteriota bacterium
CCAAAGCGGTGACGACCGTAAAGAGTGACGTAAGCCGGTGCAGCCGACGGCGCAGCGCCGCGCGGCCTAATCGGTTTTCACTCCCGGGATCGGCTTCAGCGGACCGCCGAGCGCTTTGACCACGGCCGCGACATTCGCGTCTGGCGTATTGGTCAGCAGCACACATCCTGGCGCGACGATCAGTCCGCGTCCGGTCATCTGTCCTACGGCGTCCTCGGCTTCGGCCGTCGCCTCGGCGGGCGGCGCCTCGCGAAGCGTCCGCCACTGGTTCAGCCCGCCGCACACGGCACCGACAATTTGACCGGCCGCCGCGGCCAGCGTCGGGCCGGCCGCCCGATCGTCCCAGTTCCAGACGTGGCCGGGGAGGCGGGCGAGCCGGTCGAACAGCAGACGATCGCCGTGACAGTGCACGACGGTGAGGAAGGATTTCGGCCGGAGCGCCTCGAGCACGCGCCGATCCCAGGACTCACCGAACCGTGCGTACGTCTCGTCGTCCATCACGCTCGCGCTTGCGGTCTGGATCGAATAGAAGATCCCACCGATGCCTTCCGCCAGCGCCAGCTCGTTGAAGTGCAGCACGGTTTCGCCGATGGCGTCGACGGCGGCGCTCACGGCGGCGGGGTGCTGGCGCAGGTCGGTGGCGAGACGATCGCCCGAGAGCTTGCGCGCGATCGACAGCGGCGAGAAGACCGTCGCCAGCACCGGCGCGTCGCCGATCCGCCGGTCGAAGCCCAGTCGCACGATCGTCTCGAGCTGCTCGACCCAGCCGTCCGCGCTCGCGGGATCGAGCGGCCGGATGCGTTTCCAGTCGTCGGATGTTTTCACCGCGCAGGAGGCACACGGCCGGTTGCCGGTGGGCAGCACGTCTGCGGACTCGACGCAGCCCCACGCCTCGACGCAGTAACCGCCGCGCGGCGTGATCTTGAGGAAATCGGAGCCGTAATGATCGTGGAAGCGTAATGTCGCCTGGGCAAGGCCGGCGGGCGAACGGTCGACGGCGGGGAAATGCCGCCACACCGCGTACGGCACACGATCCACGGGCTCACGGTTGATCGCCGCAGTCAGGCGCTCGCGTCGCGTCATCTGCTTCATCGCGTCACGCGACCATCGCTGAGCACCGCCGCACCGTCGGGTCCCACGACGTCGAAGCCCACCACGCCTTCGGGCAAGGCGTATGTCCGGACGGTGAGCCGCGACGGCACCATGACCATCCCGGTGAACCGTGCGGCGACGCCGCGGACGCGCGCGGGGTCCGCGTCGAGGTCATGAGCCACCACGCGCGACACGGCGAGCGCAAGCGTCGCGGTGCCGTGCACGATGATCGCGGGCAAGCCGGCCGCCCGCGCGACGGCGCCATCGGTGTGAATCGGATTGTAGATGCGCGCGCACTCCGTATAGACGTGCGGCATCTGCAACGACACGTCGATCGGCTCTTGCCACTTCGCCGCGCCCGGGGGCGATGCGGCGGACGGCGCCTGGCTCCCACCCGGCGCGATCTCGTCGCCTTTCAGCTCCACGCCGCGATAGATCGAGCCGTGGTCGGTTGTGGTCACAGCGACGCCGGTGCGGTCGGTGGTGGAAAAGCGGATGACGACGAGCGTGCCTGCGCGGACGCGTTGTACGCCGACCACGCGTGCGCTCGCGCGCAAGCCCTCGCCAGCCTGCGGCGGGCGGTGGACGACGAGGTTGTGGAACGCATGGACGCCGCGTCGGGCGACCGACTCGTCCATCGCCTTCGCGCGAAGCGCGAGGGCCAGCGGCCACTCGTAACAAACAGAGAACAACGGATGCGCGGCCGGGCCGGCAGCCGCGATCGTGTCGTAGTACCGCGGATCGGTCTCGCCCAGCGCAGCGGCGTAGGCCATGAGCCACCGCGCGTCGACGCTGACGGCGGTGGGGCCGGTCGTGGCGCCGACGAGGCGTGCGCCGTCGAGGATGAGGGTGTCCATCAGCCGCGCGGAAAGTTCATGGCGTCCACGAAGATCTGCTCGAAGTCGGGATGCGCGGCCAGCGACACATGCTCGGTCCGCGCGGCGATCGTTTCGGCATGCGCGCGTTCGGCCTCTGAGAGGAGACACAGTTGGGCGCCGAGCGACGCGGCATTGCCGACGTAGCGGACCCGCGGTGGAGGAAGCGCCGGGATCAGTCCAATCCGGATGGCGCTCGGGATCGACAGATAGTTGCCGAACCCCCCCGCGAGCATCAGCTCTTCCACGCGCTCGAGCGGGACGCCAGCGACGTGCAGCAGCATCGTGATGCCCGAGGCGATCGCGCCTTTAGCGAGCTGGACCTGGCGGACGTCGTCCTGGGTGAGCGCGATCTCACCGCGCGAGCCCGCTTCACCGGAGCGCAGCACGATGAACACGCGTTCTTCGCCTCGCATGACCACACGGTCGCGGAGCGCCGGCGGCAGGCTCTCGCGCGCCTCGACGCCGATCAAACCGGTCCAGTCGACGACGCCGGCGTCCAGGAGACCGGCGAGCAAGTCGATGAGTCCCGAGCCGCAGATGCCGAGCGCCGGGGCGTCACCGATCGTGTGCACGTGCACATCGTGGTCGATGCTGACGCGGTCGATCGCTCCCTGCGCGCCGCGCATGCCGTGACGGATCTGCGCACCCTCGAGCGCGGGCCCCGCGGGCGCGGAGCAGGCGAGCAGCCGCGCGCGCGAGCCGAGGAGAACCTCGCCGTTGGTCCCGATGTCGACGGCCACGCGCAGCGCCGGCGTCTCCCCCAGTCGTGTGGCTAGCGCAACGGCCACCGCATCGGCGCCGACGAAGCCGGCGACGAGCGGCAGCAGGCACACGCGGCCCTCGGGCGCGATCTTCAGCGGCACATCGCGCGCGGGCAGCACCGCGGCGTGTCGCATCACGGGGGCGTACGGCGCGAGCCCGACGTGCGACGGATCGATGCCGAGCAGCAGATGATGCATGCACGTGTTGCCGACGACGACGGCCTTGTAGATCCACTTCGGCAGGACACCCGAGGTGCGGCAGACCTCGGCGACGTGCTGGTTCAGCAGGCCCACGATGCGCGTGTGGAGCTTGCGGAGGTTGACCGGATTGAACTGGGCGAAAGCGATACGCGACATGAGATCGCCACCGAAGACGGCCTGCGGATTCAGGCTCGACACGGAGGCGAGCTGCTCCCCCGACGTCAGCTCGATGAGCGTCGTGACGACGGTCGTGGTGCCGACGTCGATGGCGAGCCCGAACTTCATCGCGGTGGTGTCGCCGCGCTCGACCGCAATGACCGTGCGCCGTGTCCGCATCGCGTTACCACTGCTCGATGTGAACGTCGTCACGGTCACGCCGCTTGGATCGTCGCGCAGTGCCTGAGGTAGGCCGGTGAGGACGCTCGGTCCGACGTCGTCCGGCGCGACGCCGACCGCCGCCGCCAGCTGTTCGAGGTCGGACGTCTGATGGTGCTCCTCGCGCGGCAGCGAGACCTTCACCAGCTCTTTGCCGATGCCGGCATCGATACGCACGCCCAGGCCGCCGACACCCGGCCCCGCGCCGAGGATCTGGAACGCCTGCTCCTCCAGCGGCGGTGCGAGGAGCACGGTGATCGGCTCGGTCACCGCGCACTGGCACGAGAGCCGATAGCCCTCGCGCACGAGATCGTCGCCGAGCTGGATTTCGTCCATGATCGTCGGCGGCGGAATCGTGCCGTCGACGAATTTCACGCGGCAGGAGGTGCAGCGTCCGCGACCGCCGCAGGTCGCCGTCACGTCAACGCCACCGTTGTGCGCAGCCTTGAGGATGCTGGTGCCGGCCGCGACGCTCAGCTCGCGGCGTGTCCCGGGCTCATCCGGGTTCGTCAGGATGACGAGCGAGACCGCCATTCACCGACATTGTAGCGCGCGCTTGCGGCGCGCTACGGCGTGATCTCGAATTCGACGCGACCGATACCCTCGCCCTCGACGGCGGCGGGCGCCGTCTGCGCGGCCAGACGCGCGGCGTCGACCCCGCGGCCGGTGAGCGCGTCCCGCACGGCGGCCACGCGTCGCTCACCGAGCGCCGTCTCGGCCGCGGCCGGCGCGCGCGTCTCGGCCGCCAACGCCGCGAGCAGCTCGTCGAGCGAGGCCGGCGGCTCCCGCTTCGGAAAGCGCCGGGTGAAGACGCGGAGCGCCTCCGCACGCAGCGCCGCATCGCCTCCGTTTTTCGCCCTCTCCCGAAGGCGGTCGCGCAGCGCTTCGAGCTTGAGCGGCTCGGCGTCCGTGACGGTGAGGACGGGGCGAAGTCGTAGGCGGATCCCCGGCTTGTCACGCAGGAACCCGGCTAGGCGCTCGAGGTGCTCCCCCATCTCGGGCCGCGGCGTCGCCGTTCCGGGCAAGAAGGTCACGGGATTGACCGACAGCGATTCGATCCGCGAATCTTGCGTGACGAACAGCTTGCCGATGAGCGTGAACGGAAGGCCGACGGTCTTGAAGGCGAGGCCACGCAGCGCGCTCCAGATCGCGTCGCCGAGGTCGAACTCCGGCGACGAGAGGCGGCCGTGCACGGGCACGGAGAGCTCGACGTTGCCGCGGCGGTCTTTCAACAGGGAGACGAACGTGTCGAGCGGCAGACCGATCGGCCACTTCGGTGGCGCCGCCCGTCCGGAGGAGCGCACGACCTCGAGCCCGTCGACCCCCGCGTCGTTGGTGGCCTCGAGCTCGTCGCCCTCGATGCGATAGCGCGCGGCGAGCGCGAGGGTGCCCTGGCGCGCGGTCCAGCCGAACAGCGTGTCGAGATACGGGTTCGCGCGCGGCGCCGCGTAGCCGCCGAGCGTGAAGAGGACGTCGACCGCGGGCGGCGCGCCGACGGTGCCGAGCTCGCCGCTGATCGACAGCGCCGCGCTCGGCCCGAGCGTAGCGCGCACGGCGGTGCGCGCCTTGTCGTTCGGCGTCGTGCCCAGACCGACGAGCGTCACGTTCACCGACGACAGCTCCTCGGCAAAGTCAGGCTCGGTGGTCCGGTCCACGAAGCGGCCGAAGCCATCGGTGAGCGTGAGCCGTCCCAGCGATACCCGTACCGCTTCCGTGGACTGTCGCAGATCCGACGCCCGTGTCGAAGCCGGCGTTGGCTTTCGCGCCGCGCCGGTGTGAGGCGTCAGCAAATCCACGAGCGGAAACCGCCCGGAAGTCTCCCGCTCGAACAGCACCCACGGTTTGTCGATGTCGATGCTCGCGATGCGGATCCCGCCCGGCCACTGCACGTCTACGCCATCGGCGCGTGCCTGGCCCGCGGTGAGGAGCTGACGGTTGGCGTCGCCGACCGCGAGCTGCTTGAGCGCAGCGCCGCCGCGCACTGAGAGCGTGAACGGATCGACGCGCATGCTGATCTGTGCCTCACCGTCCACGGCACCCGTCACGCGCGCGTCGACCGGCAGATAGGGTTGAGCCGGGGAGAGCGCGACGTCGATGAGCTTCACCTGCGCGTCCATCCGCGAGGGATCGACCTGGAAGGTGCCGCGCGCCTCGAGCCGACCGCCTCGTGGCATCGGGGTGGCGACCTCGGCTTCCGCGGGTTTCTTAACCGGCCAGGTGAAGTCGCGTACCTCGAGCCGCGTGCCGCGGATCTGAAAGCGGGCGGCCGGCTCGACGGAGTCGTCCACGACATTTGTGCCGCCGTCCTCCATCAGCGCGTGTCGTACGGCCACCTCGGGCTTGAGCGTCGGATCCGTCGGCGCCGGCGTGGCGGGACGGGTCGCGTTCGCCCGCGGCTTCACTGACAGCGCGGCGCGGAGCGAGAGCTCGCCATGCTCGTCTCGATCGATGAGCGCCCACGGCCGCACGACCCGCACGTCGTCCACAGCAATCTTCGCCGGCGCGCGATAGTCGACACCGCTCGCGTCGACACGCGCGATCGTCATGAGCTGACGGTCGCCGTCGAGGAGGACCAGATCGCTGCCGCCGACGGTGCCACGCACGCGCATGCGCGGGGGATCCAGACGACCCCGCACGTCGAGCTGGGCCTCGACGCGTCCCTGCACGCGGCCGCGGATCGGGAGATACGGCTGTGCCTGGGCGATGTCGAGATTGCGGGCGTTGACCTTGACGCGGACGACGCGCTGATCCAGCTCGCCGCTGCCGGCGACGGACAGCGTGCCGCCGCCCGGCAGCGTCGCGTCGAGCGCGATCTGCGCGGGACTGCGTGCCGGCCAGCCGGCGTTCTTGATGGTCGCGGCGATCGCGCTGACCTCGAGACGCACAGCTGGCGAGGCTGTTGCGTCCACCAGCGCGAGACGGCCGTCCTGCACGCGGAGCTCGCCGAGCGTCACATCGACGGCGGGAGGCGAGACGGCCGCCCGCGGGGAAGACTCGCCGCCGGCCGGCTGGCGCACGAAGAGCGAGCGCAACCCGATCCCGCCCGTAGTGTCACGATCGACGCTCGCCCATGGTTTGCGCAGGTTCAGAAAACCGACCGTGAGCCGCGACGGCCACTCGTAATCGAAACCCGTCACATCGAGCCGCTCGACGCCGAGTGGCGGAGGCTGATCAGAGCGATTCGGATCCGCGACGACCAGACGCGTAGCGCCCGCGGCTCCAGTGACCTTGAGCTTCAGCGCCTTGTCGTCCAGCGAGGCGAGGATCCGCGCGTCGACGTCGGCAACGCCGCTGAGCGTGCCGGCGACTCGGGCGTAGCGATTCGCGAGGTCGACCGGCAGTCGCGTCGCTCGCACATTCAGGTCGGTCGTCACGGGTTCGCTCGTCAGCGTGCCGCGGACCTCGAGGCGGCCGCCGCCGGGCAGGCCACCCGTGAACTGCACCCGCCCGGGACGGCGAGACGGCCACGTGAGGTTTTCCGTGACGAGCCGCGTGTCTGTGAACGCGTAACGAATCGCTGGCTCATAGAGCGCTTCGGTCACGGTGACATCGCCTTCGACTTCCGCGCGGCCCACGGACACGTTGCGGCCTTTGACGAGGAGATCGTTCAGCGTGACCGTCATCTGGGGCGACGTCGCGAACGCGCCGTCCTGGCCGCGCCGGTGCAGGACCACGTCGCGCACGCGGGCGCCGGCGCTGACGCGCGTGCCGTCGGTCGCGTCGTGGACGACGGTTGCGCCGGCGCTCAGAATGCCGCGCTCGGGCAGAACGGCGGCGTCGCCCGGAAGATAGAGGCGCAACAGACCGAGATCCACCTCGGCGGCCGTGACGTGCGCCTGCAGGTGAATCGGCGCCAGACGAAAGTCCTGGACGCGCACGTGCAGCGGCGCGCCGGCCGCGACGCTGCGCAACTCCAGGCGGCCGCCGGCGTTTCGCGTGGACAGCGCGTGCCCTTCGACCTCGATACGCTCGACCTTCCACGTGCGCGCCGGCTTCAGCGTGCGATCGTCGAAGGTCAGCGTGCTGTCGGCGATGCGCAGCCGCTCGATGGTCAGCGGCAGCGGCGAGCGCGGCTGCGCGGGCTGCTCGAGCAGGTCGGAGATGTTGAAGCGGGTCGGAGACAGGCGAACGATGTGGATCTCGGTCCCGGCGATCGTCAGCTCCTCGATCGATACTTGCAGACGCCAGAGCGAGCGGCGACGCACACGACCCTCGAGACGTTCGATCGTCGCCAGCATGCCGGGCTCGGCGCGCTCGGCGACGCGCAGTCCATGGACCACGACGTGGCCGGTGAGGAGATTGAGGTCGAGACGATCGATCGAGACGCGTCGATGGAGCAGGCTCTCGAGCCGCAGAACGGCGACATGACGGACGATCTCGGGCGCGAAGTTGAGGACCGCCACGCCCACGGCGGCGAGCGCGACGAACACGATGAGGACAATGAGCCAGGCGGTGCGGCGTCCGATCACGAGCGCGGTCTTCCGATCACCAGCATACCGCGTTAGACTGCGCGCGATGAACGAGGTATTCGACGTCGAGACCCTCCGCGGCGCGGCGCGCGTGGCGGGCTTCGCGTGGACGGTCGAGGAGCTCGAGACGCTGCGCCCGGCCGTCGAGGCCGCGCTGCGCCTGCTCGCGGCGCTCGACGACCTGCCGCTCGGCGCCATCGAGCCGACGACGCAGTACCGGGTCCTGTGAACGCCGACCTCGCCTTCGTCTCGGTCACGGACCTGGCGCGGATGATCGCGCGCAAGGAAGTCTCACCCGTCGAGGTGGTCCGGCTGCACCTGGAGCGGATCGAGACACACGACCGCAGCTTGCGCTCGTACATCACTGTCTGCGCCGACGCCGCATTGGCCGCGGCGCGCAGCGCCGAGGCCGGCCTGATGGCCGGAGGGCCGGTGGGGCCGCTGCACGGCGTGCCGATCGCGCTGAAGGATCTCTACGACACCGCCGGTGTGGCGACGACGGCCGGCTCGAAGATTCTGGCCGCCCGCGTGCCGGATGCCGATGCGACCGTCGTCCGCCGCCTCCGCGAAGCGGGCGCCATCGTGCTCGGCAAGCTCCACATGGTCGAGTTCGCGTATGGCCCCGAGGGGCTCAACGCGCATCACGGTGCGCCGCGCAACCCCTGGGACGCCGCCGTTGAGCGCATGCCGGGCGGGTCTTCGTCGGGCTCCGGCGTCGCGGTCGCAGCCGGCTTGGCGCCGGCGGCGCTCGGGTCGGACACCGGTGGCTCCATCCGCATTCCCGCGTCGCTCTGTGGCATCACAGGGCTCAAGCCGACCTATGGGCGCGTCAGTCGCGCAGGCGTGTTGCCGCTGGCGTGGTCGATGGACCACGCCGGTCCGATGACGCGTACGGCAGGCGACTCGGCGGTCCTCCTGCGCGTGATGGCCGGCTATGACCCGGCCGACGCGTCGAGCAGCGTGCTGCCCGTGCCCGACTATCTCGCAGCGCTGAACGGCGATGTGAAGGGGCTGAGGGTCGGGCTGCTGCGCGGATTTTTTCTGGATTCGGCGACGCCCGACGTGCGAGCTGCTGTCGAGCACGCGGCGAAGACGTTGGAGCGCGCCGGCGCGGTCGTCGACGAGGTGTCGCTGCCCGCGGTCGCGCACGTCGCCGCCTCCGCCTATGCCGTCGTGGCTTCCGAGGCGCTCGCCTATCACACGGTGTGGCTGAAGGCGCAGCCCGCCGACTACGATCCCGAAGTTCGCCGGCGGCTGCAGCTCGGCGCCTTCGTCACCGGCGCGCAGTACGTGCGGGCCCAGCAGGCGCGCGCGCTGGTTCGCGATGAGATCGACGCGGCGCTCGCGCGGCGAGACGTGCTGCTGGCGCCCGCGACGCCGCTGACCGCGCCGCGGCTGGACGAGCGGCAGACGACGCTGGGCGACGGACGAAGCGACGTGCGCGCCGCGCTGATTCGGCTGACCCGTCCGTTCAACTGCTCGGGGCATCCGGCCTGCGCCGTGCCGTGCGGGTTTTCCCCGCAGGGGCTGCCGATCGGCATGCAGCTGGTCGGGCGGCCATTCGACGAGGCCACCGTGCTGCGTGTCGCCGACGCGTATCAGCGTCTCACCGATTGGCACGTCCGACGCCCTGTGCTAGCGTGACGGCGCGGAGGGACTGGATGACTGATCCGGATCTCGATCGACGGCTTTCGGCGCTCGAGTCACGTTTGGGACAGCTCGAGCGACTGCTCGGAACGCTGAACGATCGCCTGGCCGCGACGCCAGCCGCCTCGGAGACGAAGGCCGCGATTCAAGCATGGGTCACCGATTACGTGTCGATGCGGCTGCAGCAACTCGTGCCGGAAACCTGCGAGCATCCCGAGGCGGAGGCGCCCGCCGCGGTCGCCGCGGGGCCAGTCCTGCCCGGTACACGCGTGCGGTGCACCGAAGAGGTGCTACATCGCCTCGGCCGCATACCGATTCCGTTCGTCCGTCAGATGGTGACGCAAAAGGTCGCCGAGAGCGCCCGCGCCGAGAGCGTCGTGCTCGTCGATGTCACGTTCTTCGAGCGTGCGGCCACCTTCTGACAGTGCAAGCTTGCGGGAGAGGATCTCCTGAGCTATCAGCACTGGCAGCAGCATGTGATGGCCGGCCCCCAGATCTGACCGGGCGCGGCGCTGGGATCTGACGATCCCGTCCAGCTTCCGATCGAGGACTCGCTGGACCTGCATTCCTTCCTGCCGCGGGACGTGCCATCGATCGTCGACGAATATCTTCGAGCGGCGCACGCGCGCGGCTTTCGCGAGGTGCGGCTGATCCACGGGCGGGGCATTGGCGTACAGCGCGCGATCGTCCAGTCACTGCTCCGCGATCATCCGCTCGTGGCCGCGTTCGCCGATGCGCCGGAAGAACGGGGTGGCAAGGGCGCGACGGTCGTTCGCCTGCGCTGACCGCAGGGGCCGCGAGCTACGTCCTCTTCGAGGCGAGGTGACGGAACAGAAAGTCGCCGTCCGCCGGCGAGAGGTCGAAGCGGCGCGACGCCTCGTCGACGAGCTTGAGACGATCCGCCCGCGGGTTGGCGTGGAGCTGGTCGTCGATCCACCGGATCGCTTTCTTGATCGGGGTTTCGCCTGCGTTCATGGGGCCATTATCGCCGGCTCTGAATTGGCCGGCTGCCACGCCAGCCAATTGGACCTTGACGGGGCGGTTCTTCTGGCGAAAATGGCCGGGTAAGGAGGCCGCGTGCAGATTCCGCTGGACCGCGAGAAATCCGTCCCGCTGGCCCGCCAGATTCAGGCGCATTTCGAGCGGCTGATCACCGGCCGGCTGCTCGCGCCTGGCGTGAAGCTGCCCGCGACGCGGGAGCTCGCGCAATCGCTCGGCGTGAACCGCGCGACCGTCGCGCTCGCGTACGACGAGCTGGTTGCGGGGGGTTGGGCGCGAGCGCACGTGGGGCAGGGCACGTTCGTCGCCGGGCCGCCAGATGGCGCGGCGGTCGCCGTCGAGCCGACCGCGCAGCCCCTGAACTGGTCGGCACTCCTGTCGCGCAGCGCCCGCATCGTGGAGAGCGAAGGCGAGCGTGCCCGCGCGAGTGCGCCCGGCGCGGCTCGCGACGGTGTCATCTCGTTTGCTGGCGGCATGCCCGACAGTGGGCTGTTCCCGACGGACGCATTTCGACGTGCGCTCAACGAAGTCATCCGCGAGGAAGGCGAATCACTGCTGCAGTACTATCCGGTCGGCGGCTATCCGCCACTTCGACAGTATCTGGCGACGTACCTGCTGCGGTTCGGACTCGAAGCGCGCGCCGAGGACATCCTGATCGTCAACGGCTCGCAGCAGGGATTCGATCTGATCGCGCGGACGCTGCTCGATCCTGGCGACGCCGTCGCCATCGAGCAGCCGACGTACCCGCGCGCGATGCAGGTGTTCCGCTCGTTCGGCGCCTCGCTGCTGGCGGTCGATCGCGACGCCGGCGGTCCGCGCGTGGACGCGTTCGAGCGTCTGCTCGAGCGGCAGGCGCCCAAGCTCTTCTACTGTCAGCCGTCAGCGCACAATCCGACGGGGCTCACGATCCGTCGCGATGTCGCCGCGCGCCTTCTGGCGGTGGCCGCGCGACACCAGGTGCCTGTCGTAGAGGATGGCTTCGACGGCAGTCTGTACTATGGCGACCGGCCGCCGGCGCCGCTGAAGGCGCTGGATCGCGACGGCGTGGTTATTTACATCGGCACGTTTTCGAAGGTCCTCTTCCCCGGGTTGCGGTTGGGCTGGCTCGTCGCGCCGGCGCCGCTGTCCGAACGGCTCCGTGCGGCCAAGCAGCTCGCCGATCTTCACACGAGCGCGCTGCTGCAGGCGGCGGTGCACCGCTTCTGCGAGCGGCGATTGCTCGACCGTCATGTGGCGCGGATCGCCGGCGAGTATCGGCGGCGACGCGACGCGCTGGTCGCGGCGCTCAAGCGACGGATGCCGGAGGACGTCACGTGGACCGAACCGGAGGGCGGCTTCTCGCTGCTCGTGACGCTGCCGCCGGGTTTGGACGCGGGCGCGCTGCTTCCGCGGGCGCTCGAGCGCGGCGTGGCCTACACTCCGGGAGCGGCATTCTGGGTCGACGGCAGCGGCGAGCGTACGCTGCGTCTGTCGTTTTCGTCGGTGCCGGCCGCCAAGATCGAGGAGGGGGCGCGACGGTTGGGCGACGTGGTGCGCACGGAGCGCAAGCGTCCCGCCGCGCATCCCGTCGAGCGGGTCGCCGCGCCGCTGGTATGAGCGCGACGCTCAGGAATACGGTCGCCGGCAAATATAAAGGGGGCTCTCATGGCTGAGGCAAACGGGCTCAGGATCGCGGATCGCAAGCACATCGGACTGGCGGAGATGCTCAAGGGCGGCGTCATCATGGACGTCACCAATGCGGAGCAGGCCAAGATCGCCGAGGATGCCGGCGCGGCGTCTGTGATGGCGCTCGAGCGCGTGCCGTCGGACATTCGCAAGGACGGCGGCGTGGCGCGCATGTCTCCGGTCCGCAAGATCCAGGAAATCCAGAAGGCGGTGACCATTCCGGTCATGGCCAAGGCGCGCATCGGTCATTTCGTCGAGGCGCAAATTCTCGAGGCGCTCGGAATCGACTTCATCGATGAGTCGGAGGTGCTGACGCCCGCCGACGAGCACTTCCACATCGATAAATTCGCGTTCCGCGTGCCGTTCGTGTGCGGCTGCCGCGACCTCGGCGAGGCGCTACGGCGGATCGGTGAGGGCGCCGCGATGATCCGCACGAAGGGCGAGGCCGGCTCCGGCAACATCGTCGAGGCCGTTCGCCACATGCGCGCGATCGTCTCCGGCATCCGACGGCTCACTGTGCTGTCGCCCGAAGAGCTCATGACGGAGGCGAAGAACCTCGGCGCCCCCTATGACCTCGTCCGCTGGGTGGCGCAGGCTGGCAAGCTGCCGGTGCCGAACTTCTCGGCCGGAGGCATCGCGACGCCCGCCGACGCGGCGCTGATGATGCAGCTCGGCGCCGAGGCCGTGTTCGTCGGCTCGGGAATCTTCAAGTCCTCCGATCCAGCCAAGCGCGCGAAGGCGATCGTGCAGGCGACGACGCACTTCAAGGATCCCGAGGTGCTCGTCCGGGTGAGCGAAGATCTCGGCGACGCCATGGTCGGCATCGAGACCAGCAAGCTGGCCGAAAAGGATCTGATGCAGACACGAGGCTGGTGATGCGCATCGGCGTCCTCGCGCTCCAGGGCGACTTCGACCTGCACGCCAAAGCGCTCGCGCGCTGTGGCGTGCAGGCTATCGAAGTACGTAAGCCCGAGCAGCTCGCGGACGTCGATGGCCTCATCATCCCGGGGGGCGAGAGCACCACGCTGCTCAAGCTGATGGACGCGTGGGGCTTCGTTCCCGCGCTCGAGAAGTTTCATACGGAGGGCCGGCCGATCTTCGGCACCTGCGCCGGCCTGATTCTTCTCGCGCGCGACGTGGAGAACCCGTCGCAGTTCTCGCTCGGCTTCATCGATGTCGGCGTGGAGCGCAACGCGTACGGCCGCCAGCGCGAGTCTTTCGAGGCGCACGGCAGCGCGCGCTTCGACGGCCGCGCGACGCCGGTCGAGATGGTCTTCATTCGCGCGCCGCGGATCCGCCGTGTCGGCGCGGGTGTCGAGACGCTGGCGACCTGGAAAGACGAGCCCGTGATGGCGCGTCAGGGAAGCGTGCTGGTGGCGACGTTTCACCCTGAGCTGACGAACGATCCCACGGTCCACGAGTATTTCTGCGCAATGGTCTCGCGAGCCGCAGCACGTCGTGGGGCTGGGGCCCCACCGTGCGAGGCGAGCCTATGAGGGTCTCGCGAGCCGCAGCACGGCGAGGGGCCGTTGTGTGAGCCGCAGCCGCAGGCGAGGCGAACCTGTGATCACAACCCCACCGTGCGAGGCGAGTCCGTGAGAGCGGCGGCGTGATCTTCCACGATATCTACACCAACATCCCGGAGGCCGAGCTCGAGCGATTCGTGCGCACGCAGGAGCTCGGTCGCCTCATCACCGTCGCGGAGGACGGCACGCCGCATATCGGGCTGTACCCATTCGCCTACGATGGCAGTGGGTTCGAGATCCACCTCGTCCGAACCGACGAGCAGATCGTCGATCTCCGGACCCATCCGCGCTGCATGTTCGAGGTGGACGAGGTCCTGGCGACGATTCCGTCGTACTGGGTCGATCCGGAGAACGCGATCATGGCCACGGCGTACCATCGGACCGTGATGTTCGACTGTGACGCGGTCGTATCCAACGATGCCGCCGAGCTCGCGGCGCAGCAGATGCGACTGCTCGCGCGGTATCAGCCAGAAGGCGGGTTCCGTCCGGTCACGGCCGACGATCCGATGTATCGCGGCGCGATCCATCACATCGCGGCGGTGCGGCTCGAAGTTCGCGCGTGCCGCGCCAAGTTCAAGCTCGCACAGAACCGTCCGCCGGCGGTCCGCGCCCGCATCGCGGACGAGCTACGCAAGCGTGGCCGCCCGAGCGACGAGCGGGCCGCTCAGGCCCTCGTGTGGACCCTCGAGCAGGAGGCGAAGCGATGAAGATCAGCGCCAACGGCATCCAGATGAACTACGTCCTGGAAGGACCCGCCAACGCTCCGATGGTGACGATGAGCCACTCGCTGGCCACCGACTTGTCGATGTGGGATCCGCAAGCGAAGGCGTTAGCGGGTCGCTATCGCGTCCTGCGCTACGACACGCGCGGCCACGGCGCAACCGACGCGCCCGGCAGCCCATACACGCTGACCCAGCTCGCCGACGACGCGCGCGCGCTTCTCAAGGCGCTCGGTATCGCGCGCACACACTGGATCGGCCTGTCCATGGGCGGGATGATCGGCCAGACGCTTGCGCTGTCGTCGCCGGAGATATTGCAGAGCCTCAGCCTGTGCGACACGTCGAGCCGCATTCCCGCCGACATGAAGCACGTCTGGGACGAGCGCATCGCCACCGTCGAGGCCAAAGGCATGGAGCCGATGGTGGAGCCGACCGTCGCGCGCTGGTTCACGCCGAAGTTCATCGAAAGCCACAAGGACGTGATCGAGCCGGTTCGGGCCATGATCCACCGCACCCCGGCCAAGGGGTACATCGGCTGCTGTCACGCGATCAAGGCGCTCGATCTCACCGATCGCCTGAAAGCGATCACCCTGCCGACGCTCGTCATCGTCGGCGCACAGGACATGGGGACGCCGCTTGCGGCATCCCAGGCGATCAATCAACAAATCAAGGGCTCAGAGCTGGTGGTGCTCGATCCGGCGTCACACCTGTCGAATTTGGAGCAGCCGGAAGCCTTCACAATGGCCCTCGAGCAATTTCTCAAGCGCGTCGCGTAACTCGCGACCGAATAACGGCGAACAGACAATCTCTTGACATAGGGTGGGGAGGCGGGCGTACCCTCTGGTCGGACCAGCCGACCAGTACCCGTCGCCAGGAGGCCGTATGTCAGCGCTGATCTGCGAAGTCGTCTACCGGGGCATCTTCCAGAAAAACCTCGCCGCGCGCATCGTGCGCGGCATCGTCTTGTCGGCGCGGAAGTCGGAACGCTGGGGCATCGCGTTCGGCCGCTACGGCGACAGCCCGCAGCGCAACGGGATTCCCGCCAAGGACTTCGCGATCGTCGCCGATACGAAGGAAGAGCTCGAGCAGAACATGGCCCGCTACGAGCCCAAGCACGTCGACGTCACCATCTGCGTGGACGACACGCTGTCGAAAGGCGTCGAGTCCTGGGCGTGGTACGGCCTGCAGCCCATCAACCGCCTCACCGAGCCGAACGGCACCCTGCTGATGACGTCGCTGCAGCCGTTCGAGGCGCTGCTAAAGGACATCCACAAGAAGGACGCGCCCTACAAGCTGTCGCTGATCCGCGCCAAGGCCTCGTTCTCCGGCCTCTGGGTCTATAAAGAGGACCACACTGAGGTGCGGATCCTGGGCGCGCTCGCCAAGATCGCGCCGTCCTTCCTGACCCTCGACGCCGTCGCCGAGGCGATCAAGGAAATGGAGTGGGGCTCGGACCTCAAGGTGGCCTCCGCGCGCAAGGCGTTCGACCGCATCGAGACGCGCGAGGT
>DAIRVP010000125.1:0-15744 GCA_036802765.1 Candidatus Rokuibacteriota bacterium
GCTCGCGCTGCGCTATCGCGACGGCGTGATCATGGCCGGCGATCGCCAGGCCACCGCCGGCTATCAGGTGGCGAGCCGCCGCATCGAGAAGATCTTCAAAGCCGACGACCTCTCCGGCGTGGGCATCGCCGGCGCGGCCGGTCCCGCGATGGAAATGGCCAAGCTGTTCCAGACGGAGCTGGAGCACTACGAGAAGGTCGAGGGTGACAACCTCTCGCTCGACGGCAAGGCGAACAAGCTCGGCCAGATGATCCGCATGAATCTCCAGGCGGCGATGATGGGCCTCGCCGTGGTGCCGATCTTTGCCGGCTTCGACGAGAAGGCCGGCGTGGGGCGGCTGTTCAAGTACGACATCACCGGCGGCCGCTACGAAGAGACGAACTACGATTCGCAGGGCTCCGGCTCCAAGGACGCGCGGGACTCGCTGAAGAAGCTGTGGAAGCGCGACATGCCGCGCGACGAGGCGCTGCGCGTCGCGCTGGAAGCGCTCATCGACGCCGCCGACGAAGACGTCGGAACGGGCGGGCCCGACCTCGTACGCGGCATCTATCCCACGGTCAAGACGATCACCCGCAGCGGGTTCGGCGAGGTCACCGAGGAAGAGGTCAAGCGCGTGTGCGAGGCCATCCTCGCCGAGCGCACGAAGACGGGGAACGGGGGCTAACCAATGCCGCTGCCCTATTACGTCAGCCCCGAGCAGATGATGAAGGACAAGGCGGAGTATGCCCGCAAAGGCATCTCGCGCGGCCGGTCCATCGTCACGCTCGAGATCCGCGACGGCATCCTGCTCGTCGCCGAAAATCCGTCGACGCTGCTGCACAAGGTCTCGGAGATCTACGACCGCATTGCGTTCGCCGGCGTCGGCAAATACAACGAGTTCGAGAATCTGCGCATCGCGGGGATCCGCCACGCGGACATCAAGGGCTATTCCTACAGCCGTGGCGACGTGACGGCCAAGGCGCTCGCCAACGCGTACTCCCAGGCGCTCGGCAACATCTTCACGCAGGACATCAAGCCCTTCGAGGTCGAGGTGCTGGTGGCGGAAGTCGCCGAGGGCAACGGCAGCCGCAACGAGATCTATCACATCCTCTACGACGGGACCATCGAAGACGAGCGTAATTACGCGGCGATGGGCGGCCAGGCCGACGAGATTCGGCGCTTCCTGAAAGACCACTTCCGCGAGGCGCTCCCGCTCGACGAAGCGCTGCAGCTCGGGGTCCGTGCGCTGACCGTCACGCAAAACAAGACGCTGAACGAGCGCGACCTCGAGGTCGCAGTGCTGGACCGCACAAAGGAGCGCCGCAAGTTCCGGCGCATCCCGCCCGAGGCGCTGAGCCAACTCTTGGGCACACAGAGGTAGGACGTGCTAGGCTGAGACCGGAATGAAGCGCCGCATCTTTGGTCTCGAGAACGAATACGGCTTGACCTGCACCCTCAACGGTCAGCGCCGGCTCTCGCCGGACAACGTCGCACGTTACCTGTTCGAGAAAGTCATCCCAGGGGCCCGCAACGCCAACGTATTTCTAGAAAATGGCGCACGGCTCTATCTCGACACCGGCTTCCACCCCGAGTACGCCACACCGGAGTGCGACGACGTCGCCGAGCTGGTGATCCACGACAAGGCCGGTGAGCGGATCGTGGAGGACCTCCTCCATCAGGCGGAAAAGCGGCTGCGCGAAGATGGCATCTCCGGCAACATCCTGCTCTTCAAGAACAACACCGACTCGGCCGGCAACTCGTACGGCTGCCACGAGAACTATCTCGTCAGCCGTGACGTGTCGTTCCAGCGGCTCGCGGAAGCGCTGATTCCGTTCTTCGTCACCCGGCAGATCTTCGCGGGAGCCGGCAAAGTGCTCCAGACGCCGCGCGGATTCCATTACTGCCTGAGTCAGCGCGCGCAGCACATCTGCCAGGAGATCTCAGGCGCCACCACGTCGTCGCGCTCCATCATCAACACGCGCGACGAGCCGCACGCCGATGCCGAGCGGTACCGGCGCCTGCACGTGATCGTCGGCGACTCCAACATGTCCGAGGTCGCGACCTATCTGAAGATCGGGACCACGGCCCTGGTGCTGGACATGATCGAGGACGGCTTCTTCGACCGCGACTACTCGCTGCAGTCGCCGGTCCAGGCCATCCGCGACATCTCGCACGATCCCACGCTGAAGGAGACGATCAAGCTCAAGGACGGGCGCTCGATCTCGGCGCTGCAGATGCAGCTCGAGTATCTGGAATACACGACCCGGTACGTCAACTCCATCAACGCCGACGCCGCGTCCAAAGACGTCCTCGCGCGCTGGACCGACGTGATGGAGAAGCTCGAGTCCGATCCGATGCAGCTCGACCGCGAGCTCGATTGGGTCATCAAGCGTCAGTGGATCGAGAGCTACATGACGCGCAATCGGCTGTCGTGGCGTGATCCGAAGATCTCGCTCATGGACCTGCAGTACCACGACATCCGTCCCGATCGTGGCCTGTACTACAAGCTCGTCGGCAAGGACATGGTCGATCGCATCACCGACGACGAGACGATCGAGCGCGCCAAGCACGAGCCGCCGCAGACGACGCGGGCGCGCCTGCGCGGCGAGTTCATCCGTCAGGCGAACCTGAAGGGCAAGGACTACCGGGTGGATTGGGTGTATCTCAAGCTCAACGACCCGGAGCGAGAGACCATCCTCTGCAAGGACCCGTTCCAGTCGCACGACGAACGGGTCGAGCGCCTCATCCGCTCGTTCTGAACGCCCTGGATCCCTACCAGGGATTCCGCGCGGCTCGCCTCGTCCTGCTTCTCGTTCTCGCAGGCGTCTATTTCTGGCTCGCCATCGGCCACGCGCCGTCCCGGCGGCTGCGCGCCCTGGCGGCTTGCCTCGCCGTCGCCGCCGCCCTCGCCTACCCAAACCTGGGCTTCTTTCACATACGCGACCGCAGCCCCATCCACTGGCACGAGACCTTCCACTACTTCATGGGCGCCAAGTATCTGCCCGAGCTCGGCTACACGCGCCTGTACGACGCCACGTGGGTGGCCGGACGCGAGGTCGGGGCATTCGCGCAGATTCGCCAGGTCCGCGATCTGGCCACCTACACGCTGCGCGACGTCACCAGCATCGACGCGGCCGCTGTCCGCGCGCGCTTCAGCGAGGCGCGTTGGCGAGCCTTCAAGCGCGATCTGCTCGTCTTCGGGCCGCATATCAACCACTGGCACCAGCTCCTCGTCGATCACGGCTACAACGATCCGCCGCCGCGGGCCCTGGCGCTGCACCTGCTCGTGCGCTGGACACCGGCGTCGCCGATCGCGCTCGGCGTCCTGACGTCGCTCGATTACGTGATCATGCTGGTCGCGTTCTGGGCCGTTCGCCGGGCGTTCGGCGGATTGGCGGCCAGCCTCACGTTCGCGTTCCTCGCGCTCAGCTTCTTCGCCCGCTTCGACTTCATCGGTGGCTCGCCGCTGCGCTGGGACTGGGTCGCCGCGCTGCTGCTGGGCGTCGCCGCGCTCTCGCGCGGCGCCGGCGCGGCCGCCGGCGTGGGTTTCGGGTACGCAGTGCTCGCTCGGATTTTCCCCGCCCTGCTCTTCGTCCCACTGCTGATCAGCTGGACGCAGACGCGGCTGGCCGGCGCCCGCGACGCGGCGCTCACGCGCTGTCTGGCCGCGGCGGCTGCGCTCGGCCTGGTGGTCGTGCTCGCGCTCGCGGCGGTTCCGACCGCACGCCAGCTCTCGATGGAGTTCGTGTCGAAGATCGAGCAGCACAACCGCGGCGTGTACACGAATCACGTCGGGCTCGGCTCGGTCATCGTGTTCCACAACACGCCGTGGGTCGAGCGGCCCGACGGCACGGTCTTCGCGCCCCATGACGCCGCGCTCGCCGCGCGGCCGGCGCCTTGGGTGCTGCCCGCGATCGCCGTCGTGTACTTGCTGGCGGCCCTGCCGCTCATGCTCCGAGCGCGGCCGCTCGAATCGATGATGTACGCGGTGCCGCTGATCTTCTTCGCGCTGAGCCCGGCGGGCTACTACTACTCGTTCCTGGTGCTCCTCGTGCTGCTTCCGTGGCACGAGGGCACCGCGGACCCCGTGCGGCTCTTCGCCATGGGCCTGCTCGCGTTGTTGGGCGCCGTCGGCTACGCCATGGAGATGCTCTCGGCGGATTTCCTGCCGTTGTTCTACTACGCCTCGATCCAGCTGGGGTTGTTCTTCCTCTGCTGGCTCGGGCTGGAGTACCTCCGGCTCGCTCGCCGCCCGCGGCTGGCTGCGGAGCAGGTGGGCGCCTAGCGTCAGAAAATTGACCCGGTCCCGGCCGGGGTGCTACATCTGGATTCTCGAACATTTCGAGCAAGGTCGCCCTCTCAATGCGCAGTGATGCGGCACATCGCCGCGGCGGACCCCGAGGAGGATCGATGCTCTGCCATGTTCGGTAAGAAAAACGGCAGCAAAAACGGCCACGTCCCGACGTCGCGCAGCGACGATCTGAGCGCGTTCATCGACGAAGCCTCTGAGATCGAGGGCAAGTATTCCTTCCGCGGCACCGTGATGCTCAACGGCAAGTTCAAGGGCGAGATCTCCTCGAAGGACACGCTGATCATCGGCGAGAAGGCCGTCATCAACGCCTCGATCCACGCCGGCATCGTGCTCATCAGCGGCGAGGTCGTGGGCAACGTGCTCGCCAGCGAGCGGGTTGAGCTGCGCGGGACCGCGCGCGTGTTCGGCGACGTCGAAGCGCCCGTTGTCGTGGTCGAGGAGGGCGTGCTCTTCGAAGGCCATTGCCGCATGCCGAAGCAGCCGATCGACGCGGCGTCCGCCGCCTCCTGACGCCGCTCCCCGCTACGCGGCGCGGCGGCGGCGCTGCGTCACGCTTCGGTTCAATCGCGGCCGCGCAGGATCCGTGATGGAGGCCCGCCGCGCCCAGCACGTAGTCGCGCACGATCCACTCGCCATCCCGACGCTCGGCACGCACGCCTTCGATGCGGCCCGGCGGGCGGCCCGCGTGTCACGCCGATGCCCGAGATGGGTTTGAGCGACCACGACCTGCGCGACATGGCGGCGTATCTCTACACACTTCGCTGAGCGCGAGGAGCCCGGCGGCCGTCGAGTATACTGCCGACCTGTGACGCCACGCCTCATCGCGCCTCGCGTCCGCACGATGTGATGCGTCTCGGCTTCGTGCTCGCCGGCGCTGCGGCGCTGCCTGCCGCGGAATTCGCGGGCGTCGTGCGCGAGACCGAAACCCGGGGCTACCACACGGCGTGGACGGGCGAGACCGGCGGCTACGACGCGATCGCGATCATGGCCACCATGCTTGCGCACAGCTCGACGCTCCACGTCGGCTCGGCGGTGATGCCCGTGCAGACACGCACGCCGACGCTGCTCGGCATGAGCGCGGCGACGCTGGGCCACCTGGGCCCGGGTCGCGTCGCGTTCGGTCTCGGGCTCTCGAGCCGGATCATCGTCGAGCAGTGGCACGGACGTCCGTTCTCGGCCGCGTTGGCGCAGATCCGCGAGGCGGTCCACATCATCCGGCGGGTGACCACGGGCGAGCGCGTGAACTTCGAGGGCACGTTCTATCGGGTGAAGAACTTTCGCCTCATCGTGCCGGCCGCTCCCGTGCGCATCGTCCTCGCCGCACTCGGTCCCGAGATGCTCGAGCTCGCGGGCGAGATCGCCGACGGCGTGGTCCTCAACTGGATTCCTCCGGAGGCGGTGCCGGGCTCGATCGCCCATCTGCAGGCAGGCGCGCGTCGCGCGGGACGCACGCTCGACGATTTCGAGATCGCGTGTTTCATCCGCACGTGCGTGACCGACGACGTGAAGACCGCGCGCGCGGCCCTGGCGCGCGACATCACCGGATACGCGATCGTGGACGTCTACGCCGCATTCTTCCGCACGGCCGGCTTCGACGCCGAGGTCGATGCCGTGAACGCGCGCTGGGCCGCGGGTGACCGCGCGGGCGCCGTCGGTGAGATCTCCTCACGCGTGCTCGACGGCCTCGGCGTCGTCGGCGACGAGGCGTTCTGCCGCGCGCGCATCGACGCGTTCGCGCGCTCCGGCCTCACGATGCCGGTGGTGCTGCCGTTCAATCCGGCGGCGGCCGCGGGCGGTGATCCGCGCCCGACGCTGCTGCGCACGCTGCGCGCATTCGGCGGATGACGTTGCGGGTGCTCGGCGTGATCCCCGCGCGGCTGGCGAGCACGCGTCTGCCACGAAAGCTGCTGCGCGAGATCGCGGGACGCCCGTTGATCTGCTGGACGTGGGAAGCCGCGCGCCGCGCGCCCGAGCTCAGAGACGTTCTCGTGGCCACCGACGCCCAGGAGATCGTGGACGTCTGTGCTGCGCATGGCATCCCCGCCATCCTCACGTCGACGGCGCATCCTTCGGGGACTGATCGCGTGTGGGAAGTGGCGCAGGGCCGCGCGGCGGACGTCTACGTCAACGTTCAGGGCGACGAGCCGCTCGTGACGCCCGGTCACGTCGCGCGACTCGTGTCCCCGTTCCTCACGCATCCGGACACCCAGGTGAGCACGCTGAAGATCCGCGCGACGGACGCCGAGAAGCCGCTGCCCAGCGTCAACAAGGTCGTCGTCGACGCCGATGGCCATGCGCTGTATTTCTCCAAGTTCCCGATTCCGTACGACCGCGACGGCATCGGCACGCCGGTCTTCAAGCACATCGGGCTCTATGCCTATCGGCGCGCTGCGCTCGAGGCGTTTCACCGCCTGCCTCCCGCCGAGCTCGAGCAAACGGAGCGGCTCGAGCAGCTGCGCTTTCTCGAGAATGGCATCCCGATCACCGTGGTCGAGACGACGGAGGCCACGGTCGGCGTCGACACCGAGGAGGACTTGCGCGCTGTCGAGCGGCTGCTCGCGGCGCGGCGGCGGTGACCGAGACCCGCCGCCGGCGTTGGCTGATCCTGTCGGTCATCGTGCTGGCCCAGACGATGGCCAACGTCGGACCGCTCGGCATCCCCGCGATCGCCTCACTGATTCGCGACGAATTCGGCCTCACGCTGACCCAGGCCGGCTCGTTCCTGTCGGTCTATTACCTCGGCCCGGTGACGATGTCGTTCTTCGCCGGCATGCTGGCCGACCGCTGGGGCACGGCGAAGACGCTCGTCCTCGGCCAGGCCCTCATCGCCGCCGGTGTGCTAGCCGCGAGCGCCGCTCCATCGTACGGTGTGTTCTTGCCGCTGCTCGGTGTCGCCGGCGTGGGCTACGGCACGCTGAATCCGGCGTCGACGACGGCGGCGATGTCCTGGTTTCCGCCACACCAACGCGCGACCGTCGTCGGGCTCAAGCAGGTGGGCCTGCCATTCGGCGGCATGCTCGGCGCGGCGCTGATGCCGGCGCTCGCGCTGCGGCTGGGCTGGCGCGAGGCGATCGTGGTCGCTGCGCTGCTGATCGTCGCATGCGCGGTGCTGTCCTTCGTCATCTATCGCGATCCGCCCGGCGAGACGCCGCAGCGCCGCGCGGCGGACGAGGGCGGTGCCATCGCCGACGTCCTGCGCTCGCGCGATCTATGGCTGGTCGCCAGCGCCACGCTCGTCTTCGCGGCGATGCAGACGGTATGGATGGCGTTCCTCGCGCTCTATCTCCAGACGGTCGTCGGGCTCGCGCTCATCGCGGCCAGCCGCTACCTCGCTCTGGCCCAGGCCGGTGGTGTCCTCGGCCGCGTCGCCTTCGGCGTGCTTTCGGACCGCACCTTCGGCGGTCGGCGGCGAACGCCGCTTGCTATCGCCGGCTGCGGCTCGGCGGTGTGCTCGCTCGTCATCGCCTTCACCGGCTCGGGCGCCGGCGCATCGCTGCTCGCGCCACTCGCGCTGGTCTTCGGGTTCTTCGGCATCGGCTGGAACGGTGTACAGCACACGCTGATGGCCGAGCTGGCCGGACCGCGCGCGGCTGGCACCGCGGTCGGCCTCGGACTCGCCGTGTCGTCCCTGGGCGTGATGCTCGGTCCGCCGATCTTCGGCTGGTGCGTCACGACGGCCGGCGGCTACCGCGGTCCGTGGATCGGGCTGTCGATCGTGATGCTGGCCGGACTCGCGCTGTTGGCGCTGGTGCGCGAACGCCCGCGATTTTAGCGCCGTGTCGCTGCGGTCTGTCACGCGCGTCGCATCACCGGCGGCATCGGGATGGCGATGCCCTCGGCGCGCAGGCGCTTGAGGATCCGCTTGCGCAGCTCGTGCTGAACCAGGAACTGGTCCACGATCCTGCGCGTCTGGCACGTCAGCGTGAACTCGAGCGAATACTCACCGAAGCCGGGAATCAGCCGCGCCACGGGCGGCGGATCGCCGAGAAGGCCCGGAACCTGACCAACGGCGGCCCTCGCCTCCTCGACCAGCGCCCGCTCGACCTGGTCGGGATCGGCGTCGTAGCCGACGGCCACCCGAATGGAAATGCCCGTCCGCGTCTCGTCGAGATCGAAGTTCGTGATCACCGACTCCGCGACGCGCTTGTTCGGCACGACCACGACGTTGTTCTGCAGCATCCGGATGCGAGTGGAGCGCCAGCCCACGTCGAGCACATGCCCCTCGACGTTCTCCACCGAGAGGCGCACGTAGTCGCCGACACGGATCGGCCGATCGGCGAGCAGATGAAGGCCGGCGAACAGGTTCGCGAGCGTGTCCTGCAATGCGAGGGCGATCGCGAGGCCGCCCACACCGAGCGCGGTGAGGATCGGCGTGATCGCGATGCCTAGCGAGCTCAGCAGCACGAGGCCGCCGATGACGAGAACCGTCAGGCGCACCGCCGTGCGGAACAGCCCGGTGACCGCGACAGCGAGGGCGCGCCGCTCGCTGGCCGCCGCCACGATCGAACCGAGCACGCCGGCTACGGTGATCGTGACGGACAGGATGATCGCCGATTCGAGGACGATCTGGATCTGCGACGCCATCCGGGGCGGCAAGTCCGCCATCTCGAGCGCGACGAACAACCCGAGGACGACGCACCACAGCATCGACGGCACGCGCACGGCCTGCAGGAACAGACTGTCCTCGTTGGTATGTCCGGTCCATCGCCGAAACGCCGCGACGAGCGCGTGACGAAACAACAGCGCGGCGATCGACACCATGACGAGCGCGGTGGCGGGCCAGAACAGCCGAGACCACATGGCGCGCATGCTATCGTAGTCGTCACCCCATGCGCCCCGTGTTCTACGGCTGGATTGTCGTCGTCGCGTCTGCGGTGATCGTGTGCATCGGCATGGGCTGCCTCTTCGCGCTCGGCGTGTTTCTGGTTCCGATCGAGCGCGCGATGGGCTGGAGCCGCGGCGCGATCTCGACGGTCGCGCTGCTCAACTGGCTTGCCATGGGTCTGGGCTCGTTCTGCTGGGGTTGGCTGTCGGATCGCGTCGGCGCCCGCGGCGTCGCCGTGGGCGGCGGTTTTCTCCTCGGTCTCGGCCTGGTGTTGTCGAGTCAGACGCAGACCTTGTGGCAGTTCTATGTCACGTTCGGCTTCCTCGTGGGCTTTGCCGTCGGCGCGTTTTACGCGCCGCTGACGGCGACCACGACGAAGTGGTTCACCGCGCGCCGTGGACTGGCCGTCGCGCTCGTGTCGGCCGGGATCGGGTTCGGCATTCTCATCATCGCGCCGCTCGCGCGAGCGCTCACGAGCGCGTGGGACTGGCGCGTGGCGATGCTCGTGCTGGGCGATCTCGCGTGGCTCGTCGTCATTCCGGTCGCGCTCCTCCTGCGCGAGCCCGACGCGGGTGACGTGCCGGGCACGGACGTGTCCGCGTCGACCCCCGCGCACCTGAGCCACGACTTCACAACGCGCGAGGTGCTGTCCGCGCCGCAGTTCTGGGCGATCGCGCTGACGCACTTCGCCTGCTGCGCGGCGCACTCGGGGCCGATCTTTCACATGGTCACACACGCCACCGATCAGGGCGTCGCCGCGATGGCGGCCGCGACGGTGTTCGGCGTGTCCGGCTTCGCCTCGATCGCAGGCCGCGTCGGCGGAGGCTTGCTGGCCGACCGGGTCGGCGCCAAGCGAACCCTCATTGCGGGGCTGGCGCTGCAGGCCGTGATGATCTTCGGATACCTCTTCGCCCGGAATCTCTCGGCCTTCGTGGCGCTCGCGCTGGTGTTCGGCGCGGCCTACGGCGGCGTGATGCCGCTCTATGCGCTCGTGACGCGCGAATACTTCGGTGAAAAAATCATGGGCAGCGCGTACGGCGCAGTCTTCCTGATCTCCACATTGGGGATGGGTCTCGGCTCCTTCGCCGGCGGCGCCATCTACGACCGCGTCGGCTCCTATACCTGGCTGTTCGTCGGCTCATTCTCCATCGGGGCCGCGGCGGTCCTGCTCGCGTTCACGTTCCGCCGGCCCCGCGTGGGTGTCTTGGAGCTGGCGACCTCGTAAAGCTCGCGCCCTCGGGGCCCGCCGCCCATTGACGTTTCCGCCCTGCGGTGGTATCACTTCGTCACTTTTCTGTCACGTTTCCCGGAGGTTTAGCCCGCGCATACACCCACGGAAACCAGCGCACGGGGTGCGCTTGTTACAGGAGTCAAGGAGGACTCTCGCATGGACGTGAAGTCGATCGATCGGCGCCACTTCATCAAGATCACCGGCATTGCCGGCATTCTTGCGGCACGCCAGGCGCCGGCGTTTGCGCAAGGCAACACCCTGCATTGGGTGCGGTGGGTGGACTTCATCCCGGAATCCGACGTCGAGCTCAAGCGCCAGATGCCCGAGGCCGAGAAGGCGCTGGGCGCGAAGATCCAGTTCGAGACCATCAACGCCAACGACCTGCAGCCGCGTATCACCGCGGCGATCCAGTCCGGCTCCGGCGCCGACATCTTCAACTTCCAGTACAACTGGGCGCATCTCTACCAGAACGGCGTCGTCGACGTCAGCGACGTCGCGAGCGCGCTGTCCAAGGCCGAGGGCGGTTTCTACGACGTATGGGCGCCCTCATGCGAGGTCAACGGCCACTGGCTCTCGATGCCGCACTCGATCGTCGGCAACGCGGTCGCGTATCGCAAGTCGTGGCTGAAGGAAGCTGGCGCCAGCGCCTATCCGAAGACCTGGGACGAGGCGCGCAAGCTGTTCGCCGCGCTGAAGAAAAAGGGCAAGCCCTACGGCCAGACGCTCGGCCACACGTTCGGCGACGCGCCCACCTTCTCGTATCCGATGACGTGGGCGTTCGGAGCCGCGGAGACCGACAAGTCGGGCAAGAAAGTCGTGCTCAACAGCAAGGGCGCCGTCGAGGCCGTGAAATTCATGCAAGCGTTCTGGAAGGAGTGCTGTGATGAGGGCGGCCTCGCCTGGGACGACACCAACAACAACCGCGCGTTCCATGCCGGCGAAATCTCCGCCACGCTGAACGGCGCGTCGATCTACATCGTCGCCAAGCGCCAGAAGGACAAGATCAAGGACGACAAGGGCGAGCCGCTGTTCCAGGACATCGACCATGCGCCGCTGCCGTCCGGGCCGGCCGGTGGCTACCTGTTGTTCCTGAACCAGTCGCACGCGGTGATGAAGTACAGCAAGAATCCCAAGCTCGCGAAGGACTTCCTGACGTGGCTGCACAAGCCAGAGAACTACGGAAAGTGGTTCGCCTCGCAGGAAGGCTACTCGGTCGGCGCAACGAAGAAGTGGGAGAACGATCCCATGTGGGGCAAGCTCGACGAGCCGCTCAAGATGTTCCGCACGGCGGCGCGCAACACGCGGCTGTTCGGCTACGCGGGGCCATCCACCGCGAAGGCCACCGAGGTGTTCACGAAGTACATCATCACCGACATGTACGCCAAGGGCGTCCAGGGTATGTCCGCCGAGGACGCCGTGAAGTGGGCCGACGGAGAGCTGAAGAAGATCTACGAAGGTTAACGGCCGCTCCCGACAGGAGGGGGCTCGATGAAACGCCGCACATTTCTCAAGCTGACCGGCGTCGCTGGCATCGTCGCGGCCCATCGAGCCCCCGCGTTCGCGCAAGGCACCAAGGTCCACGTCGTGCGCTGGGTTGATTTCATCCCCGAAGCTGACGTGGAGCTCAAGCGCCAGGCCCCGGAGGCCAGCAAGGCGCTTGGCGCCGAGGTGACGCTCGAGTTCATCAATGCCAACGACCTGCAGCCGCGCATCACCGCCGCCATTCAGTCCGGCAGCGGCGCCGACATCATCCAGATGCTGTGGAACTGGCCACAGCTCTATGCCAACGGGCTCCTGGACGTCTCCGATGTCGCGGAGCCGATCGGCAAGACGCAGGGCGGCTTCTACGAGGTTTTCGAATCGAGCGCCAGAGTCAACGGCCGCTGGCTGGCCGTACCCCACGCCGTCATCGGCAACGCCGTCGCCTATCGCCGCTCGTGGTTCAACGAGATCGGCGTCAAGGAGTTTCCGAAGACGTGGGATGAGTACCGCGAGATCGGCAAGAAGCTCAAGGCCAAGGGCAAGCCCATCGGGCAGGCCCTCGGGCACAGCTTCGGCGATCCGCCGACGTTCGCCTATCCGCTGCTGTGGGATTTCGGCGGCGCCGAGGTGGACAAGTCCGGCAAGAAGGTGGCGATCAACAGCAAGGGCACCCTCGAGTCCGTCAAGTTCATGCAGGCGTTCTGGAAGGATGCCTGCGACGAAGGCGGCCTGGCGTGGGACGACACCAACAACAACCGCGCGTTCCACGCCGGCGAGATCTCGGCCACGCTCAACGGCGCCTCGATCTACATCGTCGCCAAGCGCCAGAAGGACAAGATCAAGGACGACAAGGGCGAGCCGATGGTCCAGGACATCGAGCACGCGGCGCTGATGCCGGCGGGGCCGGCCGGTCAGTTCGCACTCTACGGCGGCCAGCAGCACTCGATCATGAAGTACAGCAAGAACGTCAAGCTCGCGAAGGACTTCCTCCGCTGGCTGCATCAGAAGGAAAACTACGAGAAGTGGTTCATGGTGAATGAGGGTTACTCGGTCGGCGCGACGAAGGTCTGGGAAGAGCACCCGATGTGGGGAAAGATCGACAAACCGCTACAGGTGTTCCGGCAGGCCGTGCGCAAGACGTTCGCCTTCGGCCATCCCGGGCCGGCGTCGGCCAAGGCGACCGAGGCGTACACCAAGTACATCATCGTCGACATGTACGCCAAGGCCGCGCAGGGCATGAAGGCCGAGGACGCCGTGAAGTGGGCCGAGGGCGAGCTCAAGAAGATCTACGAGGGGTGAGCATGGAACGTCGAGCGTTCATCAAGCTGACCGGCATCGCGGGTATTCTTGCCGCCCATCGCGCCCCCGCCTTTGCACAGGGAACCAAGCTGCACATCGTGCGCTGGGTCGACTTCATCCCCGAGGCCGACGTGGAGCTCAAGCGCCAGGCGCCCGAGGCGTCCAAGGCGCTCGGCGCCGAGGTGACGTTCGAGTTCATCAACGCCAACGACCTGCAGCCGCGCATCACCGCCGCTATCCAGTCCGGCACCGGTGCCGACATCATCCAGATGCTGTGGAACTGGCCGCATCTCTATGCCAACGCCCTGGTCGACGTCTCGGACGTGGCGGAGCCGATCGGCAAGAGCCAGGGCGGCTTCTACGACATCTTCAGCGCAAGCGCGAAGGTCGGCGGCAAATGGCTGTCCATGCCGCACGGCGTGGGTGCCAACGCCGTCGCCTATCGCCGCTCCTGGCTCAACGAGATCGGCGTGAAGGAATTCCCGAAGACGTGGGACGAGTACCGCGACGTCGGCAAGAAGCTCAAGGCCAAGGGCAAGCCGGTCGGCCAGGCGCTGGGTCACAGCTTCGGCGATCCGCCGACCTTCGCCTACCCGTTCCTCTGGGATTTCGGCGGCGCCGAGGTCGACAAGACCGGCAAGAAAGTCGTCCTCAACAGCAAGGGCTCGGTCGAGGCAGTGAAGTTTCTAACAGCGTTCTGGAAGGACGCCTGCGACGAAGGCGGCCTGGCGTGGGACGACACCAACAACAACCGCGCCTTTCACGCCGGCGAGATCTCCGCCACCCTCAACGGCGCGTCGATCTACATCGTCGCCAAGCGGCAGAAAGACAAGATCAAGGACGAGAAGGGCGAGCCGCTCGTGCAGGACATCGAGCACGCCGCGCTCATGCCGAAGGGGCCGGCCGGACAGTTCGCGCTCTACGTGCCCTTCCAGCACTCGATCATGAAGTACAGCCCGAACCAGAAGCTCGCCAAGGACTTCCTGAAGTGGCTCCACGCGGACGCGAACTACGGCAAGTGGTTCGAGGTCAACGAGGGTTACAGCGTCGGCTCGACCAAGAAGTGGGAAGACAACCCGATGTGGGGAAAGATCGACAAGCCGCTTCAGGTCTTTCGTCAGGCGGCACGGGCCTCGCTCATGCTCGGGCATCCGGGTCCCGCCAGCGCGAAGGCCACCGAGGCGTACACGAAGTACATCATCGTGGATATGTTCGCCAAGGGCGTGCAGGGCATGAAGGCCGAGGACGCCGTGAAGTGGGCCGAGAGCGAGCTCAAGAAGATCTACGAGGGCTGAGCGGATGACCACTCCAGCGATTGATCGCCGGACGTTTTTGCAGGGCTCGGGCGCCCTCGTCGGCCTGACCGCAGCCGGCCGAGCGCCGGCCTTCGCGCAGGGCACGAAGCTTCACGTCTTGCGCTGGGTCGATTTCATTCCGGCCTGCGACGTCGAGCTCAAGAAGCAAGCGGGTGAGGCGTCGAAGCTGCTCGGCGCGGACGTGCAGTTCGAGTTCATCAACGCCAACGACCTGCAGCCGCGCATCACCGCGTCGATCCAGTCGCAGAGCGGCCCGGATATCATCCACATGCTCCACAACTGGCCGCATCTCTACGAGAACGGCCTCGTGGACGTGAGCGAGCTGGCGGAGTGGCAGGCGAAGGACCAGGGTGGGTTCTATCCGCAGTCCGAGTCGTACACGAAAGTCGGCGGCAAATTTCTTGCGCTGCCCCACAGCATCGTGCCGGGCCTCATCGCGTACCGGAAGTCGTGGTTCGACGAGATCGGCATCAAGACGTTCCCGAAGACGTACGACGAGCTCCGGGCCGTCGGAACGCAGCTCAAGAAGAAGGGCCATCCGTATGGGCAGACGCTCGGCCACACGTTCGGCGACGCGCCGGCGTGGGCCTATCCGCTGCTCTGGAACTTCGGCGGTCAGGAGACGGACCGCGCCGGGAAGACGGCGATCGAGAGCAAGGGCTCGGTGGAAGCCGTGAAGTTCATGACCGCGTTCTGGAAGGACGCCTGCGACGAGGGCGGCCTGGCGTGGGACGACACCAACAACAATCGCGCGTTTCTGGGCGGCGAGATTTGCGCGACGCTGAACGGCGCCTCGATTTTCATCGCGGCCAAGCGCGGGCAGGACAAGATCAAGGACGAGCGCGGTGAGCCGCTGGTGCGCGACATCCAGCACGCGCGGCTGCCCGCCGGCCCCGCGGCGTCGTCGAGCTACCATACGGCCTTTGCGCACGGCGTGATGAAGTACGGGAAGAATCAGAAGCTGGCGAAGGACTTCCTCAAGTGGTTCCACGGCCAGGACGCGTTCGGACGCTGGTTCGAAGTGGCCGAGGGCTTCTCCGTCGGCGCCACGCGACGCTGGGAGCGTCACGCGCTCTGGAACACGATCGACGAGCCGATGAAGGGTTTCCGGACGGCCCCGGATAACTCGCGTACGATGGGGTTTGCCGGTCCGCCCTCGGCAAAGGCCACCGAGGTCTACAGCAAGTACGTGATCGTCGACATGTTCGCCAAGGGCGTGCAGGGCACGAAGGCGGAGGACGCCGTGAAGTGGGCGGCCGGTGAGCTGAAGAAGATCTACGGATAAGCGGTGAAGAAGCCT
>DAIRVP010000126.1:0-15721 GCA_036802765.1 Candidatus Rokuibacteriota bacterium
GTGATCGCGGTCGAGTCGATCGCCAAGTCCTTCGGCGGGCAAGTTCTCTTCCGCGATCTGTCGTGGCGCATCGCCGACCGCGAGCGCATTGGGCTCGTCGGGCCCAACGGCGCAGGCAAGACGACCCTGTGCCGCATCCTCGCGAGCCTCGACGAGCCCGACGCCGGGCGCGTGAGCCGGCCGCGCGCCACCACCGTCGGCTATCTCGCTCAGGAAGCTGCGGCGGTCGGCGAGGGCTCGGTGCTGTCGGAGGCACTCGCCGGCTTCTCCGACGTGTGGGCGCTCGAGCGCGAGATGGAGGAGGTTGCCGCCTCGCTGGCCACGACGCCGACTGAGGCGTTGACCGCACGCTACGGCGACCTGCAGCATCGTTTCGAAGCCCTCGGTGGATACCGGCTCGAGAGCGAGGCGCGCGCGATCCTGAGCGGGCTCGGCTTCCGGCCCGACGAGCTCGGGCGGCCGCTCATGGAATTCTCCGGCGGCTGGCGGATGCGGGCGGCGCTAGCGCGATTGCTGCTGCTGTCGCCGTCGCTGCTGCTCCTCGACGAGCCGACGAACCACCTCGACCTCGAGTCCCTCGCGTGGCTCGAGGATTTCCTCGCTGGCTACGCGGGCACCGTCGTGGTCGTGTCGCACGACCGCTACTTCCTCAACCGAATGGTCACCTCGATCGCCGAGCTGTCGGCTGCCGCGCTGACCGTCTATCAGGGCGATTACGACGACTATCTGGTCGAGCGTGAGGCACGCCACGCGCTGCTCGAAGCGCAGGCGCGCAATCAGGCCAAGCGCATCGAGGAGATCGAGCGCTTCATCGAGCGCTTCCGCTACCAGGCGACGAAAGCACGGCAGGTGCAGAGCCGCATCAAGATGCTCGAGCGCGTCGAGCGCGTCGAAGTCCCTGGCGCGGCGCGACGAATCCATTTCAAGTTTCCCGAGCCGCCGCGCACGGGACGGCGCGTCGCGACGCTGACCGCGGTGCACAAGGCGTATGGCGACAACGTCGTCTATGCCGGCGTCGACTTCGACGTCGAGCGCGGCCAGCGCGTGGCCCTCGTCGGTGAGAACGGCGCCGGCAAGTCGACGCTGCTGAAAATCCTCGCCGGCGTGTTGCCCTTCGAGCGCGGCGAGCGCGCGCTCGGCGCCCACGTGGCGGTTCACTACTACGCGCAGCATCAGCTCGACGCTCTGACGCCGTCGAACACCGTGCTGGAAGAACTCATCGGCGCAGCACCTGCGCTGCCGCATACGCGACTGCGCGCGATCCTCGGCGCGTTTCTGTTCTCGGGCGACGCCGTCGACAAAAAGGTGGCCGTGATCTCCGGCGGCGAGAAGGCACGACTCGCGCTGGCCAAGATGCTGGTGCGGCCGGCGGCGCTGCTATGTCTGGATGAGCCGACGAACCATCTCGACCTCGCCTCGCGCGAGGTGCTCGAAGACGCGCTCGCCGCGTTCACCGGCACGATCGTCTTCATCTCGCACGACCGCTACTTCATCAATCGCATCGCGACCGAGGTCACGCACGTCGATCATGGACGGCTCACGCGCTATCTCGGCGGTTACGACGACTACCTCGCGGCGCTCGCGCGAGCGGCCGCCGGCGGGCCGGCCGCGGCGTCCGTCACGCCCACGGCGCCCGTGGCCCTATCCCCACGGGCCGACGCCGCCTCGCACCCTCCCGCCCGACCGGCTCTCAAGACGCCGAGCCCGCCACCGGTTCCGGCCGCGAGCGCGTCGAGCGGGGCGGCGAAACCCGTCGCGCGGATCGTGCGTCGGAAGACGACGGCAGAGATGCGGGATCTCCGGCGCCGCGTCGACGAGATCGAGCGGAAGATCGAAGATCTCGAGGCGCGGATCGAGGAGATCGGTCGGGCGCTCAGCGATCCGCGGCTGTACGCCAATGGTGATCGCGTCCGGGCCATCACGCTCGAGCGCAACGAGGCGGTGCAGCAGCTCTCCGGCCTGATGCGCGAATGGGAGACGCTGTCGACGGCGCTCGCGGGGCCATGACTGAGTTCTACGCGCCGATCGATCCGGACGAGCTGCGGCGCCAGCGGGCGAAGGCGCGTGAGCTGCGTGCGAGCGCGTGGTGGAAGCGGCGGATCTCAGACGGCATCTGTTATTACTGCCGCCGCCGCGTCGGGGCCAAGGCGCTCACCATGGACCACCTCGTGCCCCTCGGGCGCGGCGGCACGTCCGTACGCGGCAACGTCGTCGGCGCGTGCAAGGACTGCAATACACGTAAGAGGTCGTTCCTGCCGGTCGAGTGGCAGGAGTACCTCGACCGGCTCGCGAACGACGACTAGGGGGGCCGAGGAGCGACCCTGAAGGGGTCCCTCACAAGGTACTCGTGCAGTGCGGGCAGCGGACGGCGCGCAGCGGAATCGTCATCGCGCACTGCGGACACTCCTTCGTCGACGGCGACGCCGGCGCGGGTTTCGCGCGCAGGCTCTCGATCCCGCGCACCAGCAGGAACACCGCAAACCCGACGATGACGAAATTCACCACCGCGTTGAGGAAGACTCCGTAGTTGAGCGTCGCAGCGCCCGCCGCCTTGGCCGCCGCCAGCGACGGGTACGAGCCGCCGGAGAGGCTGATGAAGAGGTCGGAGAAGTTGACGCGCCCGAGGACGCGGCCGATGGGCGGCATCAGGATGTCGTTCACGAACGACGTCACGATCGCGCCGAAGGCACCGCCGATCACGACGGCGACGGCGAGATCGACGACGTTGCCACGCATGAGGAACGCCCGGAAGTCCTTGAGCATCGCGCTGCCTCCTCTCCCCGGTCGGCGAATGGTCGCCGGGCAGTATAGCGGCGAAGGCGTCCCGCTCAGTCGAGGCTTTTCAAATACGCGACGAGGTCGTCGAGCTCGCCCAGGGTGAGGTTGTCGCGATAGTCCGGCATGGTCGAGAGACCGTCCGGGCCTGTGTAACCGGGCGCCTGCACGATGACCGCATTCGGATTGATCACCGACTCGGCGAGATAGCCCGCCGGGTGGTGGCGCGCCATCCCGGATAGATCCGGACCGGGCCGCGACGGTGGCGGGAACGATTCGCCCCTGACCGTGTGGCACCGAAAGCACTCGAGCTTGACGAAGACGTCGCGCCCACGCTCAGCGTCGCCCTCTGCCGGCTGAAAGATCCAGCCGTGCGGGATTCCGCCCTGACGGTGGAGCTGCTCCATCGTCAGTCGATACGGTTCGCGCGCGGTCGCACCGCGAGCCATATGCGCCTCATGGCGGGGCGGCGTGGATTCGGTGAGGATCGCGGTGCAGACGAACACGACGACACCCACGGCGGCTTCGACGCCGACGTAGCGCGCAAATCGGCGCCGCGGCGAGCCCGCCACCGCGGCGCCGGGGCGGCGAGTGAGGAAACGCGCAAGACGAAAGATCCGATAGCCAAGGCCGCCACGGGAGTCGGCGAGGCCCGGCAGGATCGTGAACCGATTCAGCGCCCCGATGGCGATGACGATCACGACGACGACGATCTTTGCGATCAGTACGCGACCATATGTGGTCGTCCACAGCGCGGAGACAAACGGGATTTGTACCCAGGCGTTGTAGATCGCGGTGAGCAGAACGAAGGCGAGGCACACGCCGGCGAGCCTCGAGAACCGGCCCGCGACCGCACCGACGACATCAGCGGGCCAGCTCCCCGCCGCGCGTAAGACGATCGCCGAAAGTCCGAACAGGCCTCCGATCCAGATTGCGGAGCTGGCCACATGCACCCAGTCGGCGAAGACACGAAGCGTGACGGCGCCCGCATCCGCAGCATGCCCGGTGAGGCTCGTGGTCGCCGCGATGCCCAACGCGAGCGCGAGCCCGACGAAGCGCGCCGACCGAAACCGCAGCGACCAGACGACGAGCAGCGCGCTCGCGGCGAGCAATCGCGCGCACCAGATCGCGCCGAAATGCGTGCGCGTCACAATGACCGGCAGCGCAGCGAACGCGAGTCCGGGACGGCCGCCCGCCATCGTGGTGGCCCGGATCATCAACGTGCCGACGCTCGCGAGCAGCACCATCACTGCGGACAGCCGGATCCACCGTCCGAGCCCACGGCGCTCAGCGCCGAGCTCCGGCGCTGTTTGCGGCAGCACTGCAAGGTCCAGCATGATCGCGCCAAGCAACGCCGCAACGGCGATCAGAGACCACCACTGCACGACGGCGGCCACCGCTATTTGACCTTGAATGGGTAATCGCCTTCGGTGCGGTGACCGTCGCGAGCGACCACGCTCCAGAAGACGCGATACTTGCCCGGGGTCAACGGAGGAATACGCACCGTCAGCAGACGATTGTCCTGTGGACTCACCCCGCCATCGCCGCGATCGATACGCTGCTTGCTCTCGTTCTCGACGCGGATCGTGCTGAACACCGGCTCGATCTCGCCGTCGAACCAGATGCGGACCTCCGGCGGAGACGCGCCCACGCTCGCCCCGACGCGCGGGTCGGCATGATCCGGGAACGCGTGGGCGCGAGCCGACGGCGGCGCGAGCAGCAGCGCCGCCGCCAGGATCAGCGCACGCGCTCTACCGGGGGAAGGTTGGCCCCAGCACGCCATGGAATGGCGTCCACGTGAAGATTTGCGGGGCGATGTCGTCGAGATAGAAGTGCAGCTGTCCGATCACTCCGACGTTCTTTCCCGTTCGGTCGTTGACGGGAATCTGCGCCTCGATGCCGATCTGCATGTACCGGCCGAACCAGATGATGCCTGGGTTGATCGTTCCCGTCGTCCGGCCCGCGTTCTTGGGATCATCCAATGGGGTCTGCATTGCGAATTCGACGAGGGGGATCAAGCGGTTGAACGGTGCGCGCAGTCCGATGTCTCGCACGAAGGACTGCAGATAGTAGAGGTCGTACTGGACACTGAAGCCCCACTGCGCAATGGACGCATTGGCGGTGCGGTGGATGTCTGGCTCACCGGTGTCGGGATCCGTACTGACGGTCTTGTTGGAGTGGCGGGTCGGCATCGAGACGCCAAAGACACCGGTGAACACCAGCGGTTGCAGGAAGCTCACCGCGTCCGGCAGGTCGCCGAGGCACTTGCCCCAGAAGAGCTGCGGGGTCACCCGGTCGAAGGAGTCGGCGATGTCCTTACTGCCGGTGCCGCCCACCTCCCACCCCAGGCCGGCCGCCACCAGGAGTTGATGCGCAGGGTTCTTGAAGAAGACGTACTTCAGCGAGACCTCCATATTGTCGAAGCCCTTCAACGTCACGTCATGCTCCTGATCCAGGATCTTGTAGGTCCCAGCTAAACTGACGCCGAGGTCGGGACTCAGACGCTTTGAAATCTCCGCGCTGAGGTCCGTCTCCTTCGTCGCGGGTGAGTCGCTCGACGCTGGTGTCTTGATGTGTGAGACGGTCGGGAACGAAAGCTCATCGGCGACGAACGGATCGTCGATCGCCAGCGTGGCGGGCAGGAAGCATTTGCCGATCAATCCGTGCGCATCCGCGCCGCGGCCGCTGCTGCCCAGGACGATCGCGACCGCCGCGAGCGCACACGTCAGACGCTTCATGTTCATGGCCACTCTCCGCATGGACCCGTCCCGTGAGCGGACGGGCGCACGAGTGTTGGGTGCGTTCGGTTGCGAAGACGCTCTATGCGGAAAGCACTCGAGGCGGGCCCCGTCCCTCGTGGGCGTCGAGGGGACGGGTCGAGGGCGTGGGCAGCCCTCCGTCGATCGTCACGACACGAACGACATCCGGGACCGGCGCGACCGTTACCGGCGGCGCCTCGGCGACAGGAACGTTGGTGGCCGTGCACGCGACGACGCACGCGGCCAGATCGTCGTCATCGTCGATGTGGTGGACGGAATGTCGACCCGTTTCGAACGTGACGACGGCAAGAAGGACGACGAGCCACGCGGCGATCAGACGCTGCCACTCGGAAGTTCGGCATGACCGAACGTTGGTCCCCGACACGGCAGCGCGCATCGCACGGATCATAGCACTGCCGCCGGCGGTCGTCGCCGCGTCGGCTGCGCGGTCAGCCCGCGACGCAGCGTTGCTTTTTGGAGGCGTGCGCGACATTGCACATTGACGGCTCGTGCGCCGCGCCGTGCAATGGCGTCGCTCGAAATTTCTCGAGCACGCAGTGCACGCTCACACGGGAGGAGCCGCATGGCACGTCGCATCCTGACCTTCACCTTGTTGGCCGCACTCGCCGCGAGTCCGGTCGCCGCCGCCGTCGTGGCGGACTCCAGCGCCTCCAGCGCGGCGGTCAGCGAGACGAAAGACAAGGTCAACATCAACACCGCTTCGACGAAGGAGCTGCAGAAGCTCGACGGTGTCGGCCGCGCCGTGGCCGAGCGCATCGTCCACTATCGCGAGGAGCATGGGCCGTTCAAGCGCAGCGAGGATTTGCGCAAGGTCGAAGGCATCGGCGCGGGCCTCTGGGAACGCAATCGTGATCGTATCGTCGTGAAATAGCGACACGAGTTTTTGTTTGGCGAGCGAAAAGGCCGGGGGTACGATGAGGGCAATTCGGTCGGAGCGACAACAGCGCTCCATCGGCGTCCCCGTCGACAATTCCGCCGACGGCTGACGTGACCGGGCCCCGGGCCGGGAGTCGGCATCCGGTTCTGGGTGGTGGGAACTGGGCCCGCGTGGTGGGCTTGCCGAGAATAGGAGGTGATCCAGCCGATGTGTTCCTCTACGGTGATCTGTGAGGTGGTTGCCTCCTAGGCAGGGTCCACGCTAGCTCCAGGTGGCGCGCCTGGGAGTCCAGGCACCACCGGCCCCGACGATCCCGCCTCACCAGCGGGGCGGCGCGACGCGCGAGTGAATGCACCACGCGCCGCAGCCATCGTCGGGGCTTTTCATTTTTACAAGCCGAACGGTTGACTCTGCTCGCGGCAGCATAGTACCGTCCAAGCGTTTGACGGACGGCTAGGCATCACCCACAATCACCGCACCTTCAGCGATCGGAGAGATCTCGCGTGCGTCGATTCGAGCTCGTCACTCCTGCCAGCATCGATGAGTGCCTGCGCGCCCTGAAGGGCCGCGGCCCCGAGGTCAAGGTTCTCGCCGGCGGCACCGATCTGATCGCGCAGCTCAAAGTCGGCATGCTAAGAGTCGCCACCGTGGTGGATCTCTCCGGCGTGTCGGACCTGCGCATGCTCGACGGCGACGCGCAGCACGGCTTCCGCATCGGCGCCGCCGTGACCGCGCGCACGCTCGAGCGCGACTCGCGGCTTCGCGCCGCGCTGCCTTCACTGTCCGAAAGCGGCGCGCTGGTCGGCTCGATCCAGATCCGCAATCTCGCGACGCTGGGCGGCAACATCTGCAACGCCGCGCCATCGGCGGACATGGCGCCGCCGCTCATCGCGCTCGACGCCGAGGCGGTGATCGCCGGCTCCGGCGGGCGACGGAAGGTCCCGATGGCGTCGTTCTTCAAGGACGTGCGGCAAACGGTGCTCGCTCCCGACGATCTCCTCGTCGAATTCGCCGTGCCGCCCACCGGCCCGAGAAGCGGCGGCGCGTATCTGCGTCACACGCCTCGACGCGAGCTCGACATCGCCGTCGTCGGCGTGGCCTCGCAAGTCTCGCTGACGGACGGTGTCTGTCGCAAGGCGCGCATCGCGCTGGCCGCGGTGGCGCCGGTGCCGGTGCGCGCGACCGCCGCCGAGCAGGCGCTGGAGGGCCAGCCGTTGACGCCGCAGGCGATCACACGCGCCGCCGATCTCGCGGTCGAGGCCGCGCGACCGATCACCGATCAGCGCGGCTCGGCCGAGTTCCGTCGTCACCTGGTGCGCGTGCTCACGCGCCGAACTCTCACCATCGCGCTCGAGCGCGCAACGGCCTGAACGGAGGATCGTGGTGGCCAAACAGCTGCTCAGCTTCACCGTGAATGGCGAGCGCATCGAGACGCTCGTGCAGCCCTACCTCACGCTGCTCGACGCGCTGCGCGAGGATCTCGGCCTCACGGGTCCGAAGGAGGGCTGCGGAACCGGAGACTGCGGCGCGTGTTCGGTCCACCTCGACGGTCAGCTCGTCGCGAGCTGCCTCGTGCTGGCGATGCAGGCGCGCGGCCGGTCGGTGACGACGATCGAGGGCCTCGCGCGCGGCGGCGTACTGATTCCCGTGCAGGAGGCATTCGTGCGTCACGGGGTGCCGCAGTGCGGATTTTGTATTCCCGGCGTCCTCATGTCCGCCGCCGCGCTGCTCGCGGAGAATTCGAAACCGACCGAGGACGACATCCGCTACGCCATCGCCGGCAACTTGTGCCGGTGCACGGGCTACACCAAGATGATCGAGGCGATCGCCGAGGTCGCGGGCACCGGCGCCGCGAGCGCGAAAGGATAACAGCATGGCCACGGTGATGAAGACCACGCGCGACGTCAAGGGCGTCGGGCTGTCGATTCCGCGTCCCGACGGACCCGAGAAGGTGACCGGCAAGGTGCAGTACGTCGCCGACATTCAGCCGAAGGGTCTGCTGCACGCCAAGCTGTTGCGCAGCCCGCATGCGCACGCGCGGATCAAGCGCATCGACACGAGCCGCGCCAAGGCGTTGGCCGGCGTGCGCGCCGTGCTCACGGCCGCCGACATGCCGTATCTCAAGAAGAAGGCGCCGACGCGCGCGCACGCTGTGCTCGCCATCGATCGCGTCGTCTTCGCAGGACAGCCGGTCGCGGCCGTCGCCGCCGACGAAGCGGCGATCGCCGAGGAGGCGCTGGATCTCATCGAGGTCGAGTACGAGGTTCTGGTGGCCGCGGTCGATCCGCTCGAGTCCATGAAGCCGGGCGCGCCGCCCGTCGCCGAGGCCGGCACCGAAGCGGACACCAGCGAGGCGCAGGCTCACGGCAGCGTCGCCGGCGTCGCCGCAGTGGCCAAGCCGGCGAAGGCCGTGAACATCTCGCAGCAGGCCAAGCTCGCGCGCGGCGACGTCGCGAAAGGTCTCGCCGAGTCCGACGTCGTCATCGAAAAGACGTATCGCATCCCGATGGTGCATCAAGGCTATCTCGAGCCGCACGCGGTGCTGGCGCAATGGGACACCATCGGGCAACTGACGCTGTGGGCGAGTACGCAGGGCTCGTTCAACACCCGGAGCGAGGTCGCCGACGTGCTCGAGATCGCCGAGAACCGGATCAAGGTCATCCCCGTGGAGTGCGGCGGCGGCTTCGGCGGCAAGATTCGCGCGCTCTGCGAGCCGGTCACCGCCGAGCTCGCGCGCGTCACGGGTCGACCTGTTCGCTACGTCATGACCCGCCGCGAAGAGCTGCAGGCCGGGATGCCGGCACCGCAAGTCATCATCAAGCTCAAAACCGGCGTCAAGCGCGACGGCACGCTGATGGCGCTCGATGGCGAAATCGTGATCGAATCGGGCGCATTTTCCGGCGCCGTGCTCGCAGTGGGCGCGGTGTTCCTCGCGAGCCTGTACAAGTGGCCGGCCTTCGAGGTGCGCGGCTTCGAGGTCTTGACTCACAAGCCGAGCATCGCGGCCTACCGCGCGCCGGTCGCGCCGCACACGATCTACGCGATCGACTCGCACATGGATCAGATCGCGGACGCGATCGGACAGGACCCCGTGGCGTTTCGTCTCGGCCGCGTTCAGCGCGAGGGTGATGCGATGGCGAACAACCAGCCGTGGGCGAGCAATGCGGCGTACGAAGTGCTCGAGCGACTGGCGCAGCATCCTTCGTGGAAGAAGCGCGATGAATGGAAGAAGAGCGCGCCAGCCGGCAAGCTGCGCGGCACGGGGCTCTCGCTCGGCGGCTGGCTCGGCGGACTGCAGCCGACGGGCGCCACCGTGCGCCTCAATCCCGACGGCTCGCTCAGCGTGCTCACCGGGCAGGTTGACATCGCGGGAACGAACATCGCGCTGGCGCAGATCGCCGCGACCGCGTACGGGATCGACGTCGACAAGGTCAAGATCACTACCGGCGACACCGATGTCGCCCCGATGACGGGCTTGAGCGCGGGCAGCAAGACCGTGTACACGGTCGGCGCCGCGGTCCTGCAGGCCGCGGAGGACGCGCGGAGCCAGACGCTGGAGATCGCCGCCAAGGAGCTCGAGGCGGCCGTGCAGGACCTCGAGATCGAGGACGGCAAGGTTGTCGTGCGCGGCGTGCCGGACAAGGGCGTGACGCTCGCGTCCATCGGGAAGAAGGGCAACCTCTATATGTCCAAAGTGCCGCCGGTGCTCGGCGTGGCCAATCCCGCGTTCACGCAGCAGGCGCCCGCATTTGCCGGTCAGCTCGCCCGGATCGAGGTCGATCCCGACACGGGCGAGGTCACGCTCCACGAGTTCGTGGTCGTGCAGGACGTCGGCAAGGCGATCAACCCGCTCGCGTGCGAGGGTCAGATGCAGGGCGGCGCGGTGCAGAGCCTCGGCATCGCCCTCACCGAGGGCCTGATGTACGACGACAAGGGCCGCTTGATGAACCCGAGCTTGCTCGACTATCGCAAGCTGACGGCCGCCGACCTGCCGAACATCGAGTGCATCATCGTAGAAAAGCCGTCGCCGGCCGGGCCGTTCGGCGCGCGCGGCGTGGGCGAGCCGCCGATCGTGCCGGCGCCGGCCGCCATCGCCAACGCCATCGAGGATGCGACCGGGCTGCGGCTGACCGAGCTCCCGATGACGCCGGAGAGGATCGCGCTGGGAATCGCGAATACGTAACTCGAGGGGCCATGTCGGGGCCTCTCGCCAGCGGTTAACGAGGGGCGCCACGGCTGCGCCGGGGCGTCCCGAGCGTTGGGGGTATGGGGGCCATGTCGGGGCCCCCATGGAGAATGAAACCTAAGCTGCGCGTCTGGGTCACGTTCGGCGACGACCTGAAATTCGGCGACGGCCGCGCGCGACTGCTGGAGGCCATCGAGGAGCGCGGCTCGCTGAAGCAAGCCGCCAAGGCGTTCGAGATGTCGTATCGCAACGCCTGGGGGTATCTGCGCGAGCTCGAAGACGCGGCGGGCTTCAAGTTCGTCGAGCGTGTCGCCGGCGGCGGCCCGGACAGCGGCATGCGCCTCACCGAGGCCGGCAGGGGGTTCCTGCGCCGGTATCGAACGTTTCGAGACGCGCTCGAGGGCTCGATGCAGCGCCATTTCGACCGAATCTTCAAACAGGCGAGCACGACACGCCCCACGAGGTCCACACGATGAACGCTGGAGAAATCTTCGTCGCAGGTAAATGGCAGCCGCCCGCAACCGGCGAAACGTATCGGCCGATCAACCCCGCCAACGAGGAGCCGCTCACCGCGGTGGCGAAAGGCGACGAGCGCGACATCGATGCCGCTGTCGCGGCGGCGCGAAGGGCCTTCGACTCCGGGCCGTGGCCGAAGATGAGCGCGCACGAGCGCGGCCGGCTGGTCTGGAAGCTTGGCGATCTGATCACCAAGAATCTCGACGAGATGGCGAAGCTGGAAAGTCTGTGCACGGGTAAGACGATGTTCGACTCCGGCAAGGTGGAGATCCCGTTCGCCGCCGACGTGTTTCGGTACTTCGCGGGCTGGGCCACGAAGATCCACGGCGACACGCTGGCCATCCGGCCGGGCGCGTTCACGTTCACGCTGCGGCAGCCCGTTGGCGTCGTCGGCGCGATCGTGCCGTGGAACTTTCCCTTCCTGCTCTCTTCCTGGAAGCTCGCGCCGGCGCTGGCCGCCGGCAACACCATCGTGCTGAAGCCCGCGTCGCAGACGCCGCTCACGGCGCTGAAATTCGCCGAGCTGTGCGCGGAGGCCGGGCTGCCCGAGGGCGTCGTGAACGTGGTGACGGGCCCGGGCGGGAAGGTCGGCATGGCGATGGTGCGCGATCCGCGCGTGGACAAAATCGCCTTCACCGGCTCGACCGAGGTCGGAAAACAGATCATGCGCGAGGCAGCGGGCACGCTGAAGCGGCTCTCGCTCGAGCTCGGCGGCAAATCGCCGAACATCGTGTTCGCCGACGCCGACATGGAGGCGGCCGTCAAAGGGGCGCTGACCGGCATCTTCTATAACAAGGGCGAGGTGTGTGCGGCCGGCTCACGGCTGTTCCTCGAGTCCTCCATCCACGACGACTTCATGGGCAAGCTGACCGAGCGCGTGAAGGGGCTCACGGTCGGGGATCCGATGGACAAAGCCACGCGCATGGGACCGGTCGTGTCGAAGGCGCAGATGGAAACCGTGCTGTCGTACATCGAATCCGGCAAGCAAGAGGGCGCCAAGCTTGTCGCGGGCGGCGCCCGCGCCAACGTCGGCAACGGCAAAGGCTATTTCATCCAGCCGACGATCTTCGACGACGTCCGCAACACAATGAAGATCGCCCGCGAGGAGATCTTCGGCCCCGTTCTGTCGGTGATTCCGTTCAAGTCGCTGGATGAAGGCCTGGCCGAGGGCAACAACACCACCTATGGCCTGGCCGCTGCGGTTTGGACGCGCGATGTCGCGAAGGCCATGCGCGCGGCGCAGGCGATCCGCGCCGGCACGGTGTGGGTGAACGCCTACAACCTCTTCGACGCGGCATTACCTTTCGGCGGCTTCAAGGAATCGGGATTCGGTCGCGAGATGGGCGCGGCCGGGTTGGAGCATTACACGGAAGTGAAGACCGTGTGGGTGGATCTGTCCTGACCTGACCGCGTATGCCGGCGCCGCCCGCGCGCGAACGCACGGGCGGCGCCGCGCACGCTAGGCCTTGCGGACGTTCGCCGCCTGCAGACCCTTCGGGCCTCGCGTCACATCAAACTCCACGCGGTCACCCTCGACGAGGCTCTTGAAGCCCTGCGCCTGGATCGCGCTGTAGTGCACGAAGACGTCCTCGCCACCCTCCTGGGTGATGAAGCCGAAGCCCTTCGCATCGTTGAACCACTTCACGGTACCGGTTGCCATTTCTACTGTCCTTCTGGAGCGTCGTGCGCTCCTGGTGATCCGACCACGAGGGTCGGGAGTTACGAGCTTTGCGTCAGTTCCGCGGCACGGGGTGGCCGAGATGCCGCTCGATGGCGCGCAGCTGGTCCCGCTCCTCGGGCGCGGCGAAGCTCGACGCCTGCCCGGTCGCCTCGGCACGCGCAGTGCGCCCGATGCGATGGATGTAATCCTCCGGCGTGTGCGGGAGGTCGAAGTTCACGACGTGGGCGATCTCCGGAACGTCGATACCGCGCGCGGCGATGTCGGTGGCCACGAGCACGCGATAGCGGCCGGCCCGGAAGCCGTCGAGCGCCTCACGGCGCTGCGACATCGTGCGGTCGGCGTGCAGCCGTGTCACGCGGTGGCCGGCGGCGGCCACGGCGCGGGCGAGGCGGTCGGCGCGGTGTTTGGTGCGCGTGAAGACCAGCGTCTGGCCGCGCTCGGCACCGAGCAGCTGTAGGAGCAGCGGCATCTTCTGACCGCTGTCGGTCGTGTAGAGGCGCTGCGTGACGGCGGCCACGGGCTTGGCCATGGCGCCGACCTCCACGCGCTCGGGCCGCGACAGGTGGCGGCGCACCAGACGCTCGACGGCCTGCGGCATCGTCGCCGAGAAGCAGAGCGTCTGGCGATCGAGCGGCGTCAGCGCGAGGATGCGCGTGACTTGAGGCTCGAAGCCCATGTCGAGCATGCGGTCGGCCTCGTCGAGCACGACGATGCGCACCGAAGCCAGCGTCGCCGAGCGGCGCTCGAGGTGATCGATGAGCCGCCCCGGCGTGGCCACGATGACGTCGGGCCGCCGTGCGAGACCCGCGAGCTGCGGGCCCATCGCTTCGCCGCCGATGAGGGTCACCGTGCGAAGGCCGCGCGCGCCGCCGAGCATTGCAAACGTCTCGGCGGTCTGCAGCGCCAGCTCGCGCGTGGGCGCCAGCACCAGGGTCCGCGCTCCCGCAGCGGGTCGCGCTGCGCACAGCCGCTCGATGGTGGGGATGGCAAACGCGGCGGTCTTGCCGGTGCCGGTCTGCGCACAGCCGATGAGATCTCGGCCTTCGAGCGCGATGCCGATGGTTCGCGCCTGGATCGGCGTCGGAATGGTGTAGCCGGCGCGCGCGATGGCGTCGAGCATGGGCGCGCTGAGGTGCATCTCGTTGAACGAACGGATCATGAGGATCGTTTTACCTTTCTCGTTGGTCTGATCTGAGGCTTCTACCTGGCAGGTACTTCGAAGAGCACCCGGGCCCGTCGGCGGGCCCGGGCGGAAGCGACAGGGCTAGGACCTAAACCTTGCGGACGTTCGCTGCCTGAAGACCCTTTGGGCCGCGGGTCACCTCGAACTCGACCCGATCACCTTCGGCCAGGGACTTGAAGCCCTGGGCCTGGATGGCGCTGTAGTGGACGAAGACGTCTTCGCCGCCTTCTTGCGTGATGAACCCGTAACCCTTCGCATCGTTGAACCACTTCACCTGTCCCTGTGCCATTCCTTCTGACCTCTCTCTTCGGGGGTCTTCAGCCCCTGCGTGCGCCCGCGGGAATCGCGGGGTCGCCTGCCGATATTGGCAGGCAAGCTACAAAAAAAAGCGCCGCGCGACCATCGGGTCCGCGCGGCGTGTGTCTCGATTGTGCAATCGTTCTACTCCGTATCGAACCTGAACCGCGGCAAGAATTACATGAGGCGGGGGGCCTGTCAATCGAATTCTGGCGGGGCGGCGTAATTCGTCACACCAAGTCTATCAATCGGGTCAAGGGCTGAGAGCCATTCCGTGTTCCGAGCCACCCCGGGATGGCCATGGAGAAGCGGCCGGCCGTGCCGCCGGCGACGAGAATGTGAAGTTCTCCGACACTCGGGAATTTACTGACCATCGAATCGGGTGCCGGCGGATTCTTGCCGAAGCGCAGGTTGGTGCCTTCGCCGTGGGTTTCGTCGGGCAGCAGCGTTCGATACGGAACGCGAATCGTTTCGTGGAGATAGCGCGCGAGATCGTCGCGAGTCCACCCCTCGTCGGCGAGGGTCCGAGCGTGTTCCGGACCGACGATCAGCATGGTGTGCGAGTAGAGCGGGAAGTGCTTGCTGTTCCACAGCCCGGCCATGGACCAGCCAAGTGACCCGGCGAGACTCTTGGCCGTCCGACTGGCGTGGTCGGAGATGCCGTGGGGCGCCTCGCCCGCGAACAGGGTCACGGCACTCGAGCCGGGCGCCAGGCCACGTGAGACGTGGTACGGCACCCAAGGGCTCGCCTCCTCGTGCTCCCCTATGCAATAGGTGTAGCGGCCCGGATGGCCGAACGTCGACATCGAGATCCCGCCGGGCTTCGCGCCGCCGACATTGATCATCAGCAGCCGCAGTGCGCGCCCGATCGTGGCATTCGCGCGGTACCCGGGACCGAAAACACCGAACGAGGAGTTGATGCCGATCCGCGCGCGCACGGGGCCATGGACGACGATGAGGGGAGCCGAGAAGTGGGTCGACGTCGCGACTCCGTGTAGGTTGAACGCGGGATCGCACGCGCACTCCGCGGCGGCGAGCAGGACCGGAAGATACTCCGGGCGACAGCCCGCCATCACGGCGTTGATCGCGGCCTTCTCGACGGTCACGCGTCCGTAGTTCGGCGGCATCTCGCCGAGCAGCTCAGCGCGTGCCCGACGCGTCGACGACAGCATTGCTTCCACGCGCTCGCGGGTCGGCGGCACGACCGGCAATCCGTCGGTCACGCCCTTGTCGAACCACGCCTCGAAATCGTCTGACATTTTTATTGGGGGACCCCTTCGGCTTCCCCCAAACCCCCTCATCGCGTGTGGGCAGTCACCGTATTTTTGTTGGGGGACCCGTACCGCTTCCCCCAAACCCCCTCAGTCACGCGTGGGCAGTCACCGTATTTTTGTTGGGGGACCCGTACCGCTTCCCCCAAACCCCC
>DAIRVP010000127.1:0-15669 GCA_036802765.1 Candidatus Rokuibacteriota bacterium
CGACGGAGATGTCGTAGTGCTCGCGCTCGAACCCGAACGAGCCCGCCATGCCGCAACAGCCGGAATCGACTTCGCTGACGTCGTATCCGGCCCACTTCAACGCCGCCACGGTGGCGCCGGTGCCGACCATGGCCTTCTGGTGGCAATGGCCGTGCAACAGCACACGCCGTCCATGGCCGGCGGCGAAACGCAGCGACAGGCCGCGCTCACGCTCCGCCAGCACGAACTGTTCGAGCAGCGCGCTCTGCGCGGCGACCGCACGAGCATCATCGGTGCGGAGCAGGTCGACCCATTCGTCGCGCAGCGTGAGCAGGCACGACGGCTCGAGTCCGACGATCGCCACACCACGGCGCGCGTACGGTGCGAGTCGCGCGACGTTATAGGCCGCGTGCTCGCGCGCCTCGTCGAGCATGCCCTTGGAGATCAGCGGCCGCCCGCAGCATTTGCGGTCCACGAGCACGACGCGGTAGCCGCCGCCCTCGAGCAGCCGCACGGCGGCCTGCCCGATCTCCGGCGTGTTGTATGTCACGAACGTGTCGTGGAACAGCACGACTTCGCCGCGCGGCGCCGTAGCCGGCGGCGTGCGTCGGCGGAACCAGTCTTCGAACGTTTCCATCGCCAGCGGCGGCAACGGACGGCGCCGATCGATGCCGGCGACCTTCTCGAGCAGCCACCGCACCGGCGGCAGCGCGTTGATGGCATTCGCCAGCCGCGGCGCGCGCGCACCGAGCGCGCTGACCCTCGCCACGCGGCCGAACATCCGATTGCGCAGCGGTAACCCGTTGGCCTGGTGATAGTGGTAGAGAAACTCGTACTTCAGCTTCGCCATGTCGACGTTCGACGGGCACTCCGCCTTGCAGCCCTTGCACTCCAGGCAGAGGTCCATCACCTCGTGCAGGCGCTCGCCGGTGAACTCCGACGCGGGCAGCCGCCCCGACAGCACCGCGCGAAGCGCGTTGGCTCGCCCGCGCGTGCTGTGCTCCTCGTCTTTCGTCGCCATGTACGACGGGCACATCGTCCCCTCGAGCTTCTTGCGGCAGACGCCGACGCCGTTGCACATCTCGACCGCCGCGGCAAACCCGCCCTGAGCCGAGAAGTCGAGCAGCGTCTTCGGCTCCCACGTCTTGTATGAAACGCCGTAGCGCAGGTTCTCGATGATCCCGGGCGAGTCGACGATGTTGCCGGGATTCATGCGGTTGTCCGGGTCGAACGCGCGCTTGAACCGCCGGAAGGCCTGCATCAGGGTCGGACCGTACATGCGCTCGAGGAATGGGCTGCGCGCGCGGCCGTCGCCGTGCTCGCTGGAGATCGTGCCGCTGAACTCGAGCACGAGATCGGTGATCTCGTCGGCGATGGCCTTGACCTGCTCGAGCCCGCGCGGCGTCTTGAGGTCGATCACCGGCCGGATGTGCAGACACCCCACGGAGCAGTGGCCGTAATAGGCCCCGGTCGTGTCGTGCTTGGCGAAGATGTCGGCGAAGCGCGGCACGAAATCTTTGAGGTGCTTGGGCTCGACGCACGTGTCTTCGACGAAGGCGATCGGCTTCTTGTCGCCCTTCATACCGAGCAGCAGACCGAGCCCCGCCTTGCGGAGCTTCCAGATCGACTGCTGCTCGCCCACCTCGTACGACAGATGCGCGGCGTACCCGAACCTCTCACGGGCGCGCCGCGTCTCCAGGGCATCGACCTTGGCCTTCACCTCGGCGTCGCTCTCGCCCGCGTATTCGACGATCAGGATCGCGCCGGGATCGCCCTGCACGAACGCGGCGCGCTGGCGCTGCTCGATGTTCTCGCGCGCGAGGTCCAGGATCAGCTTGTCGGTCAGCTCCACGGCGTGCGGCCCGGTCTCGAGGATCGACTGCGAGGATTCCAGCGCCTCCTGGATGCTCGCGTAGTGGATGACGTCGAGCGCCGTCTTTCTCGGGCGCCGCACCAGCCGGACCTTTGCCTCGAGCACGGTGAGCAGCGTGCCTTCGGACCCGACGACCACGCGCGCCATGTTCAAGGGGCCGCTGTCCGCCTTGACGAGCTCGTTCAGGTTGTAGCCGGCGACGCGGCGCCAGTGCTTGGGATACCGCTTGCGAATCTCCTCCGTATACTCGGCCCGGATGGCGGCCACCTCGCGATAAATCCGGCCCTCAGCGCCGTCGAGCCGCGTCTTCGCCTCGAACTCCGCCGGCGTGACGGTGCCGAAGCGGACGCGGGTGCCGTCGGCGAGCAGCGCGTCGAGCTCGAGCACGTGCTCGACCGTGAGCCCGTACGCGATCGAGTGCGAGCCGCCGGAGTTGTTGCCGATCATCCCGCCGAGCGTGGCGCGGTTGGACGTCGACGTGTCGGGACCGAAGAGCAGTCCGAGGCCGCGAACGTGATGGTTCAGCTCGTCCTGCACGAGCCCGGGCTGCACGCGCGCCCACAGCTCCTCGGCGTTGACTTCCAGCACGCCGTTCATGTGCTGGGAGAAATCCAGCACGAGCGCCCGGTTGACGGTCTGGCCGGTGAGCGACGTGCCGCCGCCGCGCGGCAGCAGCGCGACGCGCTGCTTGCGGGCGACGTCGAAGGCCGCGATGACGTCGTCCGGGTCGCGCGGCGTCACGATGCCGATCGGCTCGACCTGATACATCGACGCGTCGGTCGAATAGAGCAGTCGCGAGGCGGGATCGAAGCGCACGGAACCGCGGACGACGCGGCACAGCTCGTGCTCGAGGTCGTTCACCGGGCCATTATACTCATCGCGCCGGCGCCCGCTGTGCGTGCCGAAGTCGCTGGCACGCAGGTTGCGTCATGCGCGACTGATGACGGTGAACGGCTCGAACGTCTCCGCGTTCCCGCTCGCTTCACGTTCCGGCGTGCCCCGCTACTGTCCGCACGATGCGGCCCGCGAAATTCGCATGTACATGCCCTACGCCGAGGCGAATGCCGTCCGGTTCCGATTGATCCTGGCGGGCGATCCGCGCTGGCGACACGTGTCCGCGATCTACGAGATCCCGCACGGATGGGCCTGGACGCTCTGTGACGAGTGCCCACCCGAGGCGCGTGCCGAGAACGTCAGGCAGTAGACCGCCACGTCTGGTGGACCGCGCGCATCTGCGGCGTGAGAACATTCTTCCACGTCGTGTGCATGACCCGATCGATCAACAACTCGAACGCCGTCTCCGACTCGTGCGCCATGTGCCTGGCGTCCCCGAAGACAGCGGCGCGCCGCGACGGGTCGTCGACCAGCGTGGCCCTGCCCGCGACGTAGAACTCCTCGCTGCCGGCCTTCGGCTGCGGAAACGACTGGAGTGCGTATCTCCCGTCCCGCAGAAGGTCGTCGTGCTTCGGCGATGTCGGAACGATCAGCACGAAGAGACGATCATCTGAAAACATCGGGCATACCGGGTGCAGCCTCGGGCCACCGTCTTTCCGGATCGTTGCCAGAAACGCGAGTCCCACCTGGAATTGATTGATCAGGACACGGCCCGCCGCGGCGAGTTCGGGCGCCGCGGCGGCGAATTCATTCCACGCGACCATCCACACCTCCGAATGCGATCTCGCCGCCGATCATCCTGGAACCCACGCCCGCCTGCTTTGCCCGGCTTGCTATTCGCGTTGCTCCACTTGCTCCGCTAGAATGCCCCGGTGCGGGCCGCGATCTTTGCTCTCGCCGCGCTGCTGTCACTCGCGCCGTCCGTCGTGGCGGCGCCGGCGGCCCCTGGATTCAAGGTTCGTCTCCTCGACGGCCGCGAGATCGACTCGCGCGATCTGATCGGCAAGAAGATCCTCGTGCTCCGCTTCCAGGCCTCGTACTGCAAGCCGTGCGCGCGAGAGTCGGCAGCGCTGGCGCGCGTCGCTGACCGCTATCGCGACCGCGGGGTCGAGGTGCTCGCCATCCACGTGCAAGACACGGCCGTCGACGTGAGGAAGTTCATCCGCGCCAACAAGGTCACGTATCCGGTCGCGCTGGATCCCAAGCTCGTGATCGGCAACCGCTACGGCTTCAAGGGCACGCCCTACACGGTCGTCATCGACCGGCAGGGCGAGATGGTGTCGCGCGTGCACGGTGTGTCGGCCGTCGGCCGCTTACCTCGCCTGCTCGACGACCTCTTGAAGAAGGAGCCGCCACCCGCTTAAAGACACGCCACGAACGCGGTGTGGCGCTATCCCGCGCGGCGTTCGCGCTCGTACAACACCAGCGCGGCGGCGCCGCGCACGGTCAGACGCTTGTCGGCCGGCGCGATGGTGATGCGGGTCGCGGCAAGCGCGCGGGGAAACGCGTACTCCGCCGCGGCGGCCAGGATCTGCTTCTCGAGCGCGGCGAGCGAGGCGGCGACGCCGCCGGTGACGATGACGATTTCCGGGTTGAGCCCGTTCACGATCGTCGCGAGCATCGCGCCCAGCGCGCGGCATGCCTCATCCACCACGGCCGTCGCGACCGGCTCTCCGTCGGCGGCGGCGCGGAACACGAGCTCCGCCGTGATCCGCTGCGCGGCGCCGCCCGCCGCGCCAAGCAGCGCCGATTCGGTGTGGCCGGCGACGCGCGCCTGCGCCGCCTCAGCGATGCCGCGGCCGCTCGCATAGACCGCGAGACAGCCGCGGCCTCCGCACCAACAGGGCGGGCCGTCGAACTTCACCGGCGTGTGGCCGAACTCGCCGCCAAAGCCCGCGACACCCCGCACCAGGCGGCCGTCGAGAATGACTCCGGCGCCGAATCCTGTGCCGGGCGCCAGCACCACGAGCGAGCGCGCGCCGCGGCCGGCGCCGAACCGCCACTCGGCGAGTGCCAGCGCGTTGACGTCGTTGTCGACGAAGACCGGCACGCCGAACCGCGCCGCCAGGCGCTCGACGATCGGTTGCCCAACGAGATCTGCGACGTGTGGCGCCGGCTCACCGACCCGTCCGGTCTCGACGTCTACGGGACCCGGCACACCGACGCCGATGCTCTCCACCGTCAGTCCTCGGGTGGCCAGCGCCCCGCTCAAACGTTGCAGCAGGCGCTCGATCGCGACCAGCGTGCCGATCGCCGCAGCATCGTGCGTCAGCATGCTCTCGTCGTGCACGACTTCACCGTCGGCGGTGACCGCGCCGGCCGCGATGGTCGTTCCTCCCACATCCACGCCGACCAGAATGGGGCGCCCCGAAATGGCCGCCGATACCCCCCTCGATTCCCTGCGGTCGGCAACCATCTAGAGCTCGGCGAAGCTGCAGAGCGAGATGCCGAGCGCGGCCACCGCCGCACGAGCCGCGGCCGTGCCGAGGCCGACCATCTCCGTCTCTCGCTGGCGCCCGTAGCGGCTGTACGCGAGGTCGGCGTCGAACCAGCCAGGATGTGTCATGAACTCGGAGACGCCATCGGGCAGCGCGCGCAAGTTGGCCAGCGTCGTCGCCGGCGACCAGTAGGCGCCCGGTCCGGACTCGCCGAAGAAATGATCGGGCGTGCGCAGCCCCGCCGAGCGCGCTCGCATCCGCGCGGCGACGTCCTGGCTGCGGACCGGGACGCCGAGCCCGCGTGCGGCCTCGAGCACGACCTCGCGCACCGGTGGATGCAGGCCGACGTGATGATGCGAGTCCAGGTGCGTCGGCGCACGTCGAAACGTCTTCACGAACTTCGCCACCTGCGCGTCGACCTCGGCGCGCACGTCCGCCGCGGTGGTCCGCGCCGCCGCCTGCCGCGCGTCGCGTACGAATCGTCCGTGGCCATCCGTCAGCGACTTCCCGCGCGTCAGCGGCGTGCCCAGCGTGAGGTTGACGTGCAGACCCACACCGAGACCGCTGTCGCGCAGACGCGCCACAAGCTCGGTGTCGAGCGCGGCGGTGGTGAGCACCGTGGTGCTGGTCACGATGCCGTAGCGGTGCGCAACCAGAATTCCCTCGCTCACACCGCGGGTGAGCCCCCAGTCGTCGGCGTTGACGATCAGACGGCGAGTCATCGCGCGCGGCCCTCGATCATGAGCCGCTCGACCGTCGTCGGGCGCCCCGGCGGCAGCACCGCTTCGCGATCCACGGTGCGCAGATGCTCGAGGCGCTCGTAGCCGATGCGCGGGAACGGCTGCGTTTCCCGCGCGAGCACCGAAGGTACGAGGCCCGCGGCCTCCACCTTCGCGAGTCCGGTCTTGAGTCCGAGAAAATCGAAGATCGTAAACACGAGGCGCCCCCGCGGAGCGAGGTGCCGCGCGGCGCCGGCGATGACGCGGTCGAGCAGCGCCCAACCGTCGAGGCCACCGTTGTCCGCCGCGGCCTGCGGATCCTCGCGATCGGCGCCCGCCGGGGTCGGCATCTGCGGCGGGTTGGTGCAGACGAGATCGAAGCGCTCGCCTGTGACCGGCGCATAGCAGTCGCCCAGCCGTGCGTCCACCTCGACGCCGTTCAGCGCGGCATTCGCGCGGACCGCGCTGATCGCGCCCGGCACAACATCGGTCGCGACGACGATGGCACCGGCCCGCGCGGCGAGGACGGCAGCCAGGCCGAGCCCCGCACCGATCTCGAGCACGCGCTCACCCGCGCGGACACTCAGGTGGCGGCAGAAAAAGCGGGAGCCGGCCTTGGGAGGCTGCACCCCATCGGGAACGCGGAAGAGGCAGTCGCGCCACGTATAGAACAGGACGCCGTCGTCCACTATCGCCCCTGCACGCGGCGGAAGTAGAGGCGAATCGCCTCCTTCAGCTGCGCGCGCGCGCCCGCGCCCGACTGGGCGTCTTCGAGTTGCTCGATCTCGATCTGCAACGGGACACCCTCGCGCTTGACGCCGTCCAGCTCGGCGGTCAGCGCGCAACGCTCGTCCGATTCCGTGAACACCAGCTTCGCGCGCTTGAACGTCGCATCTTCGCGCGCGAGCTGCTCGACGATCTCGATGAGAACGCGCTTGAACGCCTCCTGCTCGGCGGCCGGCACCGTCGAGAACGCCGCCGTCAGCTCCACGTCCGCCATCAATCCCTCCAGAAGCTCAGCAGCAATTGTAACGTGGGGCGGCGCAGCCGCCCGCGTTCTTAGCCGAAATCGACGGCCGTCGTGTTCGTACGTCGCCTCGATGCGCGGCCGGTCCACCACGGTCGTGACCGCGCCGCGCTCGCGCGCGAGCTCAGCGCTCGTCGTAGACCTTGAGGATGTCCGCGTGCGCCTTCGCGGCGTTGGCACGGATCGCAAACGAAATCGCCTCGCGCACCTCGTCCTCGGTCGCTCCACTTTGCCTGGCGCCCGCCAGGTCGCGCTTCGCTCAGTGGGTGTTGCCGGCGGCGAGGTTCGCGGCCAGATAGCAGAGGAACGCGGTCTTGGGATCGAGCGCGCCCTTCTTGTACTTCCACGACGCGATGACCTTCTCTTCGAGTGCAGGCATGGCGTGTTCTCCTCTATTTCGTGAGTCCGAGCAGGAACTTCGCAACCTCCCCCGGCGCCGTGACCATGGCATCGTGGCCGGTCTTGATCTCGTGGTACAGCCACTTTCGATCCTCGCGCAACCGTTCGGCGAACTGATCGAAGGCGCCCATCGCCGGGCTCGAGCAATAGAGGTAGGCGCGCTTGAGCTTGTCGCCACCCACCGTGGCCAGCGGCTGCTCGAACGACTTCAGCGGCTGAGGCACGAGCCGACGCTGCAGCCAGTCGCGATCACGCTGGCTGCTGACGCCGAACCGCTCGGGCGGAAACGGCGGAATGCGCCAGCCATCGCCGCCGGTTCGCGCCGACTCGCGCACCGCCTCGGCGCGAGGGCCGAGGTAGTCGAGCAGCGCTCGGCCCGCTTCGGGCACGAACGCATCGAGATAGACGAGGTGGCTCAGACGATTCGCGGCGCGTGCGGCCACGCCGGTGATGACGAGGCCCGCGTAGGAGTGGCCGACCAGAATCACGTTGCGGAGCTCTTCCGCCTCGAGCAGTCCGACGACATCCTGGACGTGCGTCTCGAGATCGACCTCCGGGCCCGCAAGATGGGCCCGCTCGCCGAGGCCGGTCAGTGTCGGCGCGTACACCTCGTGCGCGGCGTCACGGAGCAGACGTGCGACGCGGACCCAGCACCATCCGCCATGCCACGCGCCGTGAACGAGGACGAAGCTGGCCATCCGCTCAATGGCCAGCGGCCCAGGCCATGCCGAATTGCTCGACGCCGGCCTCGAGGCCTTTGGGAGTGACGCGAATCGCGACCGGTCGCGCGAAGTTCAGCGTCGAGTACGTTTCTTCTTTCGGGACGACCGTGTGGCCCCGTCGGGCGAGGCCGCTGAGCGCCGCGTCTCCGACGCGCGTCGACACGAGCACGTCGCCGCCCTCGGTATGCACGCGAGGCGCCTCCACCGCGTCCTGGAGCGAGCCGGGGCCGTCGACGAGATTGGCGATCGCCTGGGGGATCGCCGAAATGATCGCGCGCCCGCCAGGCGCACCGATCGTGAGATGAGGCCGACCGCGCTTGAAGCCGAGCGTCGGCACCATGTTGACGAGCACGCGCTTGCCGGCGGCGACGGAGTTGGCCCGTCCCGGCTCCGGGTCGAACCAGATCATGCCGTTGTTGAGGAGGATGCCGGTCCCCTTGACGACCACGCGGGAGCCCCACATCGAAACCGCGGTGTTGGTAAGCGCGACCATGTTGTGGTGTCGATCGACGGAGCCCAGGTGCGTCGTGCAGTCCGTCGCGCGACCGCCGCGCGGTCCGGCGGCACCGATACGGCCGGCGCGGATGTCGCGCGCCACGGCGCGCGCGTGCTCACGCGAAGCGAGTCGCTCCCAGGGCGCGTCGATCATGGCCGGATCGCCGAGGTGCTCGAAGCGATCGCGGAACGCGCGCTTGAGCGCGCACGCGCGCAGATGCAGTCCCTCGACCGTCTTGGCGCCGACTTTCGCCGCGGGAAACTCGTTGAGGATGTTCAGCGTCTCCAGTGCGGTGATGCCGCCGGTCGAGCCCGGAGAGAACGCGAGATCGAGGTTGCGGTAGCGGCCCGTGAGCGGCGCGGCCACGCGGACCTGATATGCCGCCAGGTCCTCCTTGGTGATCAGGCCGCCACCGCGCGTCATCTCGTCGGCGATGGCGTCGGCGATCGCGCCGCGATAGAACGCGTCGGGCCCCTCCTTGGCAATGAGGGTGAGGCTCTCGGCAAGATCGGGATAGCGGACAATGTCGCCGGCCTGCATGGACGGCGGCCGGTAGATCGAGCGTCCGTGACGCAGGTACACGCGCGCCGTCTCCGGAAAGGCGGCGAGCTCTTCGAGATGCTGCGCGTGCTTGAGAGCCAGATACCAGTCGGGCACGATCCCGTCGCGCGCGATCTCGATGGCCGGCGCCAGGACATCGGCCAGCGCCATGGTGCCGTACCGCTCCAGCGCCAGCGCAAGACCCGCCACCGATCCCGGCACGGCGACGGAGCGATGACCGTACACGTTGACCTCGCCCTCGACCTTCTGCCACGGGAACAGCGCGTCGGAGACGCCGCCGAGCAACCGGTACATCGTCGCGTGCGCGCGCTGCGGCGCCACGCCGTTGAAGTCGATCGCCACCGTCTCGCCACGGCGCGCGAGGTGGATCAGCATCGTGCCGGAGCCGCCGATGGACGACATGAACGGCTCGACGACCGTCATGGCGAATGCGGTGGCCACCGCCGCGTCGACGGCGTTGCCGCCGCGCTCGAGGATCCGCGCACCGACCTCGGCGCCACGCGGATGCTCGGCGACGACCATGCCGCGGGCCGCGAGCGGCGTCCGCTTGGTGATGCCGAGCGCGGAGCGAATCATGGAAGCGTCCCCGGCAGATACTGCGTGATCTCGACAATCTTGCCCTTGTTGAAATAGAAGATCCAGCCGAACGGATAGCCCCACGCCTCGTCGGCGCGGCCGCGAATCTCCGGCCAGTGCCGACGGGCCCAGTTCGCCATCTGCTGCGCGTCGTCGGACGTCGAGAACGGGGGTCCTAGAAGGACCTCGACCTGGGCCTTCTGCATCCCGGCGGTCACTTGATGCAGGTTGGTAAACGCCGGAGCGGTCAGCGGGTCCGACGCAGCGTCGACGTTCTCGCGAAGATACTTCGAGATCCTGCCGTCGAGCTCGTCCTCGAAGTGTCGCTTCTCTTCGAACGTCGGGTACCGTCCGTTGCTGGCGAGCATCTTCGTCATCCAGAATTCGTCAGCGGTCGGCCCCTGCGTGGTGCGCTGATCCTTCGTCTCCAGCGGTATCGAGCATCCGGTCAACAGCACGAGGACGGCGATGAGGGCGAGCGCGGTGTGTTTTTTCACTCGGCCAGAATAGCCGGGCACGTCGCTTCAGATCAATGCACTTTCGAGCACGATGCCGCGGTCGATCACGCGCGCGGCCTGGCCGAGCAGCCGCGCGGTCGCCACCGGAACGTCCGGGCCCTCGGCGAGCTGGCGCAGCAGGTCGATGAGGCGCCGCAGCGCACGCACGAGATCGCCCTCGTGGCCGCCGAAGGATTCCGAGACGATGCCGGCCCAGTCATCGTCGCCCGAGGCCCAGCGAAACACGGAGGGCATGAATCCGGGGTGCACGCTCACGGCAACGGTGAGATGGCGCGCCCGCTGAGCCTGCCACACGGCCTCGGCGGCGGCCATCAGCCGATCGAGGCGCTGCTTGAGCTTCGGACGCTTCTTGAGAAATGCCCGTGCGAGCGCCGGCTCGCCCGAGCGCGATTCCTCGAGCAGCGCCGAGCAGAGCGCCGCGGCCTCGGCCAGCGTGAGGTCGTCGAACAGCCCTCGCGCGACGGTCTCGGCCAGCAGCAACTCGTTGTCGTGGCGCAGGCTTGCCACCAGCCGCCCCTTCGCCTCCAGCCGGCCGTCCCCCACGGCCCCGAACTGCTCGAGCACCTCGACAACACGCAGGAACTCCTGCCAGTAGGCGTTGCCGAACGCGTCGAGCGCGGCGCGGCGCTGGGCGACGCGCTCCTGCAGCCGCTCGAGGTCGCGCGACGCATGATCGCAACGGCTCGTCGCGCCCCACGGGCAGCGATGACACTCGATGGCCGCCAGCGCGGCCTCCGGTCCCTGTTCGCGCTCATGCGCAATGAGATCGGGCACCGAGAGGGCCGCCAGCTGCTCGGTGAGATGACGGAGGCCTCGCGGCTCGCCGCGCCGAACGTCACGCGGCACGTGCAGCGGCGGCGTGGCCCAGAAGATGCGTTTCACGAGCCCGCTCTTGAGCCGGATGACGGCGCCGTGGGGAAGCAGCGCGTCGAACAGCGTGCGGTGGCCGCGGATCGCGTGCACGCCCAGGATCATGGCGAGACTCGGCGCTCCCTTGCGACGGACGAGGGCCAGCCTCCCGGGCTCGGCCTCCGCCGGCGCCCGCTCGCCGCGGCGTCCGCCACGGCCGAGCGTCTGCCGCCGTGCCTCCACTTCCTGGCGCGCGCGGCGATAACGGCCGATCCGTGAGAAGTCACCGCAAGGCGCCTCGTACACCTTGGCGCGCTCGAGCGCGTCTTCGAGCGCGCGCACTTCGGCTTCCATCTCTCGAATCCGCTTGAGGTTCTGATACTGCCCGAACGACGACTCGATTCGTTTGCGCAAAAGCTCCGGTGGCGCGCCGGTGCCCAGGAGCAGCGCCGCCGAGCCATAGCCGAGCTTGAACTGGCTTTCGATCGGCTCGGGTGCTCCGTCCACGACGCGCAGGAGATCCTCGAGCCCGTCCCGGGCGTCGAGCGCGATGACGCACTGGCCCTCCGGATCGATGCCCCGCCGCCCCGCGCGTCCGGCCATCTGGGTCAGCTCGTTGTGCGAGAGCGAGCGGAAGCCACGGTCGGTGCGCTTGGTGAGCCCCTGCAGCGCAACCGCGCGCGCCGGCATGTGGATACCCAGCGACATCGTCTCCGTCGCGAACACGACGCGACACAGCCCCCGCTCGAACAGCGTCTCGATCAGTCGCTTGAGGCCGGGCAGGATGCCGGCGTGGTGCATCGCGACGCCGATGCGCAGGCCCTGGAACACCGACTGGCTCAGCGTCGACTCGCCGATCGACGGGTTCTCCGCCACCGCCTCACCGATGATCGTGTCGACCTGCCGCCGCTGCTCGCGCGTGATGAGCGGGCGGCCGTCTGCCAGGACGTCCTGCATCGCCCGCTCGCAGCCAGCACGACTGAAGATGAAGTAGATCGCGGGCAGCCAGCCGCGCGCGTCGAGCGCTTCGATCAGCACGGTCGGATCGACCACGCGGCGCGTGTACCAGCGTCCGCGGTCGTCCTGACGCGTTTCGTCGCCCACGACCCGCGCCCGTCCCTTGCGGACGTCGGCGATGTCGTGGATGTCGCCGGCGAGATCGGCCACCGAGTAATGTAGGGGCACCGGGCGCTCGGGATGGAAGATCGGCACGATCGGGCGGTGCACCAGCGAGATCCAGTCGGCGATCTCTTTGACGTTGGCGACCGTGGCCGATAGCCCGACCAGCAACACGTGCTTGGGAGCGCCGACGATGATCTCCTCCCACACCGTGCCGCGGCCCTCGTCGCCCATGTAGTGGCACTCGTCCAGCACGATGTAGCCGAGGTCGTCGAGGCCGCTGCCGAACAGCGCGTTGCGGAGAATCTCGGTCGTCATCACGAGCACGCGCGCCTGCGGGTTGACCTTGACGTCGCCGGTGAGGATCCCGACGTTGTCGGCGCCGTAGGCGCGAGTGAAGTCATTGAACTTCTGGTTGGACAGCGCCTTGAGCGGCGTCGTGTAGGCGATGCGGCGGCCCGTCTCGAGCGCGCAGTGGATCGTGTACTCGGCGATCAGCGTCTTGCCGCTGCCGGTCGGTGCCGAGACGATGACCGATTGATCGGCGTCGATGGCGCGGATGGCTTCGACCTGAAAATCGTCGAGGGGGAAGGAAAACTTCGCCCGGAACCGCTCGAAACGCTCCACTTTCTCCCACGGTATCACGGGTGGTAGGCTCACCCGCGTGATCGTCTTCCACCTCGCCATCGCCACCGCCGAAGGCTACGCCGCCAAGCGCGAGCCACATCGACGCGCACATATCGAGCGACTACAGGGGCTGCGCGCGGCCGGCATCGTGATCGGCGGCGGTCCGGCGCCGGATGGCCGGCGCGTCGACATCTTCTATCGGTTGCAGCAGCCCGCGCAGGTGCGATCCGTCGTCGAGGAGGATCCGTACTACGTCGCCGGCGCGTGGACGGGCTACACGCCGCAGTCCTTCACTCACTTCGTGGAGCCGTGGGAGCAGGTGCCGGTCGTCCTCGACGGCTCGCGGGTGGCCAATCTCGTCGAGGGCCCTGCCCTCGACGAAGACATGGCGCAGTTTGCGCTGATCGAAGCGCGCGGCGCCGGCCGGCTCGCCTTCGGCGGCTTTCTCGAGGGCGCGCGCACGCTGGCCGTGATGAAGACGCCGCGCGGCGACGAGGCCATCGGCTGGCTCGCCGAGACGGGCTTCTGGAAGAAAGACGGTCTCACCGCGCGGTCCTGGCTGCACGTTCTGTGATCCCGCCCCGGAGGCGCTCCATGAGACGACCGTTGCTCGCGCTCCCGCTGGTCCTCGCCCTGCTCGCGTCGTTCCTGCTTCCGACGCCGGCCCCCGTCACCGCGCAGTCGAAGACCCTCGTCGTCACCGGCTATGGCGGGCGCTGGTCGGAGGTGATGAAGAAGGTCCTCGTCGAGCCCTTCGAGAAAAAGTACGACGCGCGCGTCGAGATCGTGACCGGCATCACCACGGAATGGGTCGCCAAGCTCATGGCCGCCGGCCCCGACAACCCGCCCTTCGACGTGGTGATGGGCAACGAGCCGCCGTTTCCGATTCCACGCGAGCGCGGCTTCTTCGACAAGCGCAACGTCGCGGCCGCACCGAACATCAAGAACGTGTACGACAAAGCGCTCATCGGCGACACGAGCCTCGCCATCTTCTGGGCGCGCATCGGGCTCGCCTATCGCACCGACCAGGGGCTGAAGCGTCCGACATCGTGGAAGGATTTCTGGGACGCCTCGTACGACGGCAAGCGTGGCATCTACGTCATCGGCAACACGCTCGGGATCAACTTCCTCTTCATGACCGACAAGATCTTCGGCCGCGACTACTTCGACGTCGACGCGGGGATCGCGGCCATCAAGCGCCTGAACGCGAAGATGGTCGACTTCACGGGCACGATGGAAAAGCACCTCGAGTCCAGAGAGGTCTCGATCGCCGTGCTGCACGACGGCTCGACGTACGATCTCGCCAAGCGCGGCATCCCGGTCGACTGGGTAGCGCCGAGCGAGGGCGTGCCGATCCTCGACCAGGTCATCCAGGTCACGCGCGGCAGCAAGAACAAGGACCTCGCGTGGAAGCTGATCGACATGTACCTGTCGCCCGAGGTCCAAACCGCGTTCGCTACCGAGCTGTTCTTCAGCCCGACCAACAAGACCGTCAAGCTGCCGGCGGACGTCACGAAGAAGCTGATTGCGGGGCCCGCGGACGTCGAGCGTCTCGTGCTGTTCGATTGGACCCAGGTCGCTCGGCAGCGGCCCCAGTGGACCGAGCGCTGGAACAAGGAGCTTCGCTGAGCGAGCCGCGCACCGCCGACGTCGCGCTGCGCGGCCTCGAGAAGCGATACGGCGCCACGCGCGCCCTCGACGGCGTGTCGCTTGACGTTACACCGGGTGAGTTTTTCACGCTGCTCGGGCCGTCCGGTTGCGGCAAGACCACCAGCCTTCGCGCGATCGCCGGATTCGTCCGCCCGGACGCCGGCGATGTCCTCATCCGCGGGACCCGCGTCAACGACGTGCCGCCGCATCGGCGTCGCGTCGGCCTCGTATTCCAGTCTTATGCGCTGTTTCCGCACCGAACGGTCCGCCAGAACGTCGCCTTCGGACTGCGCATGCAACGCACGGCTCGCGCCGAGATCGGGCGTCGAGTCAGCGAGGCCCTCGCGCTCGTGCAGCTGCCGGGCCACGGCGAGCGTTATCCGCGCGAGCTGTCCGGCGGCGAGCAGCAGCGCGTCGCCCTGGCCCGCGCTCTCGTCACGCGTCCCGCGGTGCTGCTGCTCGACGAGCCGCTGGGAGCGCTCGACAAGAAGCTGCGCGATCACATGAAGATCGAGCTCAAGCGGCTACAGCGCGACGTCGGGGTGACGACGATCTACGTCACGCACGACCAGGAAGAGGCGCTGACGATGTCCGATCGGGTCGCGGTCATGCGCGCCGGCCGCGTCGAGCAGATCGGCGCGCCGCGCGAGATCTACGAGACGCCGCACACCGTTTTCGTGGCCGGCTTCATCGGCAACACGAATCTGTTGTCCGGGCACAGCCGCGGCGGCGCGGCGATCGAGTGCGGCGGCGTCACCATCGCCACCGCCGGCGTCGCGCCAGCTGCCGGTGCGGCCGTCACTGTCGCCGTGCGGCCGGAGCGCATTCGACTGGACGACACCGGCGGGCTCGACAATCAGCTGGCAGCGACGGTCGCGCACGTCGTGTACCAGGGCGAGACCGTGCGCTATCTGCTCGCCGCCGACGGTGGGCTCGAGCTGCAGGCGGTCGAGCTCGGCCGCGTACGGTTTCCCGCCGGCAGCCGCGTGCGGGCGGGCTGGTCGGCGGCCGACGCGCGCGTGCTCACCTCATAAGCGAGGTAAAATCATGAGCAAGGCACGGATCGGGATGGTCACGGTCGGTCAGGCGCCGCGCAGCGACGTCGTGCCCGACATGGCGGCGCTGCTGCCCGGTGTCGAGATCCTCGAGGCGGGCGCGCTCGACAGCCTCGACCGCAAGGCGATCGCACGACTGGCTCCGGAAGGCGATGACGAGATCCTCG
>DAIRVP010000128.1:0-15624 GCA_036802765.1 Candidatus Rokuibacteriota bacterium
CGCCGAATCCGCCGCCGATGTCGGGCGAGATGATGCGGATCTTGTGCTCTTCGAGACCCACGTGGCCGGCGACGAGCGCGAACACGGTGCGGATCGCGTGCGGCGCCTGCGTTGTCATCCACACGGTGAGCTTGCCTTCGACCTTGTCGAAGTTCGCGATACAGCCGCACGTCTCGATCGAAGCGACGTGGATGCGCGGGATATAGATGTCCTGCGCGACGGTCACGTCGGCTTCGGAGAAGGCGCGATCGGTGGCCGCCCGATCGCCCCACTCCCAATGCCAGATGTGGTTGTCCTTTTTGTCCTTCTTGTCCGTGCGCAGCACGGGCGCGCCGGGGTCGAGCGCTTTCCTCGGATCGACGACGACGGGCAGCGGCTCGTACTCGACCTCGACCGCGGCGGCCCCGTCGGCGGCGGCATAGCGGCTGGTGGCCAGCACCGCGGCCACCTCCTGCGCCTGGTACATGACCTTGTCGACCGGCAGCACCATCTGGGTGTCCGACATCAGCGTCGGCATCCAGTGCAGGTTGTACTTTTCGAGATCTTTGCCGGTGATCACTGCGAGCACGCCCGGCGTCGCGAGCGCCTTCGCGGAATCGATCTTCACGATCTTCGCGTGCGCGTGCGGGCTGCGCACGATGTCGAGCCACAGCATTCCGGGCAGCTGCACGTCGTCGACGTATGTGCCTTTGCCGCGAATGAAGCGCGGGTCTTCCTTGCGCTTCATCGAATGCCCCATGCCGCTGACCTCGGGAGAAGTCTTCGGGTTCATCGCGCGGCGCCCTCCCGCAGCGTGGTCGCTGCGTGTTGCACGGCCTTCACGATGTTCACGTAGCCGGTGCAGCGGCAGAGATTGCCGGAGATCGCAACGCGGATTTCGTCCTCGGACGGCGTGGGATGCGTGCCGAGAAACGCATACCCGGTCATCAGCATGCCCGGCGTGCAGTAACCGCACTGCAGGCCGTGCTCGGCCATGAAGCCTTCCTGCAGCGGATGCAGCTTGCCGTTCTGCTCGAGCCCTTCGACCGTCATCAGGCTCTTGCCGTTGGCCTGCACCGCGAACATCGTGCACGACTTCACAGGGCGGCCCTCCAGCAGCACGGTGCACGCGCCGCAGTGAGTCGTGTCGCAGCCGATGTGCGTCCCGGTCAGCCGCAGGACGTCGCGGATGAGATGGACCAGCAGGAGGCGAGGCTCGACGTCCGCCTCGTGCTTCTCGCCGTTGATCGAGAGCTGGACGCGCATGATCTACCTCCGTCCTTCCGTGCTATGGCCTTGCGCGCTGTGTCCTTGCGCTCGCTCCGCCGCCTTGCGAAGCGCCCGCGCGGTCAGCACGCGCACGAGATCTCTCTTGTACGCGACCGAACCGCGCAGATCGGCTGATGGTTCCGACGCCCCCGCGGCGAGCCGCGCGGCCTCGCTGATCGTCGCGTCGTCCAGCCGCCTGCCGCCCAGCGACGCTTCGGCCTGCGTCGCTTTGATCGGCGTGAGCCCGACGTTCGTCAGGCCGATTCCCACCCGCTCGCACGCGCCATCGGCGCGGAGCGTCAGCTGCACCGCCACCGCGGCCGTCGCGAAATCACCGACCTTCCGCTCCAGCTTGAAATATGCACCGCCACTGCGCGGCGCGGGCGCCGGGATCCGAATCTCGACCAGCAGCTCGCCAGGCTTCAGCGCCGTCTCGAACGGTCCCGTGAAGAAGGAAGCGATCGGAATTGTGCGTTGGCCGCCCGGGCCTCTGGCGACGATCTCGGCGCCGAGCGCCAGCATCGTCGCCGGATGATCGTTCGCCGGATCCGCGTGCGCCAGGTTGCCGCCGATCGTCGCAAGATTGCGGACGAGCGGATCCGCGATCACTTTGCACGTGTCATTCAGCAGCGGATAGCGCGCGCGGATGATCTCCGACTCTTCCAGCTCGGACTCACGCGTCAACGCACCGATCGCCAGGACGCCGCCTGCCTCGCGAATGTACGACAGGCCCGGAATCCCGTTGATGTCCACCACGTGCGGCGGGCTCGACAGCCGCAGCTTCATCAGCGGAATCAGGCTCTGGCCTCCGGAGAGGATTTTTGCGTCCTCACCGAGCCTCGCGAGCAGCGCCGTGGCGTCATCGAGCGATGCGGGGGCGTGATATTCGAACGCGGCTGGGATCATTGGGCACCTCGCGTGTGGGCGGAACGTACTGGGTCGCCCTGGTAGTGTCAAGCGGGGCCGCGGACGCGATGCTCAGCGGAAAAAGAACGACACCCCGACGACGCCCGTGTGCGAATTGATCCCCTGGTTGGGCGTGGAAGTTCCTGCGTTCGAGATATGTTGCAGCCGGTAGCCTGCGTACAGCGCGGTCTGGTCCGCGACGAAAAACGACGCACCGACCCCGCCGAACAACAGGAAGACGAAGTTCGTTTGCTGCTCTCTCACGTTCAGATCCGTGTAGCCCGGAGCGGCCCCGAGCTCGACATACGGCACGAAGCGCCCAAGTGGGAGAAAATGATAGCGGGCGACGGCTCCAAGCCCCGCAAAGAACGCGGTTTCGGGCTCGACGAAGCGCTGATAAATCGGCTCGAACCCAATCTCGAACGCGCCTTTGAACGCACCGGAGCCCACCGCGCCCCAAGGCAAGAACCCGATGCGGACGCCGACGTTGAAGAAATCGAGACCGGTGATCGTCTCGTGCCAGGGATTGAACTGCTCGCCGTACACGCCTTCGAGGGACAGCACGTATCCTCCTCTGGGAAAGGCGGCATCGGCATCGAATGCCTCGGCGCCGTGGGGGCTTCCGAGAAAAACGAGGGCAAGTAGCACGAAGGAGAGCCGTGGACGTCTCATCGTGGCCTCCTACTAGGCTTGACGTGGTACCAAGCTTACCGTGATGACAGCGTCCCTTGCGCGCCTCGCCGTCCGGCAGCTGCGCTCGCATCCCTGGCAGCTCGGGCTGGCGATCCTCGGCATCGCGCTCGGCGTGGCTGTGGCGGTGTCGATCGATCTCGCCAACGGCAGCGCGCTGCGCGCGTTCGGCCTGGCGACCGAGGCTGTGAGCGGGCGCGCGACGCATCAGATCCTCGGCGGACCGTCGGGTTTGCCCGACGACCTGTATCGTCGGCTCCGCGTCGAGCTCGGCGTGCGTCGCGCCGCGCCGGTTGTCGATGGCGACGTCGCTGTGTTCGACGACCGCGCCGCAACCAGCAACCCCCGCAACCCTCCCGCGGCCGCGCGCGCCACCCGGCCGGCCGGCCGCAGCCTCCACCTGCTCGGCATCGATCCATTCGTCGACCGCGACTTTCGGCCGTATCTCGGCACGGACGACGATCGCGAGTCGCGGGGCCGCGACGCGCTCTCGCGCGCGGCCGATCTGGTCGCGCGGAGCGGCACGGCTCTGATCGCCGCCTCGACCGCGCGCGAGCTCGGGATCGACCCAGGCCGCGAGCTCGCGATCGAAGTGAGCGGACATCGCCGTACGCTCACGATCGTCGGGCTGCTGCAGCCCGCCGATCCCGCGAGCGCCCGCGCGCTCGATGGCCTGCTGGTGACCGACATCGCCACGGCGCAGGAGACGCTCGGCGCCATCGGACGTCTGACGCGGATCGATCTGATCGTGGGCGACGCCGAGCAAAGCCGCATCGCCGCCGTGCTGCCGCCGGGCGCCGATCTCGTCGCCGCCGGCTCGCAGGCCGGCGCGACGGCGCGCATGATCCTCGCGTTCCAGTGGAATCTCGCCGCACTTTCGCTGCTGGCGCTCGTCGTCGGCATGTTCCTCATCTATCAGACGATGACGTTTTCGGTCGTGCAGCGCCGGCCGCTGATCGGGACGCTGCGCGCGCTCGGCGTGACGCGCCCCGAAATCTTTGCCCTGATCATGAGCGAGGCGCTCGTGATCGGCATCGTCGGCACCGTCCTGGGGCTCGCACTCGGATTCGGGATGGCGCACGGCCTGCTGCGACTGGTAACGCGAACGATCAACGATTTGTATTTCGTGTTGTCGGTGCGCGAGATCACGCTGGACCCGCTTACGCTCGCGAAGAGCGTGCTGCTTGGCATTGGCGCGACGGCGCTGGCCGCGCTGCCGCCCGCGCTGGAAGCCACCGCGGCGCCGCCGCGCGTCGTGATGACTCGCGCCGCGCTCGAGAGCAGCACACGCCGTCGCGCGCGTCGCGCCGGCTGGTTGGGCGTTGCGGTGCTGGCAAGCGGGGCGTTGATCCTCGCAGCACCGGCCCCGAGCGCGGTGCCCGCCGGCATGGTCGTCGGCTTCGCGGGGCTGTTCTTCGTGATGGTCGGCTGCGCGCTCGTCACACCGGCCGCCGCGCTCGCGCTGCTGAGGCCGTTGCACCGCGTCGCCGGCGCGGCATTCGGGATGATGGGACGGCTCGCCACGCGCAGCATCGTCGCGGCCCTCTCGCGAACGTCGGTCGCGCTGGCGGCGCTGATGATCGCCGTCGCGGCCGCCATCGGCGTCGGCGTGATGATCGCCAGCTTCCGCGAGGCCGTCACGTCGTGGCTGGAAGGCACGCTGCGCGCCGACGTGTACGTGTCCGCGCCAAGTCTCGTCGGCAATCGCCCGGATGCCACGCTCGATCCCGAGCTGGTCGCGCGGCTGGCTGCCACCCCGGGCGTCGCGCGGGCCAGCACCTCGCGCGGGGTGATCGTGCAGAGCACGCGCGGGCCTGCGCAAGTTGTCGCGCTCGATATCGATCCGGCACGGCCGCCGCGCTGGCGATTTCGCTCCGGCGACGATCGCGGCGTCTGGGACGGCGGCGCCGTCATCGTCTCCGAGCCATTCGCGAACCGTCACGGCGTGGCCGCCGGCGGCGCCGTGCGTCTGCGCACCGACCGCGGCGAGCAAGACTTTCGGGTCGCCGGCGTCTTCTACGACTACGGCTCCAGCGCCGGCGTCGTCGTCATGAGCCGCCGGGCATACGACGCCGCGTGGAACGATCGGCGCATCTCGAGCCTGGCATTGGAGGCCGTGCCCGGAGTGGACGTGAACGCCCTGGTGGCCGCGGTCCGTGAGCGCGCAGCCGGCGGTCCGCGGCTGGTCGTCCGCTCAAACCGCGCGCTGCGTGAGGCATCGATGGAAATCTTCGACCGCACGTTCGCCATCACCGGCGTGCTGCGGACGCTGAGTCTGGTGGTCGCGTTCGTCGGCATGCTCGCCGCGCTGATGGCGCTCGCGCTCGAGCGCTCGCGCGAGATCGGCGTGCTGCGCGCGCTCGGGCTGACGCCGCGGCAGGTGTGGGGTCTGCTCACCGCTCAGACCGGAATCATCGGCCTGCTCGCCGGGGTGCTAGCGGTGCCGAGCGGCCTCCTGCTGGCCGCCGTCCTCGTCTTCGTGATCAACCGCCGGTCGTTCGGCTGGACGATGTCGATCGATCCGTCGCCGGCGATTCTGCTGCAGGGAGTCGCGCTGTCGCTGCTGGCCGCGCTGCTCGCCGGTCTCTATCCCGCGTGGCGCATGGCTGGCGCGCCGCCGGCGGAGGCGCTCCGCGATGAGTAAGCTCGCGCTGAGCGCGGTGGTGGTGGCCACGGCGGTCGTAATCGCGATTGTTGCGCTGTGGCCGTCTGCGCAGCGCACGCCGATCCACGCGACCGTCGCCGTGCGTGAAGCGCTCGCGTCACCAGACGCCGGCTTCGCGCGTGCGCTGTCGCCGCGTGCATTTGTGTTTCCCGAGGATCACGGACCACATCCCGACTTCCGCACCGAGTGGTGGTACTACACCGGCAATGTCAGCACCGCCGCCGGCCGCCGCTTCGGCTTCCAGCTCACGTTCTTTCGCATCGCGCTGGCGCCGGATTCGATCATGCGCGCATCGGCGTGGGCCACGCGACAGCTCTACGTCGCTCACTTCGCCGTCAGCGACATTGCGGGCCGGCGTTTTCATGCATTCAGCCGCTCGAGCCGCGAGGCGCTCGGGCTGGCCGGTGCGTTCGCATCGCCGTTTCGCGTATGGCTCGACGACTGGTCGGCCGAAGGCGACGGCTCATCGGCGCGGCTGCGCGCCAGCGATGGCGACGTCGCGATCGATTTGGAAGTGTCCGCGGCCAAGCCGGTAGTGCCACAAGGCGATCGCGGGCTCAGCCGCAAAGGCGCCGAGCCCGGCAACGCGTCGTTCTATTACTCGGTCACGCGCATGCCGACACGCGGCGTCGTCCGGCTGGGGCGCGAGACGCTCGAGGTGACCGGCCAGGCGTGGATGGATCGCGAGTGGAGCACGAGCGCGCTCGGCTCCGACGTGGAGGGATGGGACTGGTTCGCGCTGCAGCTCGACGACGGCCGCGAGCTGATGTTCTACCTGCTGCGCAGGCGCGACGGCGCGATCCACCCGTTCAGCGCGGGAACGCTGGTCGCGGCCGACGGTACGGCGCGCCCGCTCGAGACCGGCGACGTCCGCATCGAGACGCTCGCGCGTTGGACGAGCCCGCGCAGCCGCGTGCGATATCCCGCGCGCTGGCGATTGAGCGTGCCATCAGCCGATTTGCGCCTGGAGATCGAGCCGCGTCTGGCGGACCAGGAGCTGATCATCGGCACGCGCTACTGGGAGGGCGCCGTCGCGGTCTCCGGCAGCGCGGCCGCGCGGCCCGTCGCGGGGCAGGGGTATGTCGAGCTGGTCGGTTACACGGAGTAAAGGTCGGCGAGGATGTCGGATTGTCGGCAGTGCCGCGCACGCTCGATTATTTCGTGCCAGGCGGAATCGTCTTCTTGCTCGGATCGATCCTGATCCCGCGCTTTTGCAGCTCGGCCACGATGAGACGGGCGTTGCTGTTGCCTTGATCGGCCAGCTTCGCAATGTCGTTGGCAATTCCATCGATCTCGGTCCGGCTCTTCACGGACTGCTGGAATGCGGATTCCTGCCCGGCCCTGAGGCGGTCGAGATTCGTACGCTCCGAGACCAGCTGTGTCGTCTGAAAGACGACCCACGCACACCACGAAACCACGACGAGCGAGAGCGTGAGACGATCCATGGTCACTTCTTCCCGGCGTCCGCGGGCGCGGACGAGGGCACCGAATACGTGATGCCGTGTGACGCGAGCAGCTGCTTGAGCTGCTCGTCGTTGTTCTTCACCGCGAGGTTCGCGAGCGCCGTCACGAGATCTTTCGCGATGCCCTGAATCTGCGCAGTTTGCACGATGAACTGCTGCCGTTCGGAGACCTCACGGTTCAACTTTTGATTCGCGACGAAGAGAAACATGTTGACGACGACCAGGACGGTGGCGACGAGCGCCAACAGTGTCAGCAGGCGCGGCCAGAGTGTCGATCGATCCCATGATGCCATTGTCCGAATGGGACATTAGCACGATCCGAGCGGGCAGGCGTCATCGACTCCTCGAAACGTACCGGCGGCTCTGCACGCGCCGCCCGGACCGGTGGTATCGTGATTTTGTTGTCGACTCATCAACAGTCCGAAGCCTTGGTCGCAGCCGCTCATGACGCCGTGCTCGTCGTCGACGACGCGCGCGTTTTCGTCGACGCCAATCCAGCCGCTTGTCGGCTGCTGGGTCTGTCCGTAGAGAAGCTGCGGGGCCGCCGATTCGACGAATTCCTCGCGCCCACTCCCGACCTCGACGCCGCCTGGCAAACCTTCCTGCGCACCGGCGAGCAGCGCGGCGAGCTCGAGCTCATTCGCCCCGACGGCGAGCGCCGGCACGTCGAGTTCAGCGCCACCGCGCGCTTCATGGCGGGCCGTCATCTCGCGATCGTCAGAGACATCGCCGACCGCAAACGCGCGGAGGCCGAGCGTGCGGAGCTGCTTCAGAATGAGCACCTGCGTCTGCGCGAGACCGAGACGCTACTCGCAGTGAGCCGCGCGCTCAGCTCGACGATGGATCCCACCGAGACGATGCGGCGCGTGTCGCGCCAGATCGCGCGGGCGGTCGGGGCCGACATGGTGGGCGCGTATCTGGCCGACGACGCGCGCACGAGACTGTCGCCCGTGGCCGGCTATCGCGTGCCGCGTGACATGCTCGATGCTTTCCGCCGCATTCCGATTCCCATCACGAATCATCCGGCGATCGAAGAGGCGTGGACACACCGGCGGGCGGTGTGGAGCGACGACGTGCCCGGCGATCGTCGCGTCGACCCCGAAACGCTCCGCCAGTTTCCGCACCAGTCCGATCTTTTCGTGCCGATCCGCATCAAGGACGAGCCCGTGGGCGGCTTCTTCGTGATCTGGTGGACGACTCGGCGCTCGTTTACAGCGTCCGAGATCCGGCTGGTGCAGGGCATCAGCGATCTCGCCGGGATCTTCCTCGAGAACGCGCAGCTCTATCGGCAGACGGCCGAGGACAGTCGCGCGAAGGACGAATTCCTCGCGACGCTGTCGCACGAGCTGCGCAATCCGCTCGGCGCCATCGCCACCGCCGTGGCCGCGCTCGACCGTCGCCTCGGCGGCGACGAGGTGACCACGCGGCTGGGACAGATCATCCATCGCCAGACCCGTCACCTCGCGCGGCTGGTCGACGACCTGCTCGACGTCGCACGCGCGACGGCGGGAAAGATCGCGCTGCACATCCAGCCCGTCGACCTGAGCGAGGTCGTGGCCGGCTGCGTCGGCGCGCTGCGCGCGAGCGGCCGTGCCGGGCCGCTGCGCGTCAGCTTCCGCGCGCAGTCGGTGATGGTGAACGCGGACGCCACGCGGCTCGCGCAGATCGTCACCAACATGCTCGACAACGCGGTGAAGTTCACGCCGCCGGGCGGCGCCATCGACGTGGACGTCTTTCGCGAGCGGCAGACGGCCGTCCTCCGTGTGCGCGATACCGGCGTCGGCATCGAGCCGGAGATGCTGCCGCGCATCTTCGAGCTGTTCGCCCAAGCGCAGCAGCCGATGGATCGATCCGTCGGCGGCCTCGGCATCGGCCTCACGCTGAGCCGCCGGCTCGTCGAGATGCACGACGGCACCATCACGGCGGCGAGCGCAGGCCGCGGCCGTGGCGCGGAGTTCACCGTGCGGCTGCCGGTGGCGAACGCCGTCACGCCGGAGCCGAGTCCGAGGCAGCACGCTCCGGAGCGCAGCCGCGACATTCTCATCGTCGAGGACAACGACGATGCGCGCGAGTCGCTGCGGATGCTGCTCGAGTCAATCGGGCATCGCGTCCTCGCGGCTGTCGACGGACGGCAAGGCCTCGCGCTGGCGGAGACGCACCGTCCGGACGTGGCGCTGATCGATCTCGGGCTGCCGGAGCTCGACGGCTACGAGGTCGCGCGTGCCCTGCGAGCGAGTCCTGCCGGCAAGACGATGACGCTGATCGCGGTCACTGGATACGGCCAGGCCGAAGACCGGCAGCGGTCCAAAGACGCCGGCTTCGATGCCCACCTGATCAAGCCGGTGTCGCAGGCGCTGCTCTCGAGCTTATTAAAAGGATAGAGCCCGGCCAGTTTCTTACCAGGCCGTCACGTGTTAGACGGTGAGAAATCAGCCGGATCCGCGCCGCCCTCCGTCCGGAGCGCAATAGCCCCGCGCACTTAGCCTCAGCGTCAGGCGGGCACGCCGCTTGCGATATCGACGACGCAATGGAGGCGCCCATGATCCTCGTCGTCGACGATGAACCGCACGTCAGCGAGATGCTCCAGGAGTACTTCGCCGATCTCGGGTATGCGGTCACCGTGGCGACGACGGGCAGCGAGGCTCTCCGCGTGGCGGCGGCGAACCGTCCAGACGCCGTGATCCTCGACATGCATCTGCCGGACACGACCGGGGACAAGTTGCTCGCAAAATTCCGCGCGCTCGACAGCTCGCTTTCGATCGTCATGCTGAGCGGAGACGCCGAGGACGACATCGCGCGGCGGCAGATGATGGAGGCCGGCGCCATGCAGTACCTGCACAAGCCGTTCGATTTCAGCCTGCTGCGCCGCACGATCGACGAGGCCGTCGAAGCCGGCCGTGAGTGCGTGGCGCGATGATCACCGACGCGTTCTGGACCTCGCGATGCTCGCTGTGCGGCCAACGCGTGGAGTCAACCGAACCCAGCTTCTCGATCCCCGATCTGATGATCGAGATGCACCAGGCGTGTTGGCGCCTCCATCGACACGAGCACCCAAAGTGCTCCAATATCTGCCATCTGAGCGGAGCCGATCGCCTATAGTCGAATGAGTGGTTGATCAGCCCGAAGGCCCACTCCGTCGCCGGCTGCGCCGGCGGCTTTTGTGTCTGGCCTTCCTGGTCACGATCGTCGTCGGGCTCGGCCCTCCCGGAACCTACTACGTGCTCGAGGTCCGCCGGCTCGACCATGCCGCGCAAACCTTCGGCCACGACCTCGCCGAGCAGCTAGCGAGCGGCCGCACCGTCGATCCCGCCGATGCCCTGCATCGCGAGCCGGAGATTCTGAGGATCCGGATCCTCGACGGCAATCACGTCCAGATCGCGGCGGCGAACGCTGCCGATCGCGCGGGGTGGTGGAACGCGCGCGCGCCTAGCGTGACGGTCCCCGCGTACGATTGGTCGGGCGCCCAGCGCCTCGTCGAAGTCTCCATGCGCCAGGATCGCATCGTGAAGTTCACCGTTGCCTTCCTCGTGCTCTTCACGGTGACCGGAAGTGCGCTGGCGGTGTTGCTGTACGCGCTGCCCATGATCGTCGTCCGCCAGGTCGAAGCGCGCAACCGGCGGCTGGTCGCGGAGCGGGAAGCGGTCGCCACGATCGAGCGCGAGCTGACCGCGGAGCTGGAGACCGACCGGCTGCTGCGATTGATCGTCGACAGCGCCAGCGGACTGTTCAACGGCAACGGCGCGATCTACCTGCTGGAGGACGGCGGCAAGCTCGTGCCGCGCGCATGGACGCACGGCGGGGCGTTCAGCGACGTCCACATTCCGGTGGGACAGGGCTTCGTCGGAACATCGGCCAAGCTGCGGCAGCCGCTGCTCGTCGATGACTATTCGACGTCGCCGTATGCGCTGCCCGAGTTCGTCGCGATCGGCTTGCGCTCCGCCATGACGCAGCCGCTGCTGCTCCGCGAGGAGCTGCTCGGGGTGATCGCGATGAATCGCCTCGGCGACGACGCGACGCTTTTTTCGGCCGACGACGTGGAGCGCTTGCAGCACTTCGCGGCGCAAGCGGCGATCGCGCTGCAGAACGCCCGGCTGTTTTCCGAGAACCGCCGTCAGGTCGAGACGCTGTCCGTGCTGCACGAGCTCTCGCGCGCGGTCACCGGCGAGCTCGAGCAAACCGCGCTCGTCCAGGCGATCGGCCGCGAGATGGCGAGGGTGCCGAGCGTCCGCGAGATGGTCGTCATGCTGAATGCCGGCAACGACAATGCGCTGACGGTCGCGCTGCACAGCCCCGCCGGGCGCATCTCGATCGCCGAGGACCGGGCGCCCAGGCTTGGTCTGATGGTGCTGCAGGCGGGGCGAGTCGTGAACATCGACGCCGCGCTGGTCGGCGGCGGCACCGACAGCGGCGCCGCGAGTCAGTCGCGCACGTGGATCGGCGTGCCGATGAGCGCTGGCAACGTGCACTACGGCGTGCTGCTGGCGGCCAGCGACGTGCCGTTCAGCGATCCCGACGAGCGCCTGCTCGCCGACATCGGTCAGCTCGCCGGCCTGGCGCTGCGCAGCGCACGGCTCTTCGAGGAGCGCGGTCGCGCCTATGCCGAGCTGGAGGCGGCGCAGGACAGCCTGCTGCGCGCCGCGAAGCTGCGCGCGCTCGGCGAGATGGCCTCGGGCGTCGCGCACGACTTCAACAACCTGTTGGCGGCCATCTCGGGACGCACGCAGCTGCTCCTCGGCAAGGTGACCGACGCAACGCTGCTGCGGTGGGTCCACGCCATCAAGCGGGCCGCCGACGACGGGGCGCACACGGTGCGTCGCCTGCAGGAGTTCACGCGGATCCGACGGGATCAGTCGTTCGTGGCCGTCGACCTCAACGACATCATCCGCGGCGCATTGGAGGTGACCGAGACGCGCTGGCGCGACGAGGCGCAGAGCCGCGGCGTCACCATCGACGTCGACACGGCGCTGACCGCGGAGCCTGCGCTGATGCTCGGCGACGCAGCCGAGCTGCGCGAGGTGCTCACGAACCTCATCCTGAACGCCGTGGATGCGATGCCGGAGGGCGGCAGTCTCAAGCTGAGCTCGTTCGTGGACGACACCGAGGTGGAAGCGAGGATCGAGGACACCGGACACGGCATGACGGAGGAAGTTCGTCAGAAGCTGTTCGATCCGTTTTTCACGACGAAAGGCCTCAAGGGCACGGGGCTGGGGCTGTCGATCACGTTCGGCATCGTGTCGCGTCACGGTGGACGCATCGCGGTCGACAGCGCGCTCGGCATCGGCACCACCTTCCGTCTGAGGTTTCCCAAGCGCTCCGCCGCCCACACGACGGAGGCGGCCGCCACCCCGGCGGAGGTGGCGCCGCTACGACGGCTGCGTTGCCTCGTGGTAGAGGACGAGGAAGAAGTCGCGAGCACGCTGGCCGACATGCTCGAGGCCAAAGGCCACGAGTCGGTTGTCTTCACCAAGAGCACCGAGGCGGTCAACCAGCTGAGCGGCCAGCACTTCGACATCGTCTTCACGGACCTTGCGATGCCCGATCTCTCCGGCTGGCAGCTCGCGCGCGCGGTGAAGGAGGCGGCGCCGAACCTGCCCGTGGTGCTCATCACGGGCTTCGGCGTGGAGCTTTCGCCCGAGCAGTGCCGGACGAACTACGTCGACGCCGTGCTGACGAAGCCGGTGGAGTTCTCCGAGCTCATGGCCATCGCCGCACGCCTTACGCGGTAACCCGAGTCATCTGGCAACAGGACGTCCGTCGCGCGGCAGCGGCGCGCGTACGTCGGTCCCCGAGAACAGCACGGTGACGACGATCTCGAGCGGAAAGTCACCGAAGAGACCGTGACAGCCGATCGCTGTGCGCGTGCCGAGCCCGCGCTCGCCATAGAGCTCGACGAAGAGATCGGTGGCGCCGTTGATCACGCGCGGCTGGTCCTTGAATCCGGGATCGGAATTGACGAAGCCGAGCAGCTGGATGATCCGCTCCACGCGATCGAGGTCGCCGAGCGCGTACTTCATGGCGCCGAGGCTCATGACCGCAGCGTAGCGCGCGGCCTCGTAGCCCTGCTCGAGCGTCAGGTCCTTGCCGAGATAGCCGCGCAGAAACGGCTTGCCGTCCTTGATCGGCACGACGCCGGACAGATAGAGCACGTTCTGCACCGCGACGTGCGACACGAACTTGGCGCCGGACGGATTGGATTTGTAGAACTGCTCGAGGTCGGGCAGGGCGAGACCGAGGCGCTCCAGCGACTCTTCGATGATCATGAGCGACCTTTCACGCGCCGTTCGGCGCGAGCGCTTCCATCTGGCGCATCACGTCGGTGATCGAGCAAGCGGGGAGCTGGAACGACGGATCCAGGAACACCTCGGTGACGCCGGCGTCTTCGTACCGGCGAACGTCGTCGCGAATGTCCTGCAGCGAGCCGCTGAAGACGCTGCGATGGCGGCCCTGCGACGTGGCGATCACGCGGTACGATCCGCGCGACGCGATGATCATGTCGTCAGGATTGCGGCCGGCGCGCTCGGCGTGCTCGCGCACGCAGCGCACGATCTGCGCGATCCGCTCCGGCGCCATGTTGCCGCCGGTGTAGCCGTCGCCCAGCCAGCCCGCGCGTCGGAACGTCGCCTCGGCATAGCCGCCGATCAGCAACGGCGGCCGCGGCTTTTGCACCGGCTTGGGCTCCACGCGCGAGGACGGCACATAGTAGAAGGCGCCCTTGAAGCTGACCTCGTCCTGCGTCCACACCGCATCGAGGCACTGGATGAACTCGTCCATCCGCTCGCCGCGGCGGGCCCACGGCGTGCCGGCCGCATCGTACTCATCTTTCGACCACCCGATGCCCAGACCGACCGTGAGCCGGCCACGGCACATCACGTCGAGCGTGGCGAGCTGCTTGCCGAGCACGACCGGGGAATAGAACGGCGCGACGAGCACGCTGGTCCCGAGCCGAACGCGCGCGGTCTTGGCGGCGATGAACGACAGCGTGACGATTGGGTCGAACGTCGACTGGAATGGTGCGGGCCACGGCTGATTCGGTGCGCCGTAGTATTCGTTCAGTGGAGCGATCGGACAGAGCAGACGCTGAAACACCCAGAGCGAGTGATAATCGAGCGCCTCGGCGTGCTGGGCAAACATGCAGAGGCAGTCAGGCGTTGCTGTCGTACCACCTATGGGGAGACCAAAGCCGAGCTTCACGGCCCCACCTGTTTGGCGTTTTAAAGGTTCAGGTCCAGCTTCGCACCGCGGTGCGCCCGATCGTAGGTGATGAACGAAAGTTCAGTCAATTTTTTTCTCCGCTGCATCAGCGAAAGGCAGTAGAGTCTCCACGTTGGTGAGCCCCCGCTCTCACGCCACCCGGTCGCTCATCGCCACGTTCGTGACGCTCGGGCTGGCGTATGGCGTCTGGTATGCGTACTCGGTGTTTCTCGTCGCGCTGGCCGAGGAGTTCCACTGGAAGCGCTCGCTCGTGGCCGGCGCATTCGCCGCGTTCGCGCTGGTCCATGGGCTGTCGAGCCCCGCGCTGGGCTGGCTCGCCGACCGGCTCGGGCCGCGTCTGGTGTTCATGGCCGGCGGTTCGGTTCTTGCTCTGGCCTTGGTCGTCGATGGCGCCATCACGCGCCCGCTGCATCTCTATCTGGCGTTCGGCCTGCTGACCTCGCTCGGTGTCACGGCATCGGCGCTGGTGCCCGCCGTCGTTCTGATCCGCGGCTGGTTCCCGCGACGATTCGGAACCGCGCTCGGCATTGCGTCGGCGGGCATCGGCGTCGGCATCTTCGCTGTCGTTCCGTTCTGTCAGGCGATGATCGACGCGTTCGGATGGCGCTGGGCGTTCCGTCTGCTCGGCATCATCATCGCCGTGTGGACGATTCCGGCCGCGCTCGCGCTGGTGCGCGATCCTCCGGCGCCGTCGGTGGACGACGCGCTGTGCGAATCACCGGCGACGCCCTCGCTGACGACCGCGCTCGCCTTCGGCTCGTTCTGGTTGCTGGCGCTCGCCCAGTTCTGCGGCAACTTCGTGTGCCAGATGCTGCTCGTTCATCAGGTCGCGTTCCTGGTGGACCAGGGCATTCCCGCCATGGTCGCGGCCAGTGCCGCCGGGCTCGTCGGGCTGTCGAGCGTGTTCGCCAAGGTGGGCAGCGGCTGGGCCGCCGACGTTCTCGGCCGCCGTCGCACGTTCACGACCGGAATGATCGTCGTGCTCGTCAGCGTGGGGCTGCTGACCGTCGTCGCGCGTAGCCCGCATGGCCCGCTGGTGTACGTCTACGGCCTGCTGATGGGCATCGGCTATGCGGCGACGGTGCCGATCATGCCGACCGTCATCAGCGACGTGTTCGGTGGCGCGCGCTTCGGCTCGATCTTCGGATCGCTGCATCTGGCCAACGCCATCGGCGGCGCCGTCGGCGCGTGGCTGGCGGGCACGGTGTTCGACGCGACGCAGAGCTACAGGATCTCGTTCATGGTCGCGGGGGTGGCGGCGCTCGTCGCCATCGCTGCCGTGTCGCTGGCGCGACCGGCGCGCACGCCGCTCGTGAAGGAGCAGTCGGCGGTCGGCGCTTAGATCAGATCCACCTCAAAAGGGTTCTAATCAGCTGCGAGCACAGAGCCGGGCGTCGAGACTCGCGCGCCCGGCGCCAGCGAAGACGATCCAGGCGAGCA
>DAIRVP010000129.1:0-15434 GCA_036802765.1 Candidatus Rokuibacteriota bacterium
GGTGCTACGGCGGCAAGGTGCTGGAGGCGGATGGCAAGACGTCGGCGATCAACAGCGACAAGACCGCGCAGGTGATCGAGTGGTACAAGGAGCTCTACCGCGACGCGATGGAGCCCGAGGTGCTCTCCTGGGACGACGCGTCCAACAACCGCTTCATCCTGTCGGGCAAGGGCTCGTGGATCCACAACCCGATCAGCCCGTACAACACGGCGCTCTCCAACAAGATGCCGATTGCCGACGACATCAACCACCATCCGAGCCCGGCGGGTCCCGCCGGCATCCACGGCGCGCCCGGGATCAACGCGCTCGGCATCTGGAAGTTCAGCAAGAACGTCGAGCCGGCGAAGGAGTTCGTGCAGTTCCTGTTCCGCAAGGAAAACTTCGACGCGTGGATCGTCGCGTCCAACGCCTTCAACCAGCCTCCGCTGCGTGATCTGGCCGATCACCCGATCTGGGTGCGGAATCCGAAATTTGCCATGCTCCCGAAGGAAGCGGAGTACGCGCATCCGCGCGGCTGGCCCGCGAAGCCCAACGACGCCGTGCGGCGCATCGAGAACAACTACGTGCTGCCCGACATGGTGGCCAAGGCCATCAACGGCATGCCCACCCGGCGCGCTATGGAGTGGGCCCAGGAGCAGGTCGTGCAGGCAACGCGCGGCCAGCTCAAGCCCGCCGCGTAGCGCCAGCTTCGAACGTGAGGGCCGGCGGACTTGCGCCGCCGGCCCATGCCGCGATACGGTCGTGGCCTCCCGGAGGCCACCTCACATGACGAAAACAAACCGCACCATATTGCTGTCGCTGCTGGTGCTCGCCGGCATGGCGAGCCCCGCCTGGGCGCAGGCGGCGAAGTCGGAGCTGACGGTTGCGCTGTCGAGCTTCTCCGCCGAAACCGTCGATCCCGCGCTGCAAGGCCACAACGTGAAGTACTACCTGTCGCTGATGTTCGACTACCTCGTCGGCACGACACCCGAGGGGCAGCCGTCACAGGCCGGAGGGCTCGCAAGCAAGTGGGAGAGCTCGGCCGACCACAAACGCTGGACGTTCCACCTCCGCCGCGGCGTAAAGTTCCACGACGGTACCGAGATGACGTCGGAGGACGTGAAGTTCAGCCTGCAGCGCGCGATGGGCAAGCGCTCGACCACCGGCTACGCGGGACCCCTGCGCACGCTCATCGCCGACATCGAAACACCGGCGCCGGACCGCGTCGTGATCGTGACGAAAGAGCCCACGCTCATCATCCCGACCTATCTGTCGCGCTCGCTCTCCACCGAAGGCATCGTGCTGCCCAAGAAGTACATCGAGACCAACGGTGATGACGTCTTCGCGCGCAAGCCGGTCGGCACGGGTCCGTACAAGTTCGTCGAGCAGGTCGTCGGCTCACACATCAAGATGACGGCCGTCGACAACCACTGGCGGATCGGCGTTCCCAAGTACAAGAACGTGACATTCAGGCTCGTCCCCGAGGAAACGACGCGCATCGCGCTGCTGCGCCGCGGTGAGGTCGACGTGGCGGATGTCAGCCGCGAGCGCGTCAAGGAGCTCGAGAAGGAGGGCTTCCCCATCCACATGCGCAAGGAAGAGGCAATCATCCATGCGTGGTGGATTCTCGGGCCGGACGGGCGCACGCCACCCACGAACGACAAGCGCGTGCGCGAGGCGCTCAATCTCGCCATCGATCGCGGCGAGATCGCGCAGTCGATCTTCGGCGGCTACGCGGAGCCCGCGGCGATCCCGATGGGGCTCACGTGGGCGTTCAAGGACGTCGGCTTCAAGGTCACGCCGGACATGATGTACGCGTACGATCCGGCGCGCGCGAAGAAGCTGCTCGCCGACGCCGGGCTCGCCGGCGGCTTTTCGCTGGACGTCTACGCGTTCCAGCTCCCCGGCTTCCCCGAGGGTAAGGCGTTCGCCGAGGCCATCGCGGGCTACTGGGAGAAGATCGGCGTGAAGAGCAAGCTCATCCCCGTCGACTACCCGGCGTTTCGCAAAATGTGGGTCGACCGTAAGGCGCCGGGCGCGGTGGGCTACTACAACATCGCCAATCGCGACTGGATCGGCGCCTACGCGCTGCTCGAGAAGCAGGGGTATACGCCGTCGAAGCTGAACGACACGGTCAACGACCCCGAGGTGGACGGCATGCTCGCGCAGGTCATGCGGCAAACCGACCGCGAGAAGATCAACGCGCTCATGCGCAACGTCTACACGCGGCTGCGCAGCGAGCACCATGGTCTGCCGATCGTGTTCGTCCACTCGCCGTATGCGGCGTCCAAGACGCTCGGCAAGTGGAATCCGGGCTCGGTGATGTACGACCTGTTCCTCGACGAGCTGGCCCGAAAGTAGGCTTTGCTCCGTTTCGTTCTGTTCAGGCTGCTGCAGTCGCTGGTGGCGCTGGCGATCCTATCCGTGGTCGTCTTCATCCTCGCCCGCGCCACCGGCGATCCGCTGCACATGATCCTGCCGATGAACGCGAGCGCGGAAGACTACGCCAACGCCCGCGCCTATCTCGGCCTGGATCGTCCGTATCTGCAGCAGTACCTGTCGTTCGTCGGGCGAGCGCTCACCGGGGATTTCGGCACGTCGATCCGCGCTCGGCGCCCGGTGATCGAGCTGCTTCAGGAGCGGCTGCCCAACTCGCTGAAGCTCGCGGCCTTCGCGATGGGCGTGTCGCTGGCCATCGCGTTCCCGCTCGGCGTGATGGCGGCCGTGCGCAGAGGCACCGGCGTGGATCGCGCCGCGCAGATCGTCGCCGTGCTCGGACAGTCGCTGCCGACGTTTTGGGTGGCGATCATACTGGTGGAGTTCGTTGCCGGGCGCTTGCAATGGCTGCCCGCGGGCGGTGCCGATGGCCTGGCTTCCTACGTCCTGCCCGGGTTCACGCTCGGCTGGTTCGTGGTGGCCGGCATGATGCGCCTGCTGCGCTCCGGGATGCTGGAGGTGCTCGACTCGGAGTACGTGAAGCTCGCGCGTCTCAAAGGTGTCGCCGAGCGCCGCGTCGTCTGGGTGCATGCGCTTAAGAACGCGCTCATCCCGGTCGTCACCTTCGCCGGCATTTATTTCGCGGTCCTCGTCACCACCGCCATCGTGGTCGAAACCGTGTTCGCGTGGCCAGGCCTCGGCCGGCTGGCGTACGACGGCATCACGTCGCGCGATTTCCCGGTGATTCAAGCGGTGGTGCTAGTCACCGCCATCCTCGTGGCCGCCGTGAACCTCTGCGTTGACTGCGTCTACGCGCTGATCGACCCGCGCATTCGGTACGCGCGGTGAGCAGCATCGCCGTACCCGAGCTCGAGGCGCCGTCAGCGGTCCCCGTCCGCCGCCACCGCCTGCCGGTCGTCTCGCTCACCATCGTCGCCATCTTCCTGCTCGTCGCGCTGCTCGCCCCGCTGCTGGCGCCGGCCGATCCGTACGATCAATCGCTGCGCCTGCGCTTTCGGCCGCCGGTGTGGGAGGAGCGGGGCTCGTGGGCCTATCCGCTCGGCACTGATCGTCTGGGGCGCGACCTGCTGTCGCGCATGATCTACGGCGCGCGCGTCTCGCTCGCGGCCGGCGTCGTGACGGTCCTCATCTCCAGCGCGTTCGGTGCAGCCGTCGGGCTGGTAGCCGGCTACTACGGAGGGCGCACGGACGCGGCGCTGATGCGCGTCACCGACGCGACGCTGTCGTTCCCCGTCATCCTGCTCGCGCTGATCCTCGCCGTGACGGTGGGGCCGAGCTTCGCCAACGTCGTCATCGCGATCGCCGTGATCCTGTGGGCGCGCTACGCGCGCGTGATCCGCGGCCAGGTGCTCACGCTCATGACGCTCGACTTCATCGCCCAGGCTCGCATCGCCGGCGCCGGCGCCTGGCGGATCATCACGCGGCACCTGCTGCCCAACACGCTCAACACCCTCGTGGTGCTCATCACGCTGCAAGTCGGCTACGTCATCATCGTGGAGGCGTCGCTGTCGTTCCTCGGCGCCGGGATTCCCCCGCCGACGCCGGCGTGGGGCTCGATGATCGCCGAGGGCCGCGACTTCGTCACGAGCGCCTGGTGGGTCTCGTTCTTCCCCGGGCTCGCGATCCTGCTCGTCGTGCTGGCCTTCAACCTGCTCGGCGATTGGCTGCGCGACACCCTGGATCCCCGACTGCGCCAGCTCTGAGCCGCGTGCCCGCCGTCATCGACGTCCGCGAGCTCCGCACGCACATCGTCACCCGCTGGGGGACGATCAAAGCGGTCGATGGTGTCTCGTTCGCGCTCGACGAGGGCGAGACGCTCGGGCTCGTCGGCGAGTCCGGCTCCGGCAAGAGCATGACGTGCCTCAGCGTCGTCCGCCTCGTGCCGCGTCCCGCCGCGCGCATCGTCGGCGGCGAAGTGCGGCTCGATGGCGACGATGTGCGGGCGAAGACCGACGCGGAGATGCAGCAGATCCGCGGCCGCAAGATCGCCATGATCCTGCAGGACCCGATGTCCTCGCTCAATCCGGTCTTCTCCATCGGCATGCAGATGCGCGAGCCGCTGGCGATGTACCACGGCCTGCGCGGCGGCGCCGTCGCCACACGCGCGGCCGAGCTGCTGGCCGCCGTGCGCATTCCCTCGCCCGCCGCGCGGCTACGAGCGTTTCCGCATCAGCTGTCGGGCGGCATGCGTCAGCGCGTGGTCGGCGCGATGGCCATCGCCGGACCGCCGCGCCTGTTGATGGCGGACGAGCCGACGACCAGCCTCGACCTCACGATCCAGGCGCAGTACCTCGGCCTGCTGAAGGAGCTGCAGCAGCGCCATCGCTTCGCGATGATCTTCGTCACCCACAACCTCGGCATCGTCGCGCGCACGTGCGATCGCGTCGCGGTGATGTACGCCGGACGCATCGTCGAGATCGGGCCGGTGCGGCGCATCTTCACCCAGCCCGCACACCCCTATACGCGTGCGCTCCTCGAGTCGATCCCGCGCTTCGGCGTGCGGCGCGAGCGCCTGACCGCCATCGCCGGGCAGCCGCCCGACCTCGCCAGCCTCGGCGCAGGGTGCGCATTCGCGGCGCGCTGTCCGGCGGCGTTCGATCGCTGCGCCGAGGCGCCGCCCGAAGTCACGATCACGGCCGGTCACACGACACGCTGCTGGCTGCATGGCCCCGCCTGCTGAAATGGGGGGCCCCGAGGTGAGCCGCACGGTGGAAACACCAGATCCGCGGTGGCTCAAGATCTGCGGCACGGTGACCCGGCAGCGTCGGTAAGCCCCACACGCCCGCGAGATCTCGACGGCGCGAGCGTCGGCGTCTAGCTCGTGCTGAGCGGTTCCACCGCCATCTATGAAGTGGCCCAACTCGTGCGCGAACAGGGCGCGGCGATGCCGATGTTGCAAGAATGCGGAGTGAAGCCGGATATGGCCCCGCTGGTACCAGCCGAGTTTGCCGAGCGGGTTGCTGTCGTCTAGAACAACTACCGGGCCGCCGCCCCATCGGCCGTACGCCTTGGCTGTGGCATCGGCCATCACCTGCCACTCGGCTAGGCGGTGGTCACGCTTCACCGTCGGGCTGGCGGAACCCGGCAGCACCACTGCCGCCGCGATCACGAGCCCCAGAACTCTCAGCAACATGCTCATCGCGGCACCATCCACACCAACGCGCGCTCGATCGCCCGCCGAACGTGCGCGCGCACGAGCCACCCGACGGCGACGATGATGGCGCCGCCAAGGAGCGCAGTCACCGTCTGATCCGAACCATCGACGCCGGCAACGGCGAGGTGACCTCCACGCAGCCGGGCCCGCCGGGCAAATCGAGCACCGTCGAGGTCCCGTCCAGCAGCCTCGGCGCCTGCTCCTGCAGCTTCGTGCGCTCCGCTTCGCACGCGGCCTTCGACTCGAAGGGGCCATAGCGGTGCGGGAGCCAGGAGTGCTGCGGATCTGCGAGCACCACCATCACGCTGAAGTACCAGGCGACGATGTCGATCGTCATCGGCGCTGCTCCCGTTTAAGCCGGGAGATCCGCTCGTCGAGCGAATTTGAGCAAGCGGTCGGCTTCGGCAAGAGCAGACCTCTTCATTTGGTCTCCCGAGGCCGCGGCTGACGTCGTCGAGACTCTACGGCCGCGTCGGCGACATCCTTCGCGTTGCGGAACACCCGTGGAGCGGTAGACGCGGCGACGCGATCCAACTCGGCGACCAGGTCCGCGAACGCCTGGGTCAGCGTGACCTTCTGCTGACGGCTCCGCTCTAACGCCATCGCCGCGACCGTGTCGTGATCGAGGCCGTGACGTTCGCGGAGTACGGCCAACAGCTCCTTCACATTGGGAACGGGCGTGGGGCGAGTCACGGGCGGAAGCCAACACCGCCGCAGAGCCGCCACTGACTGATCGCCATGCCGCCCATCATCACCGCTCGCTTCGCCCTCATCGGCGGTGCGGCGTCGGTGGCATCCGTGCGTGCATTCCACGGCGAGCGCGCCGGCGTGGTATCCACCGCGCTTGGTCTCATAGCAGCACCACCGCCACTGCGACCAACGCCACTGCGATCACCGCGAGGCTGAGGTTGCGGTGGATTCGCAGGACGTCCACCGTTGCTTGTTCGCTCGCGGCGTGCGGCTGCTCGTCCTTCATCATCGGCAGGAAGAACGCGGGCGGGAACCCGAACCTGCGGGCGTCTTGCCCGTACTTCACGACTGCCAACCGCCGACCTCGGGCACCGGCATGTAGCTGAAGAGGCGCCGGGCGGCTCATCGCCAACATATACCGCGCTGCTCGCCCGGCCCGTATTCGACGCTGTGCTGCCGATCGCAGTTCGTCGGCGCCGCCGGCACCGATGTGTTCTTGACCGCGACGCACACCCCCGCCGGCTTGGTGTACGCTGGGTGCGCCGCGCGGTACGCCTCGCAGCCCTCCTGTGTGGCGAAATAGAGGTCGATCGGGACGCTGCCGACCGGAATCGCCGACATGGTAAGCGGCGTGCGGCCCTCGGTCTTCCACATGCGCGCGGGCGTCGTGTCATTGTTCTCGACCGCGTAGTACGGGCCCGCGCAGCCAGTCAGTGTCGCGAGGAGCAGAACGCCGAGGAGCGGGCATCGAGCGTTACTCATGGCTTCCCTTCGTCACGCCGGGCCGCGCGCTCGGCATCACGTCGATCGTGGTTGAGCGCGACGACGGTGTCGCTTAGCGTATCGAAGACGACGTAGCCGGGGGCTGATGTCGCGGTACACGGCGTGGCGGTCCATGTGCCCGCTCTCCCGTACCAGTTGGCCGGCACTCCCGCGTGCCGCCGCGGCTGAGCGACTCGCTCAGACGGCGTACCGAGCAGGAGTGGGGAGCAACGTCCGTGCCGCAGTCGGACCCTCGGAAGTTCAGTGGCTTACTTCACGATCGGCGTATCGTGCGGCTAGTTCTTGATCGGTGGCACTGGTGGAGAAGCTGCCGGTTGACCATCACGACTACGCCTCGCGATCAACGGCCGCGGTGAAGAGCACCGAGCCGATCCAGACAAGCACCATCACAGCGAAGCCAATGAGCGCGAACGGTGGCCAGCGATGGGCCTCTGTTGGAGTCGGCACTTTCGTCTATCTCCACCAGCGCTCAAACAAGCGGACGCCGGAGGCGACAAGAAGCGCGACGACCAGCCCGAGCAAGGCGCTCAGGATCGCGTCGATGATGAGCATCCAGCCCGCCGGCCTCGACGAGAGCGCCGTGAGTGGAGTCACGAGACCGGCGGTGACGGCGAGGACGACAACCACATCAGTCCGGGACAGCAGCGGCCTCCTGGCTCCAGGCATCAATCGTCCGCGTCCGTCGCCCGAGCCATACGCGCCCGCACCGGTACAAGGTAATGCGCAATGCCGAGGCCCCACAGCGTCCCGTTAATGAGAGCGCCTGTCGCGTATGGGTTCCACCGTGGGCCATTCCGGACAATCTCGGCGACAAGGAACAGAGGAAGTGGCGCGACAATGATGCCGGCGCCGGCACCGACGATCGCACCGATCGGCAGAAGAACACGTCGGGAAAAACCCTGTCGCATCAACGCCAAGATCGCCATTGCCTCAAGTGCTGCAACCAGCGCCGCGGGCACCGACAAAAACGATAGCGCGATGATGGTGAACAGCATGCTAGACGCGATGGCGTTGATGGGGTCGACTACGCCCTGCACCGGGCCCCTAGCGAGCGCCACCAGCAGCATGCCCGTAATCGGCGCGAATACGGCAGCCACCGCAGCGATGATAGCCACGCGACGTCCCAGCTCGTCAGCGCACGCGACGGTCATCCGGTTCAGCTCCTGGGCGGCGTGTCGGCGCATTACAAAAGCGTAACCTAAAGCGCCCGCGGCAGGCGCTGAGGTGTGCGGCACGAGCGCGAAGCCGACGGCGGCGCGGAGGAGGCGGGCGCGGGAGTTCATTTGCCGCCAACTATTTTCGAAACAAGTTCACGAACCCCGCGGCGATGCCGAAGCCGAGACCGACTAACAGTAGCCAGGGCGCCGTCCCGAGCCAGCGGTCAAGATAGTAGCCGGCGGCTAAACCGACGACCGTAGCCAGGACCAAGGTGAAGCCTTCGTTGCCGGGTGTCACACTACTCGCGATGCGCGCGCGGGTGCGCCACTGGCCGCTCCATCCGCGCCACACGCGACGCACGCCAAACCACACGCGCTCGTTCGACGCGCCACGAAGCGCGAACGGAGCTGCTCGTCGTAGATGGCCACCTCACCGTCGAGCACGAGCGTGCGGGCCGACAGCTTCGAACGGCGGCCGCGATGTCGCGGAAGCGGCGAGTATGGTCTACGCCGTTGCGGCTGACGAGGCGGACGCGCTCGCGGTCCTTGTACGCGAGCATCCGCCACCCGTCGACCTTCTCCTCGTGCACCCAGCCGGCGCGGTGGAACGGCGCGCGGACGGGCGTCGGGGCCATCGGCGTGTACTGCCGAATCACAACTTGATGCTCGCGCAAGCGTCCGTCAACGAGGGATTCTTGTTCTTACTTCACCGGGACGGTGAGGGGCTGTCCCTGCACCTGCTTCGGCGGGACATAAAGCGTCGACCCTTGTTGTAGAGCCTTGGACCCAATCGCCGGCGGCTCAGACAGCGGTGTTCCCGCGGTACGATCCACCGACATGGCCCCCCATACCCCCCCGCCGCTCGGGGCGCCCCGGCTGAGCCGTGACGCCCCTCGATTGCTGGAGGTATCCAACCTCACCAAGCATTTCCTCGTGCGCCGCGGCGGGCTCGGCTTCTCGACCGGCGTCGTGCGCGCCGTCGACGGCGTCTCGTTCACCATCCCGGCTGCCTCGACGCTCGGACTCGTCGGCGAGTCCGGCTGCGGCAAGACGACCACGTCGAAGCTCATCCTGGCGCTCGAGACGCCGACGACCGGCAGCATTCGATTCGAGGGCCGTGACGTCTCGGCGCTCGGGCGGGCGAGCCGACGCGAGTACCGTCGCGCAGTCCAGGCGGTGTTCCAGGACCCCTACGCGTCGCTCGATCCCCGCATGCGCGTGGGAGCCATCGTCGCCGAGCCGCTCGTCATCAACGCCGATCTCGACGCCGCCGGCCGTCGGCACCGCGTTGCGGAGCTGTTGGATCTCGTGGGCTTGCCGGCGCGCGCCGCGACGCTATACCCGCACGAGTTCTCGGGCGGTCAGCGGCAACGCATCGCGATCGCGCGCGCGCTGGCGCTGTCGCCCCGGCTCGTCGTGCTCGACGAGCCGGTCTCGGCGCTGGACGTTTCGATCCGCGCGCAGATCCTGAATCTGCTGGTCGATCTGCAGCAGCGGCTGGGCGTGTCCTACCTGTTCATCGCGCACGACCTGGCGGCCGTTGCGCACATGAGCCGCGCGATCGCCGTGATGTACCTGGGCAAGATCGTCGAGCTGGGGGACGCCGACGCTGTCGCGCTGGCCCCGAAGCATCCGTACACGAAAGCGTTGTTCGCCGCCGCGCTGCCGATCGACCTCGATCAGCCGCGCGAAGAAATCACGCTCTCCGGCGAGGTGCCGAGCCCGCTGGCGCCGCCGTCGGGATGTCGGTTCCATCCGCGGTGCCCATTCGCGATGCCGCACTGTGCGACCGAGGAGCCCGCGCTGCGACCGGAGAGCGGCCGGCTGGTGGCCTGTCACCTCTATTGAATCGTCGAACATGTAAGAATTGTTGCCACGTTGACCTCCGATGCGCGCCGCTTGTACGTTGCACACATGAAGAAGGTCACCGCCTCGGAAGCGCGACGGCAATGGTTTCGGCTCCTCGATGAAGCGGCTCGGGGCGAAGTCATCGTCGTCGAGCGGAAGGGACGTCGCCTGGTCCTGCGCCGCGAGGAAGTCGGTAAGTCGGAGCCGGCATCGGCGCGTGCCAAGTATCGCGATCTCTTGCGTGTGCCGCACGCCGATCAGGCAGACCGCTGGTCGTGGGAATGGAGGGGACCAGGGCGGCTTACCGCTCGACGCGCTTCGGCAAAGTGACGGTACTTCTTAACACGCATTTTTCTCAACTGGATCGTGCTGTGCTCGCCGCGGCTCGCTGAATCACCGCCATCACCGGCTCGTGGCCACGGAGTAATCCCGGTCTTTCTGATATCCTCTGCCATCATTTTCGCCAGCGCGTCGGGCACAAGGAGACACGTATGAAAGCGACCGCCGCCATCCTCTATGAGCCCAAGAAGCCCCTGGTAATCGAGGAGGTCGAGCTGCTGGATCCGGGCCCGCACGAGGTCCAGGTGCGCTGGGCCGCCAACGGCGTCTGCCACAGCGACTACCACCTCATGAGCGGCGACGTGCCTCACCCGTTGCCCGTCGTGCTCGGCCACGAGGCGGCTGGGGTGGTCGAGCGCGTCGGCCCCGGCGTCGAGAGCGTCAAGGTCGGCGATCACGTGTGCTCGTCGTACATCCCGTCGTGCGGCAAGTGCGGCTACTGCATCTCTGGTCAGCCGACGATGTGCGCGCTGCGCGACAAGCCCCGCTGGCTGATGCTCGACGGCACGACGCGGTTTCGAAAGGGCGGCGTAAGCATCAACCACTATCTCCAGGTGGCGGGCTATGCGACGCATTCCGTGCTGATGGAGGAGAGCGTCATTCCCATCCGCAAGGACGCGCCGCTCGACGTGGTGTGCCTCGTCTCGTGCGGCGTGCTCGCCGGCGCCGGGCCCGTGTTCAATCGCGCCAAGGTGCCGCCGGGCGCGAGCGTCGCGGTGTGGGGCTGTGGCGGCGTGGGGCTCAACACGATTCAGGCCGCGCGTCTGGTCGGCGCGGGGAAGATCATCGCCGTCGACGTGATGCCGCAAAAGCTCGCGTGGGCCGAAGAGTTCGGCGCCACACACGTCGTCAACGCCGCGACGGAAGACCCGGTGGCACGCGTGCAGGCGATCAGCGGGAGCGGCGGCGTCGACTTCGCCTTCGAGCTCGTCGGCACGCAGGCCACGATCGAGCAGGCGGTGCTCGCTACGCACCGCGGCGGCACGGCGGTCGTCGTCGGCGTCTGCCCGGCCGGCACGAAGATCTCGCTCGATCCCGCGCTGTTCCTGCAGCAGCGCGTGCTCACGGGCACGTCCTTCGGCGGCGGCCACCAGCGCACCGACGTGCCGATGCTCATCGACATGTTCATGAGCGGCAAATACAAGCTCAACGAGCTGATCTCGCGGCGCGTACCCCTGACCGACGTGAATCTCGCCTACGACGCGCTGCTCAAGGGCGAGGTCAAACGCAGCGTGGTGGTCTACTGATCTCCCGCGCTCTGCTGTGCGCTGTGGTCGGCATGGCCGGCGTCGCCTGCGCCACGCCGGCGCTAGCACCGGCGACGCCGGAGGCGCGGCCGCCGCGCACGATTGCGCTCGCCGAGTGCCGGGTGCCGAAGTCGTCCGAGGCGGTTCTCTGCGGCAAGCATAGCGTCTTCGAAAATCGCGCGACGCAGACCGGGCGGCGCATCGGGCTGAATATCGTCGTCCTGCCGGCGCGGGGCCCGAGCCCGGCGAGCGATCCGGTGTTCGTGCTCGTCGGTGGCCCGGGTTTCGGCGCCGCCAGCACGGTAAACGGTGAGAGCGAATGGTTCACCGATAGATTCCGGCGCGAGCGGGATATCGTGTTCGTCGATCAGCGCGGGACGGGCGGCTCGCACCGGCTGCCGTGCCCCTTCGGCGACACTGCCGTCATGCAGACGCACTTCAACGATCTATTTCCGATCCCGGCCGTGCGCGCGTGCCGCGACGGGCTTCGCCCCCTCGGCGACGTGACGCTCTACACGACGCCGATCGCCATGGACGATTTGGATGAGATCCGCCGGGGGCTCGGCTATGGCCGGATCAATCTCTACGGCGTGTCGTATGGGGCACAAGCCGCGCTGCAGTACCTGCGGCAGTATCCGGCCCGTGTCCGGTCCGTCGTCCTCGGCGGCGTGGCCACGCCGGCGGGCAAGCAGCCGCTGAGCTTCGCCCGCGCCGCGCACGATGCGATGAACGCGCTGCTCAAGGATTGTGCGGCGGACGCGGCATGCCGCGAGCACTTTCCGAATCTCGAGGCCGAGTTCCAGGCCGTGTTCGCGGCGCTCGACACGCGCCCGGCGACGTTCGAGGTCACCAATCCCACCCGTCACGTGAAGGAGTCGGTCAGCATGTCACGTGGCGCCTTCGTCGAGCGGCTGCGGTTGATGCTCTATGACCTCGATCGCGCCAGCCACGTGCCGTTCCTCGTCCATCGCGCAGCGCAGGGAGATTGGGTCCCGTTCGCCACCACCACGTCCGCGGGCGTCACGCCGGGTGTGTCGGCCATGTATTTGACGGTCACATGCTCAGAAACCGTTCCTGGGATCACGGAAGACGACATCGTCCGCGAGACGCGCGACACGTTCGTCGGCGAGTATCGGACGCGGCGCCACCTGGCGGCCTGTCAGGAATGGCCGCGAAGCGAGGTGCCGGCGGCATACTACGCGCCGGTGACCTCCGACGTTCCCGCGCTGATCCTGTCCGGCGAGCTGGATGCCGCCACGCCGCCGCATTTCGCCGCCGCCGTCGCGCGGTCACTGCCTAACAGCCGGCACATCGTCATCCGCAACGCCGCGCATGCCTACTGGCAGGAATGCCCCCAGCGGCTGGTCGCGGACTTCCTATCGGCGGGTACGGCGCGCGGTCTCGATGTCGCGTGCGTGTCGCAGATGCGCCGGCCGCCGTTCGTGGTGCGCTGATGGATGACCTGCTCATCCGCGGCGGCCGATTGATCGATGGCACCGGCACGCCCGAGCGCGACGCGGACGTCAGTGTCAGCGGCGAACGCATCGTCGCCATCGAGCCGGGCTCGCCGCGTGCGGCGCGCCGGGTGATCGACGCCCGCGGTCACATCGTCGCGCCCGGGTTCATCGACATCCACACGCATTCCGATTTCACCCTGCCGCTGAATCCGCGCGCCGAGTCGAAGGTCCGCCAGGGCGTCACGCTCGAGGTCGTCGGCAACTGCGGATTTTCGGTGGCGCCGGCATTGCCGGGCCGGGCGCCTCTGCTGCGTGAATATCTCGCCTCGAGCGCGCCGTGGCTGCCGTTCCGCGAGACCACCTTCGCCGATTACGTCGCGGCGTTTCCGCCCACCGCCGTGAACGTCATTCTCCAGGTCGGGCACAACACGCTGCGGCTCATGACCGCGGGGATGGACAACCGCGCCCTCACGAGTGCCGAGCTCGCAACCATGGAGCGTCTGCTCGCGGAGGCGCTCGCCGCGGGGGCGTGGGGTTTGTCGTCAGGCCTCTTCACCGCCCCGGGAGCCTATGCCGATGCGGCAGAGATCCACGCGCTCGCTCGCGTGCTGCGCCGCCACGGCGCCGCCTATTCGTCGCACATCCGCGACGAGGCGAACCGCGTGGTGGAGGCGGTGCGCGAGGCGATCGCCGTCGCCGAGACAACGGGCGTGCACGTACAGATCGCGCACCTCAAGCTCTCGGGCGTCGACAACTGGGGTGGCGCCGCCAAGCTCCTCGACGAGATCGCCGCCGCGCGGCGCCGCGGCGTGCCCGTCGACTGCGACGCCTACCCGTATGACACGGCCAGTAATCCGCTACGCAATCTCCTGCCCCGCTGGGTCATGGACGGCGGCATCGCCGCCATGCTCGAGCGACTCGGCCGCGCCGATGTGCGCGCGCGTCTGCGCGCGGATATCGCCCGCGATGGTCTGACGAACTTCGGCCGCATTCCCTCATGGGACGCCGTGCGGGTTGCGGTCGCGCCGAATCTGCCTGACGAGGCGGGGCGCACCTTCGGCGAGCTCGCCCGGCGCCGCGGAATCGATCCGTTCGACGCCGTGTGCGACTTCATCGTGGCCGACCGCGGGGAGACGCGCATTCTCGTGACGTCGATGAGCGATGCTGACGTTCACGCGATCGCCGGCTCGCCATGGGTCACCGTCGGCTCGGACGCCAATGCGCTGGCCACGGCGGGCGTGACGAGCCAGGGCAAGCCGCACCCGCGCTCGTACGGCACGCACGCCCGGCTGCTCGGTCAGTTCGTCCGTGATCTGCGGCTGCTGAGCCTGCCCGCGGCGATTCACAAGACCACTGGCGCCGCCGCCGCAGCACTCGGGCTGACCGACCGCGGCGTGGTGCGCGAAGGCTGCTGGGCCGACCTCACGGTGTTCGATGCTGACCGCATCGCGGATCGCGCGACGTACGACGACCCGCACCGCTACGCGGTCGGCGTTTCCACTGTCATCGTCAACGGGGACGTCGTCGTGGACGGCGGCGACCACACGGGTGCGCTGCCGGGCCGCTTGCTGCGGCGAGGAATGAAGGGATGAAGCGCATCGCCGTGACTCTCGCGCTACTGCTCTCCGCCTGTCAGACCGGGTCGCAGTCCGCGCTCGGCCCGGCCGCGACCGACGATCACCAGCCCGTGACCTTCAACAATCAAGTCGTCCGGATCTTCCAGCGCAACTGCCAGACGTGTCACCGCCCGGGCGAAGTCGCGCCGTTCTCACTGACCAACTACAAGGATGCGCACGCGCGGCGCGACGACATCATCGAGGCCGTCGAGTCGCGGTACATGCCGCCGTGGAAGGCGGTCCCGGGATACGGCGAGTTCAGCGGCGTGCGTCGCCTCTCGGACGACGACATCCGACTCATCGCCCGCTGGGTCGCCGACGGCGCGCCCGAGGGCGAGGCGCGCGATCTGCCGTCTCCGCGCAGCTTTCCGAGCGGATGGACGCTCGGCCCGCCGTCGGCCGTGCTCGCGATGGAAGAGCCGTTCACGGTGCCGCCCCGCACGAAAGACATCTATCGCTGCTTCGTCGTGCCCATCAACATTCCCGGCGAGTGGCGGATGATCCGTGCCTCCGAGGTCCTGCCCGGCAACCGCAAGGTCGTGCACCACGTCCAGACGTACCTCGACGTGACCGGCCGCTCAGTCGAACTGGACCAGGCCGAGCCCGGCCCCGGTTACACCTGCTTCGGCGGACCACGCTTCGACAGCTCCGGTGGCCTCGGCGGATGGGCGCCGGGGTACGCGCCGATCGAGATCCCGCCGGGGGGG
>DAIRVP010000130.1:0-3183 GCA_036802765.1 Candidatus Rokuibacteriota bacterium
GCCGGTACGGCACTGAGCAGCAGGAGCGCAAGGAACGAAATGATCATCTCGCGCAACGATGATGGGGTGCTCAGCATCCGCGGCGCTCGACTCGGCGATCCACGTGAACGAGGCGCGGATCGAGAAGTACAAGGCCGAGCGGCTGGCCACGCGGAAGCCAGCGACGGTTAACCGTGAGCTGGCCGCGCTGCGCCGGGCGTTCGCCCTGGCCGTCAAACAGCGGCGGATCTCAGCGGCGCCCCATATCTCGATGCTCGCCGAGAACAACGCACGCCAGGGATTCGCCGAGCCGGGCGATTTCGAGGCGATCGTCAGCCACATGCCCGGCTACCTCCAAGGCTTCGCCCGGTTCGCATACGCCTCTGGCTGGAGAAAGGGTGAGCTGAAGACTCTGGGATGGTCGGCCGTCGACAAGGACAACACGCGCATCACGCTGCGCCGGGAGTATTCAAAGAATGGAGAGCCGCGCGTGATCCCACTCGTCGGCGAGCTGCAGGAAATCATCGAGCGGCAGCGCCGGCAGCGCGAGTACAAGACACCGAGCGGCGAGACGGCCCTGTCGCGTTACGTGTTTCACCGTGCCGGCCACCCGATCGGCGACTTCCGGAAGACGTGGACGGCCGCGTGCATCGAGGCTGGATTCGCGCAGCCGAAGATCGGCCGCGACGGTCAGCCCGTGCTCGCGGCTGACGGCGAGCCCGTGCTGAAGGCGGCGTTGATCTTCCACGATCTCCGGCGCTCGGCCGTCCGCAACCTGGATCGCGACGGGATCACGCAGTCGGTCGCGATGGCGATTACCGGGCACAAGACGGCAAGCATCTACCGCCGCTATCGGATCGTGAACGAGGATGACATTCGCATCGCGCTGGAGCGGGTGCAGAGCGGCAACCGCGCCCGTAAGGTGGTGAGGCTCCAGACGGCCAGCGGCTAACGCGGATACGGACAAAACACGGACAAAATGAAGGGGCGCCGCGGAGCGCCCCTTCGCATGTGTTCAATTTAGTGGTGCGCCCGGCAGGAGTCGAACCTGCGACCCTCGGATTAGAAGTCCGATGCTCTATCCAGCTGAGCTACGGGCGCGTCAAGCACTTACACTACATCAGCTCACGCGCCGTGCAGAGCGGGCTACTTTCGGGCTACTTCTGTGGCTTCTCCAGGCACGAGCCGATCCGCGTTCCACACACGCCGCAGGCCAGCCACGCGCGCTCGTCGTCAGTACCGTTGTTGAGATCGCCGCACAGTTGGTGCTCGAGGAACAAGGCGTCGAGGTCGAGGAGCACGCGCGTGATCACGACGCTCGCGTAATCGCTTCCGCCGTGTCGGTCGGCGAAGTGTTGAACGCGATCCGCACCCCAGGCGCCGCCTCGATCACCACGTTCACCAGCGCCTCCAGCATCGGCGTCTGTGCCGGATCGAAGCGGACGCCGCCGCCGATCACCACCACGTCCACCGGCGCCGAGCCAATGCGGCGCGGGCAGCCGCACTCGCCGCCGCCGCCCCGCCGCGCGCGTCGATCAGCAGCGCCTCGAAGTCGTGCCCCATCGCCCGGATGCGCACCCCCTCGGCCTTGATCTCGCCCGCTATCACGTCCGCGTTGAGCGACTTGCCTCGGAAGAACTCGGTGTCGAAGTCAACGGTGTACGGGTCCAGCCCGATGCCCAGCACTCGCCTGACCGTCATCTTGCTCTCCGTTGCCCACCATCGCCCTCCACGGCGACGGCAGGACGGTTGGGATTGACGCTGATCCGCCGCGTCCACCGCTCGTCGCCGATGGTCCAGCCTTTCGCGGTCTTGAGGTTGATCACCAGCTCGAACTTGATCGTCGATCACCACATTCCGTTCTATCGCGACGAGAGATTCAACCGTCGCAGAAACTCGTCGGCCGTGACCTTCCAGATTTCGACCCGGTCCACAAGGCGATGGCCGTCGGCGCCGAACGCGGGAAACAGCCGGAACGTCGCGACGCCGCCGGCCTGGGCAAAGGCCTCGTAGTAACGCCGAATCCACTCCGCCGAGTAGTACCTATCCTCTTCGGCATAGAGCCAGAGCATCGGAGTGCGGGTCCGGCCGCCGGCCGAGCCGAACGTCGCTTCGTTGAAGCCGCGGCCACCCCCGTCGCAGCGCTGGCTCGTCCAGCCGCCGGCAAAGTTGATCACGCCGCGGACCGTCCCCGGCCGCTCCGCCGCATACGCGACCGCCAGGATGCCACCTCGCGACTGCCCGGCGATTACCACCCGCGTCGGATCACCCCATGGCTGGGAGCGAAGATAAGCCATCGCCGCGTCCACGTCCTCGATCGCGCGCGCCAGCCCCGCCCCTAGAACGTCAGCGTCGCACGTCCCCTCGTGCTCCGCGGGTGTGCCCTCGGAGCCCCCGCGGCCCCGTCGCATCGGCGCCAGTACGGCGAATCCGCGCTCGACGAAAAACCGCGCCTGACGGCTTGGGCGCATCGTCACCGAGAGCGCCACCGTTCCACCTCCGGTCGAGCCATGGTTGAAGAGCAACGCGGGGTGCGGACCGTTGCCGGCGGGACGATAGAGAGTCGCCTCGAGCGTGACGCGCTTGCCGCTGGGGCCCGACTCCGTCATCGGAATGCGTACCGTCGTCCCGGTGACTACGCCTGGCACGGTCGCCGACACCGCCATCGCGTCGGCGACCGTCGCCCGCGTCAGCGTGACCGTAGAGCGGCGCCGGCCGCTCGTGTACGTGCCGCGCAGCGAGTCGCCGTCGATGTGGTACACCACCGAGGCCCCCTCGCCCAGATCGAAAGTCAGCAGGTCGGCCACGATCCGCCCCGTCATGCGCCGGTACCCCCGCGTGACGTTCGCCTCGGCGGAGTCACCCACGGCGTAGACGACCCGCGCCCGACCGCTACCATCCACCATTTCGACGATAAGAACGTGAGGGAGCACACCATCCCAGGCACCGTTCGCCCAGGCGCCGACGAATCGCGAAACACTCGCGGGAACGTCGACGGCCGGCGGCTCGACGTTGAGGTCCGACGGCAGGGGTATCGTTGGCGTCTGCGCGTGGGCCGCGTCGGAGAGCCCATGGCTCAACAGTGCCGCGATGCACACCGCGGCTGCACGCCGAAGCATCGGGAGCCAGAACGTCATCTCCCGATGGCTGGAGCCGCTCCAAGTTGGCGAAACGCCTCGACGCCGCTGATCCCGGGGAGTTGGA
>DAIRVP010000130.1:3283-15420 GCA_036802765.1 Candidatus Rokuibacteriota bacterium
CGACGCTCGTACACTTCTCGACCGACTATGTCTTCGACGGCCTCAAGCGCGCGCCTTACTCCGAAGCCGACGCGCCGAATCCACTCGGCGCCTACGGCGCCTCGAAGCTCGCGGGCGAGCGGCTCGCCCGCGAGCGCTGCGAGCGCGCGCTGGTGATCCGCGTCTCGGGACTGTTCGGCGTGGCGAAAAGCGCCGGCAAGGGCGGCACGAACTTCGTCGAGACCATGCTCGGCCTGGCGCGCGCGGGCCGTGCGTTGCGCGTGGTCGCCGATCAAGTCCTCGGCCCGTCGTACACGCTCGACCTCGCGCGCGCCATCTGGCGTGTGATCGGCTCTGGACATGTCGGGCTCTGCCACGCGACCAGCGCGGGCGAGACGTCGTGGCACGACTTCGCGCGAGAGATCTTCCGGCTCGAGGGCGTGACGGCATCGCTCAGCGCGGTGACCTCGGCAGAGTACGGCGCGCGTGCGAAGCGCCCGCTCTACTCTGTGCTCGCGCACGACACGCTGCACGCGCTCGGCATCCCCGAGCCCCGAGCGTGGCAGCCGGCGCTGGCCGCATATCTCGCCGAGCGTCGCGCGATCAGCGCTTCGGCTCGCCCCGACTCCTGACGCCGAACGTCCGGATCACCGTCGAGGTGAGCCACGGCGCGTGACGGTGCAGGAACACGAAGACCTTGCCGTGACCGGTCACCACGACCTCGCGCCGCCGGCGCGCGATAGCGCGCACGATGTGCCGCGCTGCCCGGTCGGTCGGCACGATCAAGAACTTCGGCACGATATCGCGTGTGTCGGCGCGCAGCACGCCCTGGTTGTCGACGCGGCGAATCTCGGACGCCACGAAGCCCGGGCTGACGAGCGTCACCGAGACGCCCGACCGAAAGAGCTCGTGCCCGAGCGCCTCGGCCAGCGCGCGCACGGCGAACTTGCTCATCGCATATGGCGATGATCCGGGCGTCGCGATGTGGCCGCTGACGCTGCCGATGATCGCGATGCGTCCGCGCCGGCGCCGCACGTCGGGGAGCGCCGCGTAAACGGTGCGCAGCACACCGAAGACGTTCGTCTCGAACTGGCGCCGATAGTCGTCGAGCGTGAGCAGCGCGACGGGGCCCACCACGCCGAAGCCGGCGTTGGCGACGACGACATCCACGGCGCCGAAGCGCTCGCGCGCCGCCGCGACCGCGCGGTCCGGATCGCCGTCGACCGTCACGTCGCAGCGTACTGCGATGGCGCGCGCGCCGGCGGCCGTCAACTCGGCTGTAAGCTGCTCGAGCCGATCGGTGCGTCGGGCGGCCAGGACGACGGCCGCGCCCGCGCGCGAGAATTCCCGCGCCAGCGCCTCGCCGATGCCGGACGACGCGCCGGTGATGAGGACAACCTGATCTTTAAATGTGGTCAGGGCGAGGCGAGGGTGATCGCTTCCTCGGCGTAGGCCGAGGCCGTCTTCGCCTTACGGATCGCGTCACCGTGGTCCTTCTTGGTCTTCGCGTTCTCGTGGTGCGCCTTCGCCTCGGCCACCAGCTTCTTGGCTTCGTCGATGAGCGGCTTGGTGTCGGCGTTGGTCTTTGTCGCCTCGGCCTTCTTGATGTTGTCCTCGGCCTGCTTGATGACGACGGGGCAGTTGAACGCCATCGCGGGCGGCGCGAGCGCCAAGAGCAGGAGGACGGCGACCAAGATCTGAGCTTTCATCGCTCCCTCGAATCGACGAATAGTGGTCGGGCACTAGCCGTGCCTGTTGCCGCCGCCAGTTATACCACGCGTTCGAGGAGTCGCAGTTTGCGCGGGCTACGCCCGCACGAAACGGCGCGAGGAGGGAAGGGATGAGTCCTGGCGCGAGTTTGCGGTTATTTGCGTCGTCGGATGAAGACCGCGGCGCCCGCTCCGATTCCCGTGAGCAGCAGCACCAGCGTTCCCGGTTCGGGGAGCGCCACGGCGAGGTCGGTGTCTGCTGTAGTGTCGGCGCCCTCCGCCGATGCGGTGGCGACCACGGAGAAGGATCTGCAGAGAATGGTGGAAGCGAGCGGTCTCCTCGCGGTGCCGAGGGGCCGTCACAAGCTCGCCTCGGTCCTTGACCGACTCGGCCTGCTCTATCAGCCGGCGGGCGACGGCGCCGTCCTCGGGCTTCAGCCCGAGTACGCGCAAATGTCGGCCGGAGCGACCGCAGTGGCTCTGCTCGCCGAAATGCAATACGCCGACGCATCGGGAGACCGTCGGTTCGAGGCGGCCGGTGCGCGGTGGCTCCGTGGCCTTGCCGCCCTGCACGTGGCGGGGCACGGCTTCCGAGTGACGCCGACCAAGATCCACGTATCGCCGTTCGCCGACGGTGAGGGCTGGCTCGCGCTTGCCTACTACGAACGGCGCCGGCCGGGCGATCCGACGGTTCGTTCGATCCTGACATCGTTGGAAAACTCCCTGATCAAACAGTACGGCGCGTCGTTTTCGATCTCGTTCTATCAGTGGGGGACGATGGCGGCCGCCGTCCGATGGGACACGACGAGAGACGCCCGCTTCGCATCGTTCATCGAGCAGCAGACCCTGAACGCGATGAAATGGCTGAGCGAGCCTCGCGCACACAATACCTGCGCGACGGTGGAGGGGTTGGCGACCGCCGCTCGCGTCTTACAGGACGCCGGCCGTCCAAGCGATCTGCTGAAGGCCATCGATCAGCACATCACAACCGAGATGCGGAAGAACTACGAGTTTCAGATTGCGCCGAACGCTGGCCGATTCGACCTTGGCAACGGCACGTCCGTGGTGTCACCTCGGCTCGAGGAGTTCGCCGGAGCATTCTTCCACGAGCGGCATCGGGCGTATACGCGGATCGACTTCACGGGGCATTGCCTGTCCGCGATGGTGAAGCTGCGGGGTGCAGTGGGGTGGAAAGCAACGGAGCCGATGCGGCACCGGCGGAGAACTCCGATCCACGATGAGTCGTAGCAGTCGGGCCGATCAAAGCCTCGCCGCTTCCGCGGGTGGCCGACCAAATACTGACCGGCGTCCTCCGAACGAATGAGCATGCCGCAAGCTGTAGTTCAACTAATTCGCCAGGATAGTGATCGTGGCGGCGTTTGGTTCACCGTTTGCCTTGCTGTAGCTTTGCGCGGCGGTCGCGTCCCGCCGCGAGTGGGTCCTTGCGCGAGGAGGCAGGCCGTGAACCTGGCTTATGCCGATGACCGTTCGTCGCAACTCGCATCCGCGCTATCTACGAGTGCGCTGCCAGCAACTTCGCTCCGCGAACTCGGCCGTGTCTTCACGAGAATGCGGAGGGCTCGCCAGATGACCAGGGCGTACTTGGCTAAGACGATTGGCGTCGGCCCTGCCTACATTCGAGAGGTGGAGAACGGGCGGAAGCGACCCTCACCCGCCACATTCGCCAAGCTGGCCGAGGGACTCGGTATCGCGCCCATCGTCGCGCTCGCCGTTCTTAGAGCTGTAGGCGACCGATCGTAGCCGCGGCGGATTCACCGCGACGGCGTAGTTAAGAGCCTATCTGGGACGGTTGTTTCTCGGTGAGATTTCTCTCCACGAGTTCTCTCTAGGCGACGACCGAACCGGTTGTGGCAACGAAAGCACAAACGGCCGAGGGCAGTCCCCCGGCCGTTTGCGGTCTCAGGCTACGACGTCAACGCGGGCTGGATATCAACGCGCGTTTGTCCGATCGTGTTATTAGTGTCCGTTCGTCGTCGGCACCGTTCCGACCCGACCGGATCCCGGCTTTACACCGCTGCGCGGCTTGGCCTTCCCGGGAGTCGGCGCCGAAAGGTTGTCTGTCGCGGTGTCCGAGCGGTGCGCGCTTCCAGGATTGGATAACGCGGTCCCACGGCCAGCTCCCGGCGAAACGTCAGCTGTCGGCTCAGCGCCGTTACTGCCGCCATTGCCAACGCCATGCCCGCCGCCGGAGTTTCCATTACCCGCACCTGCGGCGCCGCCACCCCCGCCACCTCCACCACCGCCGCCCTTCGCCAGGGCCGGAGCTGCGGCCAGCAACAAAGTCAACAAGATCAACAGCATCGTGCGGAGAATCATGGGAACCTCCTTGCTCGAACGCATCCCACAAAGTGGCACTGTGGGACTCAGTAACAATGGTACCTGGATATGTAACGCTCGGCAGCCGGTCGAACGGACTCCTGAGGTCCATGGCGCCGTACTCAGAAGCTCATGACGCCCGTCTTTAGCCCGTCTCTAAATGGATCTGCTCTATCCGGCTGACGCGAGCAGGCCGTTGTGGCTTCTGCAGCTAAGGTATTCATCGCCAGCCCTTGGCTTCCATGCAAGCGCTGAAGCGTCTGGACTCAGCTGCCGCCGTGGAAATCGTGGGCTCGCCGGCAGGTGTCGGACGAGCCGCTTGCTGTGTGCAAGTTAGCCGATCGCGGGCTAGATCCTGTTCCGTGGCCCCGTCGCGGCTCCATTCGCGGTGGGTCGCTTGGCCAATGTCGACGAGCGCGCAGCCGGCTAGAAGGACCACCACCAGTTCCAAGACCACACCGCGCATCATCGTCCCCCGTGAGCGGGCGTCTGGGCTCCTTTCAATCACGATAGGTCGTCGGGATTCATCGGAGCAACGGTGTCTAAAGGGTGTACCGTGCCCCCGACTCTTCGGGCGCTAACGTCCTCGCCGATGACCGCAGCCGAGCTTGAAGCGCTGCTGCGCTACGTCGCTACTTACTAGTGGACCCTGATCCACAACAGAAGAGAGAGCACGGCAAACGGGAAGAGGTCCCAAGTAAACAGCTTTATTTCGCTAACGATCGTACCGAGAAGCGCCCCCGCTGTCGGCGATTCGACTACGAGTTGTGCGATGTGGCCGACGAACGCCTGAGGACCGCCGAGAACCGCAAGTCCGAACGCCGCCAGCACAAGTACGATTGCCCAGGCGATCAGCCTGGAACCGTCCATCGGTAGGTGCTCCTTTCAAGGAAGACCCCACTCGCCAGCATTCTCTTTCTTTTGCGCCTGGCGTCCCGCGGCTGGTCGCTTCAAAAATGGTTGTGCTTATTGAGTGCCAAGCTATCTAACGCGCGAATCATTCTAGAAAATGATGATCCCAGATATCGTCGCGCCAGATTGTGACCCGTCACGAGGACACAGTGACACCCGTGTTCGGCCTTCACGATATAAGTGAATCAACGCGTCGGTCGAGCCTGCCAGTAGCGGAGACTGTTCCCGCACAGAACCCGCACAACAGCGGCTCGTGGGCGGGAGTAAAAGTGGTCGGGGTGAGAGGATTTGAACCTCCGGCCCCCTGCTCCCAAAGCAGGTGCGCTACCAGGCTGCGCCACACCCCGATTTCACGGCGAATCTTATCATTCCGTCTGAGACGCTGACGACTCTCCGGCGCTGACGTATCATACGCGGCGATTCGGAGGACCCCCACGGCCACGCTCCTCAGCGTCACCAGGGTCAGCAAGCGCTTCGGCGGCGTCCAGGCGCTGGCCGACTGCACGCTCTCGGTCGAGGAAGGCTCGATCACTGGGCTCATCGGTCCAAACGGCGCGGGCAAGACGACGCTGTTCAACGTGATCAGCGGCCTGGCCCCGGCAGACAGCGGCGAGATTCGAGTCGGCGGCGACCGGCTCGATGGGTTGTCGCCGCACGCAATCGCCCAGCGCGGCGTCGGGCGTACGTTTCAGATTCCGCGGCCGCTCGCGAGGATGACGGTGCTCGAAAACGTCGCATTGTATGCGCCGGATCAGCCCGGAGAAAGTCTGGCGCGGGTGTTCACGGCGCCGAGCCGTGTGCGCGCGGGCGAGCATCGCGCGCGCGAACGCGCTCACGCGATCCTCACGTCCATGGAGCTCGCGCACCTTGCCGGCGCGCCGGCGGAAACCTTGTCGGGCGGCCAGAAGAAGCTGCTCGAGCTCGCGCGCGTGCTGATGAGCGGGCCGCGTATCATCCTGCTCGATGAGCCCGGCGCCGGGGTGAATCCTACGCTGATGCGGTCCCTCGTCGACACCATCCGCGCGCTGCAGCGCGGGGGGCACACGTTCCTGCTCATCGAGCACGACATGGATCTCGTCATGGAGCTCTGCGATCCAGTCATCGTGATGGCCCAGGGGCGCAAGCTGGTCGAGGGTCCGTTCGCGACGGTGCGGCGCGATTCTCGCGTGCTCGAAGCCTATCTCGGGACGACCGCGTGACGCCGCTGCTGGAGGTGCAGGACCTGTCGGCCGGGTATGGTGATGCCGATGTCCTGCGTGGACTTTCGATTCATGTGCGACGCGGTGAGCTGGTCGCCATCATCGGTCCGAACGGCGCCGGCAAATCGACGCTGCTCAAGACGCTCGCCGGCCTGGTGCCGCCGCGCGCCGGGCGAATCACGCTGGGCGGCGTGGACCTCACGGGCGCCGGCACCGAGCGCATCGTCGCGGCTGGACTCTGCTACGTGCCTCAGGAGGCGAATGTTTTCCCGGCGCTCAGCGTGTGGGAGAACCTGGCGATCGGCGCCTGGACGGCCTCACGCTCATTCGACGACCGAGCGCGCGCCGCGCTCGAGCTCTTTCCCGCCCTCAGCGCGCGCCGCCGCGCGCGGGCCGGAACATTGTCGGGCGGCGAGCGCCAGATGCTCGCGATGGCGATGGCGCTCATGGTCGATCCACAGCTGCTGCTGCTCGACGAGCCGTCGGCCGGCCTCGCGCCTGCGCTGCAGCGGCTCGTCTTCGACCGCGTTCGCGAGATCAACGCGCGCGGGCTCGGCATCCTGCTCGTGGAGCAAAACGCGCGGGAGTCGCTCCGGCTATGCCAGCGCGCGTACGTGCTTGCGATGGGCCGTGTCCGCGCCGAAGGCGCTGGCCCGACGCTCGACAATGATCCGGACATCCGACGTCTCTATCTCGGCGGCTGACGCCACCAGGGAGATCGAGCCATGACGACGATGACGCGACGAGAGCTTCTCAAGACCTCGGCAGCGGCGGGACTGGTGCTCGGTGTGCCGGCGCGTGTGTCGGCGCAGTCGAAGGAGCCGATCCCGATCGGCACGTTGTGCCCGCTGACCGGCGCCGGCGGCTCGTATGGACCCGACATGCAGCGGGCGGTGGTGGCCGTGGTCGAGCGCATCAACAAGGCCGGCGGCATCGCGGGGCGCTCGATCCAGCTGTTCCACGAGGACGACCAGACGAACGCAGAGGCCGGTGTGCGCGCGGCGCGAAAGCTGATCGACGTGAACAAGGTCGTCGCGATCGTGTCGACGTGGGCGTCCGCGGTGACGCTGGCGGTCAAACCACTCTGCGTCGAGGCCAAGGTATTCCTCATCGGCGTGTCGGGCGCGGACGCGGTGACCCAAGGCGATCACAAGGGCTACGTTGCGCGCACGCAGCCCAACACGAATCTGCAAGGGCGCATGTACGCGAAGTTCGCCGTGACGAAAAAGGAATGGAAGCGCGTCGCCTACCTGGCGCTGCAGACACCGTACGCCCGCTCGTTCGGCGATGCGTTCACGGGGATCGTCAAAGCGGCCGGCGCCACGATCACCGACGACCTCATTTACGAGGACAAGAAGCCCTCGTACCGGAGCGAGGTCACCCGCGTGCTCGCCACCAATCCGGACCTCATCATGCTCGAGGGTTACACGCCGGACTCCGTCGTCATGGTGAAGGAGATCTACAAGGCCGGATACAAGGGCGCGATCCTCGCGCCGAGCTTCGCGATCAACGCGAAGTTCATCGAGGGCGTGGGCGCCGACGTCGCCGAGGGAGTCTGGAACATGGATCGCGCGCCGCTCTTCGACTCGCCCGCCTACAAGGAATTCTCTGCCGCCGTGCCGCGCGCGGACCAGAGCCCCTACGCGCCGCAGGCGTGGGATCAGATGTCCATCGTCGCGCTGGCGCTCGCCGCCGGCAAAGGCGAGGTCTCGGGCACAGTCATCAAAGACCACCTGCGCACGGTCGCCAACCCGCCGGGCACCGCGGCCTATTCCTACGCCGAGGGCGCGCGGCTGCTCGGCGAAGGCAAGAAAATCAACTACGAGGGGGCGTCGGGGTCGTGCGACTTCGACGCGATCGGGGACATCCTGTCCGCGCCGTTCGCCGTGCAGCAGGTGCGGAAGGGAAAATCCGAGCTCGTGCAGGTCATCAATCCCTGACGGTCGGCTCGAGATGCCGCCCATCGTGCAGTACGTCTTCAACGGCGTCGTGACGGGCGGCATCCTCGCGTTGCCGGCCGTCGCGTTCTCCCTGTTGTGGCGGCTGCTGCGCTTTCCGAATTTCGCCGTCAGCACCTACCTGACCGTCGGCGCCTACGTCGGCCTGATGCTGAACCACGACGCACACGCGCCGATCCAGCTGGCGTGGCTCGGCGCCCTTGTGGCGACCGGCGCGGTCGCGCTCGCGGTCGATCGCATCGCCTTCCGGCCCATGCGGGCGCGGCGTCCGTTCTCACTCGCCATCGCGTCGATCGGCGTCGCCTTCGTCCTCGAAAACGTGGTGCGCTTCGTGTGGGGCAACGACTTTCGCAGCTACGACGTGCCGGTCATGCGCGCGACGAGCATCGCCGGGCTTCGCGTCGGCCGGGATCAGCTGCTGATCCTCGGCGCCGCGGTCGTCATGATGGCGGCGGCCCAGATGTTTCTGCTTCGCACCCGGCTCGGCATCGCGATGCGGGCGACGGCCGACAATGCCCTGCTCGCCGCGGTCAAAGGCGTGCCGACCGAGCGCGTCATCGCGTACGCGACGCTCGGTGGCGGCGCGCTCGCCGGCGGCGCCGGCGTCTTCCTCGGCCTGGACGCCAGCATCGATCCGTTGATGGGCGGTGGCCTGATCATCTCCGTCTTCGCGGCCGCCATTCTCGGCGGCGTGGGCTCGGCGCCGGGAGCACTGGCCGGGGCGCTGATCGTCGGCGTGATGGAGGAAGTCGGCACGCTGCTGATCCCGCCGACCTACAAGACGGCGATCGGCTTCACCGTCATCCTCGCGGTGCTGCTCGTGCGGCCGACCGGCCTCGCCGGTGCAAGAGCGTGAGCCCGCGCCGGTGATCGCGTATCTGACCGCGATCGCGACGCTCGTCGGCGTGCGCGCCCTGCTCACGCTCGGGCTCAATGTGCAGTGGGGACTCACCGGGCTCGTGAACCTCGGCGCCGTCGCATTCTTCGCCGTGGGCGCGTATACGTCCGCGCTGCTGGCGGTCGGCGGCACGCCACTGCTGCTCGCGTGGCCGGCTGGCGTCGGGGTCGCGGCGGCCGCTGCGGCCGCCTTGGCGATGGTGGCGCTGCGACTGAGAGAGGATTACCTCGCGATCGTCACCCTCGGATTCGGCGAGGTTTTGCGGCTATTCCTCCTGAACGAAGCGTGGCTCACCGGCGGTGCGAATGGCGTGACGGCGATTCCTCGGCCGATGCACGCGCGCTTCTCTGCGCACTACGACGTCTTCTATCTCCTTGTCGTGCTCGCGGCCGTCGCGCTGGTGTACGTGGTCCTCGAGCGACTCCGTCGCTCGCCGTTCGGTCGCGTCCTTCGCGCGATCCGCGAGGACGAGACGGTCGCCGCCGTCGCCGGCAAGCCGGTATTCCGATTCAAGGTCCAGGCGTTCGCGCTCGGCTCCGCGGTCGCAGGTCTGGCCGGCATCCTCTTCGCCCATTACCTGGCGTACATCGAGCCGAACATGTTTCTGCCACAGGAGAGTCTGTTCGTGTGGCTGGCGCTGATCCTCGGCGGCAGTGGCAACAATCGCGGAGCCCTCGTCGGCTCGATCGTGCTGCTCGGTTTACTGGAGGGCAGCCGCTTTGCGAAGGACGTGATTCCATTCCTGACGGGCGTGCGGCTGGCTGCGGCGCAACAGATGCTCGTCGGTGTGGTACTCGTCGTGCTGATGATCCGGCGTCCCGAGGGACTGCTACCGGAAAAGCCGGGCTCCGACTAGGAGGACGCGATGCGTGTTGGATTCATCGGCCTGGGCAACATGGGAGCGCCGCTAGCTGGCTTCGTGCTCGGCGCGGGATTTCCGCTCGTGGTCCACGACCTGAGAAAAGAGGCCGCAGCGCCCGTCCTCGCACGCGGCGCCGTCTGGGCGAACACCGCGCGCGATGTGGCCGCGCAGTGCGACGTCGTCTGCATCTGCGTTCCGGGGCCCCCCGACATGCAGGCCGTGATGCGCGGCCCCGGCGGCGTGCTGGAGACACTGCGGCCCGATGCGATCGTGATCGATCACACGACGAATGCGCCGGCGGTTGTGCGCGAAGTCGGCGCCGCGGTGATGGCGCGCGGCGCCCACCTGCTCGACGCGCCGCTCGACGGTGGCCGGGAAGGCGCGCTCGAGGGACAGGTCACGCTTTTCGTCGGCGGCGACGAGGCGGTCTTGCGGCGCGTGAAGCCCGTGCTCGACACGTTTTCCCGAAGCATCGTCTGGGTCGGCGAGCTCGGCACCGGCTCGGTCACCAAGCTCGTTCACAATGCGCTCGCGATGAGCATCGACCTGCTGCTCGCGGAATGTCTGACGCTCGGGGCGAAAGCCGGCGTGGCGGTGCCGCGGCTCGTCGAGGCATTCCGCGAAGGCTGCATCGTGAGTCAGAACATGACGTTCACCAAGCGAATGCCGGCCACGCTGTTTCGCGGCGATTTCGCCGCGAGGTTTGCACTGGCGCTCGCGTACAAAGACTTCCGTTTGGTGGGCGATCTGGCGGGACAGCATCGCGTGCCCACCCGGCTGCTCGACCTCTGTGAGACGGAGTTGCTGGAGGCGATGAATCGCGGCTGGGGTGATCAGGACCGCATCAAGGCCTCGACGCTTCAGGAAGAACGCGCCGGCGTGAGGCTGCGGATGTAGGAGCGGCGAGAATGAAACGACGGAGATTTCTTGGCAGTGTCCTGGGCGCCGTCGCTCTCGGAAGTCATCCGAAGCACACCGCGAGCGCCGAAGAGTCGAACGTCAGGGTACCGTCCGAGCCGCTGGTCTGGCCCATTGCAGCGCGGCGACGGCTGGGCGCGCCGGCCTTCGATGGCCACACGGATACCGTGCCGGACATCGTCGGCGAGATCGGAACGCCGCCAGGCCTGGTGATCTTCAGCGAAGGCAACCACCTAATGGTTCTGCTGAGTGAAGACGTTCTCGGGGCCTTTCCCGCGTGGGCAAAATCACAGCCGCAGTACGCCGACCTCGATCTGCGGAACATCATGGTCGTGACACTGCCTCAGCCCATCGTGGTGCAGATGATTCGGGCAGGTGGAATCGCGCTGGGTAATCTCAGCCTCGACGTCAGCCGGGCCTCCGGCTTCTATCCCGATGCGGTCCTGGCTGGCCCCGATCCTTTGAAGCAGCTGCGAAAACTCGCCGTGTTGGAGCCGCAGGCGCGATTCTTCTCGAAGAATCGTGGCCGCGCGCTCCTCGTCCGCAAAGGTAATCCGTTCGGCATCAAGGGCCTCGCCGATGTCGCGCGCACCGGTGCACGCCTGGCCCAGGCCGACGCGATCGAAGCGGGGGCACGGGCCGGTAATCGCACGGCGATCGAGCAGCTGATCGGGAAATCCGCCGCCGCTGCGTTCTTCGCGGCCGAGGTCGCGACCTTTCCAGGCCGCCTCGGTATCACGCATCGTGATGTGCCCGAGATGACCGCCCGCGGTTACGCGGACGTCGGCCTGACGCAATATCACCTCATCTCCTACTGGGCGCGCACGTTCCCGAACCTGTTCGAGCTCGTAGCCATCGCGGGTTCGGAGCGGTTCTCGGTACAGATCGCTTTCGGTCGTGTGACGAAGCCGCTGCGTCCCCGCGCCGTCAACGCTTTCGAGGAATTCCTGTTCAGCCGCGCGAGAGACGTCTATCCGCGTTACGACTTCGCTCGCATGACCGACGATGAGTACGGCGCCGTCCTGGCGCTCGACTGATCGCCCTTCGTGCTCGTCTACCGGGCGGAGATCGTCCCCGGCACTGTGGCTCGGCGCGCCTCCTCAGGCTCGGGCCGCGTCACCGGCATCCCACGCCGGCCGAGCTTCGAGGCGTCCATGTCGTAGAAGCGCAGACTGTTGTCCAGAAGCATCTTGCGCTTCGCGGCGTCGGAGACGTCCTTGCGGCCGAGCAGCGTTGCGACGGTGCCGGGATACGGCTGGCCATCGTGTCCGGTCTCGCCGACGAACAGCGCGTCGAAGTGCAGATAGTCCGAGGCGAACAGCATCGCGTCTTCGCCGACGTGATCGACGAAGAACGGGATGAACT
>DAIRVP010000131.1:0-15337 GCA_036802765.1 Candidatus Rokuibacteriota bacterium
GCGTAGACGGCTTCGACCTTCTTCGCCGCCGACGCGATGGCGGCCTTGACGTCGCCGTTGCGGTTGCCGACGAACGCCTGGTCGGCGTCGAGGCCTTGCCGCAGCATCTCGGCGATCGTGTCGCTCGAGACCTTTGCGTTCTCGCCCTCGTCCCAGACGATCGGCAGCTGGTCGAGCGCGGTCTTGGCCTGCCACCAGGTCTCGGCGACGACGGCCACCGCAGAGTCGCCCACCGGAACGACTTGCTTCACGCCAGGCATGGACTGAATCTTGGCGGCCTCGTAGCTCTTCACCTTGCCGCCGAAGACGGGACAGTCTTTGATCGCCGCGTTCAGCATTCCGGGCAATTTCAGATCCGCGGCAAACACGTGGGCGCCGTTGAGCTTGTCCATCGTGTCCAGGCGCTTCACGGACTTGCCGATGAGCTTCCACTCTTTCGGATCCTTCAGCGCGGGCTTCTCGGGCGGCGTGAGCTTGGCCGCCGCCTCCGCGACCTTGCCGTAGGTGACCGTGCGACCCGAGGGCTTGTGAGTGATCACGCTGTTGGCGGCGCTGCACTCGCCGACGGGGACGTTCCACTGATTCGCGGCGGCCTGAACCAGCATCATGCGCGCGGCGGCGCCGCCCTCGCGGACGTACTGATGCGAATCGCGGATGCCGCGGCTGCCGCCCGTCGAGAAGTCGCCCCACACGCGCTTGCGCTTCACGCTCTGGCCCGGCGTCGGATACTCGGTCTTCACCTTCGACCAGTCGCACTCGAGCTCCTCGGCCACCATCTGCGCGAGGCCGGTGAGTGTGCCCTGCCCCATCTCTGTCCGCGCGACGCGGATGACGACCGTGTCGTCGGGACGGATGACGACCCAGGCGTTGACTTCCGGCGAGCCGTCCTGGGCGCGAACGACCGACGGGCCGAACGGAATCTTCAGTCCCAGCGCCAGGCCGGCGCCGACCGCGGTGCTGCCGATGACGAAGGAGCGGCGGTTGAGCTTGGTGGTGATCATGGCGCCCCCCTATGCCTTCGCCGCGGCGTGAATGGCTTCGCGCACCTGCTGGAAGGTTCCGCATCGACAGATGTTGGTGATCTTGGCGTCGATGTCGGCATCTGTCGGTTTCGGCTTCTCGCGCAGCAGCGCCGCGACCGCCATGATGATTCCGGACTGGCAATAGCCGCACTGCGGGACCTGATTGTCCAGCCAGGCCTTTTGCACCTTGTGGAGGGTCGAGCCGTTGGCCAGACCCTCGATCGTGGTGATCTTCTTGCCTTCGGCCGCCGACACCGGCATCACACAGGAGCGGATCGCCGCCCCGTCGAGGTGGACGGTGCAGGCACCGCACTGCGCGATGCCGCAGCCATACTTGGTTCCCGTGAGACCTGCCTGCTCGCGGATTGCCCACAACAGGGGCGTGCTCGGATCGACGTTGAGGTCGAGGGTTTTCCCGTTGATCGTCAGTCGCGCCATCGGCGTCCCTCCAGGGGGTTGCGGGGTGCTCGAACTATCCACTTGAAAGGCTGCGAAGGCAAGTACCCGACAGCAAGGTTATGCTCTACGCCCGACCATGACCCATGCGATCGACCTCCTCATCCGGTATGGCTACGTCGTCGTCTTCGGCGTCGTGCTGGCCGAACAAATCGGGCTGCCGGTCCCGTCGCAGCTCCTGCTCGTCGGCGCCGGCGGGTTGGCCGGCAACGGTCGTCTGAATCCCTTCCTCGTGCTCGTGGCAGGCGCGTTCGCTTCGCTCATCGGCGACAGCGTCTGGTACGGCATCGGTCGTGCCGGGGGCCCCCGAGTCCTCAGATGGATCTGCCGCATCTCGCTCGAGCCCGACTCGTGTGTGCGCCGCACGCACGGCTTGTTCGGGACGTGTGGCGCGTGGTATCTGGTGTTCGCCAAATTCGTGCCGGGTATCAGCACGGTCGCGCCCCCACTCGCGGGTATCACGGGCATGTCGCTCTACGCGTTCCTCGGCATCAGCACGATCGCGGGCCTGGTGTGGGCAGGCGTGTTCATCGCGCTCGGCTGGGTGTTCAGCTCGCAGCTGGAGGTGGTGGGCCGGTCCCTCGAAGGCCTCGGCAGCTGGGCCTTCGCCGTGGTGGCGGGCGCGATCGTCGCCTACGTCGCGTACAAGTACATCATGCGCCAGCTGTTCCTCCGAAAGCTGCGGATCGCGCGGATCACGCCTGCGGAGCTCAAGTCGATGCTCGACGCCGGCGGCGACGTGATGGTGGTCGACGTCCGCGATCGCCTCGACTTCCAGACCGAGCCTTCGATCATTCCCGGCGCGCTGCACCTCAGCACCGACGAGCTCGAAGCTCGACACCTCGAGATCCCGCGCGAGCGCGACATCATCCTGTACTGCACGTGACCCAACGAGGCGTCGAGCGCCCGTGTGGCGCTGCTGCTGAAACGGCGCGGAATCGAACGCGTGCGACCGCTCGCCGGCGGCTTCCGGGCGTGGCAGGACCTCGGATATCCGGTGAAGAACCTCGCACCGGTCGCGGGCGGAGGTCAGGAGTGAGCGAGCCGATCATCTTCGTCGTCGACCCCGACGCCGAGGCGCTCGCGGGCGTCGAGACGGCGCTGCAGCGGCGCTTCGGCGCCGACTATCGAATCGAGACGGACACCAATCCGAGCTCGGCCGTCGGCCGTCTCGAGCAGGCGTGCGCGCGCGGCGAGAGCATCGCGCTCGTCATCGCGGCGGTGTCGACGACCGACACGACCGCGCTCGACTGGCTGGCGCGCGTGCACGAGCTCTGCCCGTGGGCCTCGCGCTGCGCGTTGCTCAGCTGGGGCGACCCACAGGCGTACCCGGTGGTGCGCCAGGCGATCGCGCTGGGCCGGTTCGACACCTGGCTCGTCAAGCCGCTGGGCGATCCCGAGGAGCGTCTCTACCCGCTTGTAGCCGAGATCCTCGGCCTCTGGGTGCGGACCACGCGGCCGAGCATCCCGGTCGTGACGATCGTCGGTGAGCAGTGGGCGCGTCGCAGCCACGAGCTGCGCGATCTCTTCGAGCGCGCCTCGCTTCCCTACGCGTTCTGCGCGCACGACGGCGACGAGGGACGGCGGCGGCTCGAGGAGACCGGCCACGCCGGCGGGCTGCCGGCGGTGATCTTCGGCGGCCAGTGCCTCGCGGATCCCACGAACGCAGAGATCGCGCGCCTGCTGGGCGTCAACGCGCACCAGGTCAGCGGCGTCTACGATCTCGTGGTGATCGGCGCCGGCCCCGCGGGTCTCTCGACGGCCGTCTACGCGGCGTCCGACGGACTCCGCACGCTCGTCATCGAACGGTTCGTGACGGGCGGCCAGGCCGGCACGAGCTCGATGATCCGTAACTATCTCGGCTTCCCACGCGGCATCAGCGGGGCCGACCTCGCCCATCGCGCGCATGAGCAGGCGTTCGCGCTCGGCGCCGAATTTCTGCTGGCGAGCCACGTGATCTCGCTGAGCAGCAAGGAATCCGAGCACGTTCTCACGCTCGAGGACGGCACGCAGGTGACCACGCGCGCGGTCGTCGTGGCCACCGGCGTCTCGTACAACCGCCTCGCGGTCGATGGCATCGACCGCCTCATCGGCAAGGGCGTGTTCTACGGCACCGCGACGGCGGAGGCGCCGGCCCACATGGGCCGAGACGTGTTCGTCGTGGGCGGCGCCAACTCGGCCGGTCAAGCCATCGTCCATCTGGCGCGCTACGCGTCGACGGTGACGGTCCTGGTGCGTGGCGATGGTCTGACGATGTCCGATTATCTCGTCAAGCAGCTCGAGCGGGCCGGAAACGTGCGGATTCGGCTGAACACGCAGATCATCGGGGTGGAGGGCCACCAGCGGCTCGAAGGACTACGGATTCGCGATACCGCGCGCGGGATTACGGAACGGCTCGCCGGCACCGCCCTGTTCGTGCTCATCGGCGCGGGCCCGCACACGTCGTGGCTGCAAGACTCGCTGCAACTGGACGAGTCGGGCCAGATCCTCACCGGAGAGAGCGTCGTGCTGGGCATCGAGGGCGCGCCGTTCGAGTGGCTCGAGGAGCGGCCGCCGTACCCGCTCGAAACGAGCGTGCCGGGGGTGTTCGCGGTTGGCGACGTCCGCCACCGGTCGCCGCGCAACGTCGCGGCCGCGGTCGCCGATGGCAACCTCGCCGTCCGTTCGGTGTACGAATATCTCCACAAACTCGGCTAAACTGCGGCGGGTTCGACACCACCCCAAGGAGCTGCCATGCGCGTGACCGCCGCCGTTCTGCACGCCGTCAACAAGCCGTACTCCGTCGAGACCGTCGAGCTGGACCCGCCCAAGCGGGGTGAGGTCCTGATCAAGGTCGGCGCGGCCGGTGTCTGCCGCAGCGACCTGCATTTCCAGAAGGGTGAGGCGACCATCGCGATTCCCGCGGTGATGGGCCATGAGGGCGCGGGCACGGTCGAGCGTGTGGGCGAAGGCGTGAGCATGGTGAAGCCCGGCGACCGCGTCATCCTGAGCTTCGTGCCCAACTGCGGGCACTGCCACTCGTGCGAGAGCGGCCGTCCGCACCTCTGCGACGAGTACGCGCGCACCACGGGCCGGCTCTTCGACAACACGTCGCGCCTGCACACGCTCGCCGGGCAGGACTGCGCGCACATGGGCAAAGTCGCGTGCTTCGCCGAGTACACCGTCGTGCCCGAGGCAGGCTGCGTCCCGGCGCCGGCCGCACTCGACTTTCCGCAGCTGGCGCTCATCGGCTGCAGCGTCACCACCGGCGTCGGCGCCGCGGTATTCAACGCGCGCGTGCAGCCGGGCGACAGCGTGGTCGTGATCGGCTGCGGCGGCGTCGGCCTCAACGTGGTACAGGGCGCGCGTCTGGCCGGCGCCACCACCATCGTGGCCGTCGACGTGAAGGACGCGGCGTTGACGTTTGCGACGAAGTTCGGCGCCACGCACACCGTCAACGCACGGACGGACAACGCGGTGGCACGCGTGCAGGCGCTCACGGGCGGCGGCGCGCACTTCGCGTTCGAGGCGTACGGCAGCGGCGCGACCACGCGGATGGCCGTCGACATGCTGCGCAAGCGCGGCACGGCCGTCATCGTCGGCATCGCCCCCATCGGCGACACGGCGCCCATCGAGCCCGTGGTGCTGACGCGCGGCGAGAAAACGATCACGGGCAGCTACTACGGCTCCGCGCATCCGCGGCAGGACATGCCGCGCATCGCCGACTGGGCCGAGCGCGGCCTGATCGACGTCGCAGGCCTCGTGACGCGGCGCTATTCGTTGGCCGACATCAATCGCGCCTACGCCGATCTCGAGACCGACGCCGTCGGCCGTGGTGTGATCGTCTTCTAGTCGTCCGCTGCCGTGGACGACGCCGCCCGCGCCGTGCTGGCGCAGGTCGATCGCCAGGAGCTGATCGACCTCGCCAGCGCGCTGATCCGCATTCCGAGCTTCAAGACCGAAGAGACGCCCGTCGCGCGATTTCTCGACGGGTTCTTCCGCGAGCGCGGCTACGACGTAAATCTTCAAGCGATCGAGCCGGGGCGGTTGCAGACGATCGCCACGCTCCGCGGCACGGGCGGCGGGGTCAGCCTCATGCTCAACGGCCACACCGACATCAATGCGCTGACGCGTCGCTGGACGCGCGATCCGTGGACGCCGACGCTCGAAGGCGATCGTCTATACGGGCACGGCGTGCAGAACATGAAAGGCGGGCTCGCCAGCATCATCATGGCTGCGGAGGCGATTCGTCGCTCGGGCGTGAGGTTGGCCGGCGATCTCGTCGTCGCGTGCGTGGCCGGCGAGACGCAGGGCGGCGAGGGCACGCACTTCCTGATGCAGAGCGGGTTGCGCACCGACGCCGCCGTGGTGGCCGAGCCGTTCGGTGCCGACAATCTCGTGACCGTGCACTCGGGCATCGTCCACATGGCCATCCACACCCACGGTGTGAGCGGCCACATCGGCCGACTCGAAGGCACGGTGAACGCCATCCACAAAATGCTGGCCGTCGTGGGCGCGCTGCAGAACGTCAAGTTCCGCCACACGCCGCGTCCCGACCTGCCCGCGTTTCCGCGGCTCAACGTGGGTGGCATCCTCGGCGGCCGCGGCCGTGACTACGTGCTCGTGGAGCCGCCGTACGTGCCCGACGTCTGCACGATCATCGTCGACGTCCATTTCCTGCCGGGCATGACCGTCGAGGGCATCGTCGCCGACATTCGCGGCGCGCTCGACGCGCTCACCGCCGCAGATCGAGAGCTGCGCTACGAAATCGAGATCCCGCCGCCCGCGTATTTCAAGGGGCGCCGACGACTCGTCATGGAGCCGTTCGACATGCCGGTCGACGCGCCGATCGTTCAGGCGGTGGCGCGGAGCTATCGCGCCGTGACCGGCGCCGAGCCGCACGCGATCGGCACCGTGCTGCCGCACTCGTACAGCGCGGACGACACCTGCCATCTGTGGAAGGCCGGCATCCCGTGCCTGCTCTATGGCCCGGGCACGATCCGCGGCAGCGCCCAAGAGGACGACGCGTGCGTCCTCGTGAGCGAGATGGAAAAAGTCACCCGCGTGCTCGCCGTGACGGCGCTCGACGTGTGTCGCCGACCACCGTCGGAGCTGGCGTTGCGCTAAGCGTCCTGTCGCCGGCGCGCGGCGAGCCATTCCGCGGCGGGCGGCACGTTCGGATCGCGCGGACGCAGATTGTAGTACGCCACCAGCGGAAAGTACGCGTCGGCCAGGTGGCGCAGCTCGGCGACGGGCGTCGGATGCAGATCGACGCGAAGATCCACCATCGCGTACGGCTCGCGGTCCACGACGAACAGCCCGCTGGACGTCTCGCCGTCGGGCTGACCGCCGGCGGCCTTTCCCGCTTCGAGCGATCGGAGCAGCCGCTCCCACAACGGAAGGTCGCCTCCCTTCTGAAACGCGGCGAACATCGCGTCGGCGACCTGCGGCCCGACGACCGCGTTGGTCGCGACGACGACGTTGCGGTCGATGCGATGGCCGGCCCACGGTCGGTTGCCGGAGCCGGTGCGGGCGGCGGCAAGCCCGGTCGCGTCGAGACACCCGAGCTGGCGCCGCTCGACGAATTGATCGCTGGCCGCGATCTCGTCCAGCACGCGCGGCGCGGAGTAGCCGGCGCGCAGGAGATTGAGACCGAGATGACCGAGGCGCGGGTTGGTGCTCGCCTGGGTGACGATGGCGCCGACCCCTGGCGCCACGTGAATGCACCGCGAGCCGACGGCCATCTCGTTGGTCGAAATCGCGATGCCGAACATGCCGGTGCGCTCGCAGCGGCCGATCAGCGAGAACGTCGTGAACTCGATTCCGATCATCGCGGCATCTCCTCGGCTGGGTTGGACGTAGTATCGTGGCGGGCACCATGACGAACACCGCAGACGTCCTGATCGTCGGCGCCGGCATCATGGGCGCCAGCACCGCATACCATCTCGCGCGCCTCGGCGTGCGGCGCGTCGTCGTGCTGGAGCGCGACACCGTGTGCTCCGGCTCGACGGCGCTCGCCAGCGGCGGCATCCGCCATCAGTACGCCAATCGGCTGGGCGTCGAGCTGACGACGCACAGCATCGTGACGTACGAGCGGTTCGCCGAAGAGTTCGGCGTCGACCCGCACTTCCGCCAGCACGGCTACCTGATCCTCGTCGCCACGGACGAGGAGCTGGCCACGGCGCGGCGCAGCGTTGCGCTGCAGCGCAGTCTCGGCGTGACCGTGGAGCTGCTCGATCCCGCCGCTGTGCGAAAGCTGTGTCCGTACCTCAACACCGACGATCTGCTCGGCGCGACGTACACGCCCCGCGACGGCTATGCCGATCCGTACCTCTGCGCCACCGCCATCGCGGCGCGCGCGCGCGAGCTGGGCGTCGTGATCCGACAGCAGCACGAGGTCCGCGGCTTCGTCCGCGACGGCGACCACGTGCGGGGCGTGACCACCGCCGCGGGGACGTTCGAGGCCGATGCGGTCGTCATCGCCACCGGCGCGTGGTCGGGCGTCGTCGGAAGACTCGCCGGGGTCGAGATTCCGGTGCGTCCGCACCGACGACACAAGTTCATGACGGCGCCGTTTCCGACCGAGCACATTCCGGCCGCGACGCCCTTCGTCATCGATCCGCACCGCAATTTCTCGCTGCGCCGCGAGGGCGAGGGGCTGTTGCTGGGTCACGGTCGCCGGGACGAAGCAGAATCGTTCAGCACCGAGATCGATCGCACGCTGGAGCCCGGCGTCGTCGAGCGCTCGATCCATCGCGCGCCGGCGCTGGCCGACGCGCGGCTGATGCGCGCCTATGCCGGCCTGTATGAGATGACGCCGGACCAGACGGGCATCGTCAGCGCCGTGCCTGGCGTGACGGGACTCCACGTCATCGCGGGCTTCAGCGGTCACGGCTTCATGCACGGCCCGATCGCCGGCCAGCTGATGGCTGAGATGCTCGTGCACGGCCGCGCCGTCACGATGGACGCCTCCGCGCTCGATCTCGCGCGGTTCGCCCGGGGCGAGGCGCACGTCGAACCGCTGACCTTCGTGTGAGCTAGCCCCACAGCCGCGCCGCCGCCAGCGTCACCGCGCGCTCGTGCAGCGCCGGCGCTCCGAGTCGCGCCGACCACGCAGCGAACGCGGCGTGCGGTCCGGTCCACCGCAGGGCGTCGACGTCGACGCCGATCGGCACATCCACCCGTAGCGTGGCGAGCTCGCGAAACAGCAGCGCACGGTCGCGTTGCTCGGCAAGCATCGTGGCCAGGCGCAGCGCGCCACGCACGGACACGTCCCACTCCATGGCGAGCTTGGGAATGTGCTCGAGGTGCCGATAGCGCGCGAGCACCGTCGCCGCCGAGACGGCGCCCCAGCCCGCCAGGCCTGGGAAACCATCCGCGCTGTCGCCAACGAGCGCGAGCCAGTCGGGAATCGACGCGGGTGCGACGCCGAACTTCCGATGCACCGCTGGCTCGTTGCGCAGCTCCCGCGTGCGCCGGTCGAGCTGGACGACGCGGTCGCCGCGCACACACTGCGCCAGATCCTTGTCCGGCGTGCACACGACGACCTGCGTGACGCGCGCGTCGGCGGCGGCCATGGCCGCCGCCGCGGCCAGCGCATCGTCGGCCTCGAAGTCGACCATGGGCCAGACGACAACGCCGAACGCGCTCAACGCTTCCTCGAGCGGCTGAAATTGCCCGTACAGGAGCGGGTCCATCCCCTCGCCGGTCTTGTAGCCGGGCCAGAGCGCGTTGCGAAAGGATTCGATGACGTGATCAGTGGCCACACCCAGATGCGTGACGCCGCCTTCGAGCATGGCGAGCATCGAGCCGACGACACCACGGACCGCGCGCAGCGTCTCGGGCGTGCTGCGGTCGAACGCCGCCGCCGGCGACAGAAAATAGCGGAACAGCTCGTACGTTCCGTCGACCAGGTGGACGATCACGGCAGGCGGAAGAGGCGGCGCGGGTTGGCCTCGCCGATGCGGTGGATCTCCTCGTCGCTGAAGCCGGCCGCGCGCAGGCTCCCCAGCGGATCGAGATCGGCAGGCGGAAACGAGTCGTCGCTGCCGATCACCAGCCGATCGACGCCGACACGGCTCGCCAGATACTGCAGCGCCCGCGGGTCGTGCAGGATCGTGTCGTAGTGCAGCCGCTGCAGATAGGCCGACGGCGGCGAGGCCGCGCTGATCCCGGTGGCGGCGCGATCGCTGCGCTCGAACATGATGTCGAAGCGGCCGATCACCCACGGCATCGTGCCGCCGCCGTGCGAGAGAATCAGCCGCAGCGTCGGGAAGCGATCGAGCACGCCGGCGCCGATGAGCGAGCCGACACAGAGCGTGGTGTCGACGGTGTACTGCACCACCTGGTTCATCGCGAAGCGGCGCGTTCGCGGCATCGGATTCGCCTGAACGGGATGCAGGAACACCGGAACGTCCAGCTGAACGGCCGCGGCCCAGTACTCGTCGAGCGGGAGCTCGCCGAGATTCGTGCCCTCCACGTTCGTCGCCGCCACCGCGCCGACGGCGCCCAGCTCCTTCACGGCAAACTCGAGCTCGCGGGCCGCGCGGGCGGCGTCGGGAAGATAACCGGACGCGAGGATCGAGAACTGTCCGGCGTGGCGCTGGGCGAAGCCCGCGAGCGACTCGTTCAGCACGCGATGCCACGCCGTCCCGCGGTCGGCGTCCAGACCATGCGCGTGCGCATCGGTCCACGTCGAGAGGATCTCGCGCTCGATGCCGGTCGCCGCCATGCGCGCGAGCCGCGGCGCCGGCTCTTCGATCAGCTTCACGAAGAACGGACGTAGCTGCAGACCATACGCGAAGTGCAGGGCGTGGCACGCGGGTTCGGTCTCGACGACGGACACGCCATAGCGTGAGCCCTCGCGCTGCAGACGCTCGACGAGCGCCGGCGGCATGTAATGCGCGTGGACGTCGATCACTGTCGCGCGCTCGCCATCCAGCGCGCGAGGTTCGGCGCGGAGAGCGGCAGCTCACGAACGACGACGCCCGTCGATGCCAGCGCGGCGGCGACGGCGTTCGCCGCGGCGGCCGCCGTGGCGACGATTCCGCCCTCGCCAGCACCTTTGGCGCCGAGCGGATTCGACGTCGACGGCGCGTCCTGCAGCGTGATGCTTTCGATGTGCGGAAAGTCGGCGGCGCTCGGCAGCGCGTAGTCGGCGAGCGTGCCGGTCAGCAACTGTCCGGTCTCATCGTAGACGAGCGCTTCGACGAACGCGCCGCCGAGTCCCTGCACGGCCGAGCCCAGCGCCTGGCCGTGCACGAGCGCGGGATTGATCGCGCGGCCGACGTCCTCCACCGTGACGAGCGAGACGACGTCCGTCGCGCCGGTGTCCGGATCGACCGCGACACGGGCGACGTGAGCGCCATACGTGTAGGTCAGCGCGGTCGTCGTGAACTTCTCGACGACTTCAAGCGGCGCGTCGGCGGTGGCCGCCGCCAGCGTCAGCACGGCTTCGTCGCGGTCTCGGTGCCGGACGTCGCCGCCGCGGCACTCGAGCGTCGCGGCGTCGAGCCCCGTCCGCTCTGCCGCCATCGCGATCAGCCTGGCCTTCAGCGTCGCCGCCGCCGCCGCGACGGCGCTGCCGCCGACGACGACCGCGCGGCTGTGATAGGTGCCCCAGCCCTCCGCGACCAGACTCGTGCTGCCGTGAAAGACCGTGATCGATTCGAACGGGACGTAGAGCGCGTCGGCGAGGATCTGCGCCATGACGGTCTCGTGCCCCTGCCCCGACGACGCGCAGCCGGTGTAGAGCTCAACGCGGCCTGGACCGCGCACGACGATCCGGGCGGTTTCGGCTGGGCCCGCGCCGCTCGACTCGACGAAGCAACCGATGCCGATCCCGTGCAGCTTACCGTCGACGAGCCGGCCATTGTCCTTCGCCACACGCGCGTAGTCGCTCGCCTGCAGCGCGCGCCGAAGCGCGGCGCCGTAGTCGCCGCTGTCGTATGCGCCGGAAGCCTCGTAGGGCACGAGCGTGCCGATCGACCACGGCAGCTCCGCCGGCGTGAGCAGATTCCGCAGCCGGACGTCGGCGGGATCGAGACCCAGATCGGCGGCCATCATGTCGAGCAGGCGCTCGCGGAAGAAGTTGGCCTCGACGCGGCCGGGGCCGCGATACGTCCCTGTCGGCGTTTTGTTCGTCACGACGGCCTGCACGTCGCATGCGAAGTTGGGAATCCGATACGGGCCGGGCAGAAACTGCGCCGCCTTGGCCGGAACCACGCCGCCGTTCGTGCGCACGTACGCGCCCATGTCGGCGAGCACGCGGCCGCGCAGCGCCAGAATCGTCCCGTCGCGCTGCGCCGCGATCTCGAGCTCGCACTCGATCTCGCGCGAGTGGTTGGTGGCCACGAAGCTCTCGCGCCGTCCCTCGATCCACTTCACCGGTCGTCCGAGTTTCATGGCGGCGAGCGGGATGAGCACGTCCTCCGGATAGAATTCGCCGCGTACGCCGAAGCTGCCACCGACGTCGACCTCGACCAGCTCGATGCTCGCCTCGTCGACCCGCAGCATGCCCGCGAGCGCCCGGCGATTGAAGAAGGTCACCTTCGTGGCGCCGAGCACGGTGAGCCGGCCCGCCGTCGCGTCCCACGTGGCGACGAGCCCGCGGGTCTCGAGCGGCACACCGGTGTGACGCTGAGACCGGAACGTCTCGCGTCGTGTGTAGGCCGCCGCGGCGAATGCGGCGTCGGGATCGCCGCGCGACACGCGATAGCGCGTCGCGACGTTCGTGCCGCTGGACTCGTGCACGAGCACGCGGTCGGCGACGGCGTCGTGCGGCGAGACGACGGGCGCGAGCCGCTTACAGTCGACCACGACCCGCCCTGCCGCGTCCTCCGCGGCGGCGCGATCCTCTGCCACGACGAGCGCCAGCGGCTCGCCGACGTAGCGGACGCGATCCTGCGCCAGCGGCATCTGCAGATATTTCTCGAAACCAGGCAGCGGCGCGATCCGGATCGGAATCGGCGAGCCGAGGTGAGCAACATCCGCGTACGTGAGCACGGCCAGGACGCCGGGGACTCGTCGCGCGGGCTCGGTGTCGATGCGGGCGAGCCGCCCATGGGCCACGTCGCTGCGCACGACGACGGCATGACACTGGCCGGGCAGCGTGATGTCGCCCACATACCGCCCGCGTCCGGTGACGAATCGCAGATCCTCGCTACGGCGGACGGCCGCGCCCACGAGGGGCTCGCGGTGCGGTGGCGTGATGGCTGCGTGTACCGGCAAAGCGTTCACACGTACAATCGCGGCGAATGCTAACACACGCGTGAGGTGGCCCATGGATCTCCAGCTCAGCGGCAAAGTCGCGCTCGTGACGGGCGGCAGTCTCGGGATCGGCAAGGGCATCGCGCGCGTCCTCGCGCGCGAGGGTGCGGACGTCGCGATCTGCGCGCGGCGCAAGGACGTGCTCGGAGCGACGGCGGAAGAGATCCGTCGTGAATCGGGACGCAAGGTCCTCGCGATTCCCGCGGATCTCACGCGCCGCGAGGATGCGGAAAACTTCGTGCACGGCGCCGCGCGGCACTTCGGGCGCATCGACATCCTCGTGAACAACGCGGGATCGGCGCCGGGCGGCGTGCTGGAGAGCCTCGACGAGGACGCCTGGCAGCAGGGACTGCAGCTCAAGTTCATGGGCTACGTGCGCTGCCTGCGCGCGGCGCTTCCGATCATGAAGCAGCAGGGCGGCGGCCGCGTGGTGAACCTCATAGGCAACGATGGCGTGAAGGACTCGTACTGGGAGATCGTGCCCGGAGCCTGCAACGCGGCGGGCCAGAACCTCAACAAAGCGCTCGCCGGCCAATACGGCCGCTTCAACATCACGTTCGTGGCCGTCAATCCCGGGCCGGTGCGCACCGAACGCTGGGACGGCCTGGTGCGGGCGATGGCGCGCGACATGAAGATCTCGTACGCCGAAGCCGACAAGCTCGCCCCGCGCAGCATTCCGCTGGGGCGCATCGCGGAGGTGGAGGAGGTCGCCAACCTCGTCGCCTACCTCGCGTCGCCGCTCGCGCACTTCGTCAACGGCTCGATGATCGAGATCGACGGCGGTCAGCAGAAGCCGCTGATGGACGCCGCGCGCGGCTGAGGATACGTGAGCGAATCGTTTCCGATCGTTCGGCGCCCCGCGCCCGATCGACGCGAGGCCATCGTCGTCAGCGTGCCGCATTACGGCACGCAGCCGCTGCCGCAGATCACGCCCGCCGACTATCGCGAGCCGTCCTTCGCGACGTTCGCCTATGGCTTCGCCGACGCGTTCGCGCGCGACCTCTACGGCGGGCTGCACGAGCATGGCGCGACGGTGCTCGCCACGCCGCTGTCGCGCATGTTCGTGGACGTCAACCGCCGGCGCGACGACGTCGAGTCCCGCGACGGCGAGCTCTGGTCCAAGCGCGGCGTCGTCCGAACGCACACGATGCGCGAGACGCCGATCTTCGCGCGGCCGCTGACCCCGGCGGAGCTCGAGGCGCGGCTCGCCGCGTTTTACGACCCGTATTACGCGACGCTCGAGCGCTTGCTCGGCGAGCTGCGGCAGGCGCATGGCCACGCGATTCTCCTGGACGGTCACACGGGCAGCCCGCGGCGGATGAAGAACCGGGAGGTGATCATCGGGACTTGTCACGCGGCAACGTGCGAGCGCGCGCTGGCGTCGGCGGTGGCGCAGGTCTTCACGCGCCACGGCTTCGACGTGCACGACAACGTCAGCGGCTATACGGGCGGCAACATCGTCGCGACGTTCGGCCGCCCGCATGCGCGGCTGCACGCGCTGCAGCTCGAGGTCAACGCGTCGCTCCTGATGACGACCACCGCCGATGAGTTCATCGCACAGGTCCGGCGCGGCGAGATTCCGGACAAGAACGAGGCCAACATCGCGCGCGTGCGCGCGTGCCTGCGCGACGTCGTCGAGGCGCTCGCGTCGACGCCGCTCGACTAGCGCGCCAGCTTCGCCATCAGCTCCATCGCCTCGGGCTGCTCGGCGGTGATGGTCAGCCCGGTGATACCGCTGTCCGCCCACGCGCGATAGCGCTCGCTGATGCGCGCGACGGGCCCGACCAGCGCCATCTCGTCGCAGAACTCGTCGGGCACCGCGGCGACCGCCTCACCTTTCCGCTTCGCGAGGAACAGCTCCTGAATGCGCTGCGCGACGTCGCCGAACCCGCGGCGAACCATCATGTCCTTGTGGAAATTCTTGTCGCGATGGCCCATGCCGCCGACGTAGAGCGCGACGCGCGGCTTCATGCGCGCCAGCGCGCCGCGCACGTCGTCGGTGATGGCGACCTCCACCCGAGGCTGGATCTCGAAATCGGCAAAGCCCTTGCCGCTGCCCGCGCGACGAAACCCTTCTTGCAGCCACGGCCGCAGCATCGGCATCAGGCGCGGCACGAAGCCGAGCGGCAACCATCCGTCGGCGATCTCGGCCGTGAGCTTGACGTTCGCCTCGGTGCCGGTGCCGAGCCAGATCGGCAGGCGCGGGTTCATGTGCAGGATCGGCATGAGCGGCTTGCCGACGCCGAGCGCGCCGGGCCCGGTGTACGGCAACGAGATTTCTTTTCCGTCGTGCGCGACGGGCTCCTTGCGCGCGAAGACCTTGCGCATGATCGCCACGTAGTCGCGGATGCGCCAGTACGGCCGACCCCACGGCTGGCCGTACCAGCCTTCGACGATCTGCGGCCCCGAGACGCCGAGCCCCGCGATGACGCGCCCGCCGCCCGCGAGCGCGTCCACCGTGCCGGCGGCCATGGCAGCCGACGCCGGCGGTCGCGCTGCGAGCTGCATGATGCCGGTGCCCAGACGTATCCGCTTGGTCAGCGCGGCCAGATACGCCAGCGGCGTGATCGCATCCGAGCCGTACGCCTCGGCCGTCCACACGGAGTCGAAGC
>DAIRVP010000132.1:0-8856 GCA_036802765.1 Candidatus Rokuibacteriota bacterium
TGGATGTCGCCTTCAGCGGGAGCGTCGGCATCAGCAGCAGGTCGTAGTCCTTCAACACGGCATCGTAGGCGGCCCGCAGCGAGCGCCCGAGATTCTGGGCCTTCGCGTAGTAGTGGCCGCGATACTTGTTGAGCGCGTACTGTCCGAACAGGATCGTGGTTTTCAGCGTGTCCGAGAACTCGTCGGCGCGCTGCCGCCACGCCGAGTGCGCGTCGATGAGGCTCGTCACGTAGAGCCCCTTCCAGTTGAAGCCGAAGCCGTTGCCGTTCATCATCTGCCACGTCGCGCCTTCCACCGCGATCGGCGTCCAGATGGCGGGCCCGGCGAGGTGCAGCGGGATGGAGACCTCGTCGACCTGCGCGCCGAGCTGACGGAACAGCGCGGCGCCCTTGCGCACCAGCGCGTCGACGTCGCTCTCCGAGTTGGCGTGGCCGAAGCCTTCCTTCACGACCGCGATCTTCATGCCGCGGGCGTCGCCGGTCAGCGCGTTGGTGTACTGCGCCGTCTTCACATTCACCTGGCGCGGATCCAGGCCGTCGGGGCCGGCCAGCACTTCGAGCAGCAGGGCGTTGTCGGCGACATTCGCCGTCATCGGCCCCGTGTGGTCCAGCGTGTTCTCGATGGGGAAGACGCCTGTGTAGGGCACGAGCCCGTGCGTCGGCTTCAGGCCGTACACGCCGCAGTAGGCGGCCGGGATGCGGATCGAGCCGCCCTGATCACCGCCGATCGCCATCTCGACGTCGCCGGCCGCCACCACCGCGGCGCTCCCCGACGACGAGCCGCCCGCGGAATACCCCATCTTTCTCGGATTGTGCACCGGCCCCGCGGCGCTGGTGTGGCTGCCGCCTGAGAAGCAGAAGTACTCGCAGTGCACCTTGCCGAGGATGGTGCCGCCTGCGTCGAGCATGCGCGTGACGATCGTGGCGTCGACGTCCGGGACATAACCTTCCAGCGAGGACGCACCGTTCATCATCGGCACGCCGGCCAGGCAGATGTTGTCCTTGAGCGCGATGCGCTTGCCCTTAAGCTTGCCGCTGGGCGCGCCCTGAACTTCGCTCTTGTAGTACCAGGCGTTGTACCGGTTCTCAGCGCCCTCGGGACGATAGCCGGGCGTGCGCGGGTACTTCACCGGCGGCATCGGATCCGCCATGGCCTCGACCGCGTGATACGCGGCGACGCTCCCGCTCATGGTCTCGAGGAAGAATGCGACGTCCGCGTCGGACAGGGTCATGCCCAACTGCCGACCGACTGCCTTGAGCTCGTCTGGAGTGGGAAGCTTTGCGCTGGCCATATGTCGCCTCCCTTACTTGACGTCGATGACGTACTGCTGGTTGTCGTTCGGGTTCTTCTTGAGATCGCAGACCGCCTGCGTGTCCGACGGCTTCTGCTGCGGCCAGCTCTCCACCACCTTGAACGTCCGGTTCTGCGCCTCGGCGATGTAGACGTCGAGGCTGCAGTGGTGCGTCTGCGGATCGATTGCGGTCTTGCCCGCCGGTCCGCTGAAGCTCACGTTGCCCTCGAGGGCCTCGATCACCTTCATGCGGTCGACGCTGTTGGCCTTCTTCACGCCCAGCGCCCAGAGATGCATGCCGTGGTAGGTCTGGATCGCCAGCGACGTGACGTACTTGCTGGTCGCGCCGTACTTCGGCAGGAACTTCTTCAGGAACTCCTTGTTCGCTGGCGTGTCGACTTCCTGGAAGTAGCTCTGGGCGGCGATGTAGCCCTTGTGCTCCTCGGGCGTGGTCACCTGCTGCTCGAGCCCGTTGCCGAACGTCGTGGAGGCGACCGGGACGGACTTGTTCATGCCCGCCGCCGCCCACTGCCGATAGAACGAGATGTGGTTGCCGCCGACCAGCACCGACATGACGAAGTTCGGCTTGGCCGCCTGGATCTTGGTGATGGCGGGTCCGAAGTCGCTCACCTCCAGCGGGAAGTAGTCGATGTTCAGCACCTCGCCGCCGTTCTCCTGCGTGAACTTCTTGACCCACTTGGACGTGATCTGGCCGTAGTTGTAGTCGGCGGCCACGACGTACACTTTCTTGCCGAACTTCTTGAGCGTGAACGGCACCAGCTTGTCCACGTTCTGCGTCGGCGTGGAGCCGGTGCAGAAGCAGTTCCGGTCGCACACGCCGCCCTCGTACTGCGTGTTGTAGAAGTAGAGCGTGTTGAACCGCTTCAGCACGGGGCGGATGGCCTCGCGCGACGCCGACGTGATCCCGGCGTGCACCACCGCGACTTTCTCCTTGGTCGCCGCCTCGGTCGCGAACTGCGTGTAGAGCTGGATGTTCGACTGCGCGTCGTAGCTGATGAGCTTCAGCTGCTTGCCGAGCAGCCCGCCGGAGGCGTTGATCTCCTCGACGGCGTAGGTGAGGCAGTCGACCATCGGCCGCCCGTAGATGTCGAGACCGCCCGACAGGTCGTGGATGCTCGCCACCTTGATGACGTTGGCCTGCGCGAATGCCTCTCGCAGGATCGTCGGGGCCAGAGACACTGCGCCGAGTGTTGCGCCCGCTGCCTTGAGAAATCTCCGACGGTCGGCCCGCATGCCTGCCTCCGGGCGAGTGGTTTGGAGTGCATCGCGCACCATTGCGGAGGTCCGGAGTCTAGGCCCCGTCAATTCGCAGTGTCAAGCCGCAGGATCGCTGCTCAAATCCTGAACAACGCTGGCTCTTCTTGCCTGCTTCTCACTGCAGGTCTATAGTGCGCGCGCGATGGATCTCGCCGCCGTTCTCGCGCTGGAAATTCTGAACGGCATCGCCAGTCTCGTGCTGATCAGCGTCGGGCTCGCGATCGTCTTCGGGATGATGCGCGTGATCAACCTCGCCCACGGCGAGTTCCTCATGCTCGGCGGATACGCCGCCATCGTTGCGACCAACCACGGCGTCAACATCTGGATCGCCATACTCGTGGTCGCGCCGATCGTGGTCGGCATCATCGGTGTGGTCGCCGAGCGCCTCATCATTCGCGTGCTGTACGGGCGCATGATCGACACGCTGCTCGCGACCTGGGGGCTTAGCCTGTTCTTCATCGGCCTGGTCACCACGATCTTCGGGAACACGGTGAACGGCATCGGGGCGCCGCTCGGCGCCATCGCGGTCGGGCGCTACAGCATCAGCCTCTATCGTCTGCTGCTCGTCGGTATCGCAGCGGCGATCCTCGTGGCGATCTACGTCGTTCTGCGCACGACGCGCGTGGGCCTGCTGGCGCGCGGGACGATGGAGAATCCCAATATGGCCGCCGCGCTCGGTGTGAGCCCGCCGCACGTGTACGCCGCCACGTTCGGCGTGGGCGCCGCGCTCACCGGACTGGCCGGGGGCCTCCTCGCGCCGATCTCCGGCGTGCTCCCCACGGTGGGCGCGGCGTATGTGGCCAAGGCGTTCATCACCGTCATTAGCGGCGGCACAGCGATCATGGCGGGGACGGCGAGCGCCGCCTCGCTCTTCGGCTCGGTGAATCAGCTGCTGACGTACCTGACCACGCCGGTCATCGGCGAGGCCGGGCTCCTGGCCGCCGCCATCTTGCTCCTGCGTGTGCTTCCGCACGGCATCACCGGCAAGCTCTTCCGCGGGAGCCTGTGAAGCTTCGCCGCGTGAGCCCTGGCATCGTTCTGACCGCGGCGGTGATGATCGCGGTCGCCCTCGGGGCGCCGCTCGTCGTCGACCAGTTCCAGCTGCTTCAGCTCACCGTGTTCGCGAGCATGTGCATCCTCGCGCTGAGCCTTGGCGTGGTCTGGGGGTACGCCGGGATCCTGTGCTTCGGCCAGTCGGCGTTCTTCGGTCTGGGGGCCTACACGTACGCCGTCACCGCGCTCAATCTCGGCGAGTCGACGCTGGCCATCGTGTTGGCCATCCTGCTGCCGTCGGTGTTCGCCGCGCTGCTCGGCTACTTCATGTTCTATGGACGGCTCAGCGACGTCTACGTCGGGGTCATCACGCTCAGCGTGACGCTCATCTTCTTCAACCTCATGAACAGCACGGCGGGCGACGCCTATCGCATCGGCGTCGCTCGGCTGAACGGCTTCAACGGCATGCCGTCGCTGCCGACCTTCAACGTGCCGGGCAATCCGGGCCGCCTGCTGGACCCGACCGAGACCTTCTACCTCGTCATGGCGCTGCTGCTGATCGTCTACGTAGGGCTCCACGCGATGCTCGCGAGTCACTTCGGTCGCGTCGTGGTGGCGGTCCGCGAGAACGAGACGCGCTGCGAGCTGCTCGGCTATGACGTCCGCCGGCACAAGCTCCTGATCTTCACACTCGGTGGCGCCATCGCAGGCCTGGCCGGCAGCCTCTTCGCCAACTGGGGCGCGTTCGTCAGCCCCAACGTCTTCAGCCTCACCACAACCTCGCAGATCATCATCTGGGTCATCGTTGGGGGGCTCGGCACGCTCGTGGGACCGATCATCGGCTGCGTGGTCATGCAATACCTGGCCACCGAGCTGGGGACGCAGCAGCTGGCCAACACCAGCCTGATCTTCGGGATCATCTTCCTGGCCTTCGTGCTGCTGGTCCCGCGCGGCATCGTGCCGTCGCTTGGCGTCGTGCGCGCACGATTGTCCGCCGGCCGGGCGCGCTCCACCGCATGACGGGACCGATCCTACAGACGGTCGGGCTCTCGATCCGGTTCGGCGGTGTCGAGGCGGTGCGCGGCGTGAACCTCTGCCTGGGCGAGCGGGAGCTGCGCTGCCTCATCGGTCCCAACGGCGCGGGCAAGAGCACGCTGTTCAAGCTGCTCACGGGCCAGCTGCAGCCGACCGCCGGGCGCATCCTGTTTCACGGAGCCGACATCACCGGCCATCACACCCACGCCATCGCGCGGCGAGGCATCGGCATCAAGACGCAGGTGCCGAACCTCTTCGACGGTCTCACGGTGCGCGAGCATTTCTGGCTCTCGGCGCGCCGCACGAACCCGCGGCCGCGCGCGGACGCCATCACCGACGAGATCCTCGAGCGCGTGGGGCTCGGCGCGGTCGCCGACGGTGTGGTCGGTCGTCTGTCGCACGGGCTTCGCCAGTGGGTGGAGCTCGGTACCGTGCTCGCCGGCAATCCCGAGCTGATTCTGCTCGACGAGCCGGCCGCCGGCATGACCCACGACGAAGTGGCCCGCACGGCGGAGCTGGTCCGCGAGATCAACCGCACTCACCCCCTGATCGTCGTCGAGCACGACATGCAATTCGTGCGGATGATCGCCCGCACCGTGACGGTCATGCACCAGGGCGCGGTGCTGGTGGAGGACACGATGGACCAGATCTTGAAGAACAGCACCGTCCGCGACATCTATCTCGGCAAGCACGGGGGAAGCTGACGAATGCTCTTGGCCGTCAACGAGCTGAGTGCGCGCTACGGGCGCATCCCGATCCTCAACGGCATCGAGCTCCAGGTCGCCGCCGGCGAATTCGTGGGCGTGCTTGGTCACAACGGAATGGGCAAGACGACGCTGCTGCGCACGCTGATGGGTTTCGTGCCGGCCCAGCGCGGCCGCATCGCCTTCGACGAGGTCGACGTCACCCGCGAGCCGCCGTACACACGCGCCCGGCGCGGCCTCGGCTACGTGCCGCAGGGGCGCGAGATCTTTCCGGGGCTCAGCGTTCGCGACAACCTCCGGATGGGCTTCGCGGGCCGCGGCGCCGACGACCGCATCGAGACGATTCTGGAAACGTTCCCCCGTCTCTCGCCCCTGCTCAATCGCCGGGGAGGCGCGCTCAGCGGCGGCGAGCAGCAGCTGCTCGCCATCGCACGCTGCCTGGCCGGCCGCCCCAAGATGATTCTCTTCGACGAGCCGACGGAGGGCATTCAGCCCTCCATCATCGAGGAGCTGGTGGTCGTGCTGCGGCAGCTGCATGAGCGTCAGGGGCTCACGATCCTTCTCGTCGAGCAAAACCTGGAATTCATCGCGGAGCTGGCGCAGAGAGTATTGCTCATCCAGAAGGGGACGATCCTGCGCGAGCTGCAGCCGTCGGAGCTGCGGCACGCCGACGTGCTGAGCGAGTTCGTCGGCGTGGGCACCGACGCCGGGTAAGTGACGAGACAGTAGGGAGTCGCTCGTCGACTCTGTCTCCTATATAAAGGAAGCGGGAGGGATCCGTATGGAACGGCGCGATTTTCTGAAACTGGGCGTGGCCGCCACGCTGACGCTGGCGGTGGAGCCCGCATGGGCGCAGACGGGCAAGACCGAAGTCCACTGGCTCGGGCAGGCGACCACGAAGATCACCACGCCGAGCGGCAAGGTGATCGTGATCGATCCGTTCTTGACGAACAATCCGAAGACGCCGCAGGAGTTCAAGGACCTCGACAAGCTCGGCAAGGTCGACGTGATTCTGATCACCCATGGCCACGCCGATCACCTCGGCACCGTCGGGCGGACCGACGGCTCGTGCGACGCCGTCGACCTGGCCAAGCGCACCAACGCCAAGGTGTTCGGCCCGGCCGGGCTCATCCAGACGATGATCGACCTCGGCTGGGTCAACACCGAGCAGGCGATTCGCTTCGGCAAGGGCGGCACGGTCACGCCGCTCGGGCCGCAGATCAAGATCACGCAGGTGCGGGCCGAGCACTCGTCGGAGGTCACGCTCGTCGATCCGTCGACGAAGAAGACCCACACGTATCCTGGAGGCGAGCCGGCCGGCTTCGTCATCGAGACCGAGAACGGCGTCAAGGTCTATCACATGGGCGACACCGGGCTCTTCGGCGACATGCGCCTCATCGGCGACTACTACAAGCCCGACGTCGTGCTGATCCCGATCGGCGGTCACTTCGTCATGGACCCGCGCGACGCCGCGTATGCCACGAAGGAAATGCTCAAGCCCAAGCACGCGGTCCCGATCCACTACGGCACCTTCCCAGTGCTGAAGGGCACGCCGCAGGAATATCAGAGCGCGCTGGGGCAGACGTCGACGCAGGTGCACGCGATCAGCCCTGGCGACAAGCTGACGTTCTGAGCCGTGTTGACTCCTGGACGCGCACGCTCGCGGGCGGTACTGTAAACGTGTTATGAACCCCTTTGACCGCACTCCGGCAGCGCCGTTCCCGGGAAGTGTCGCGACCGCCGAACGGGTCACCGCCTTCCTTCGCGCGGTCTACGGCTGGATGTGCGCGGGGCTGGTCGTTACCGGTGTTGTCGCCTGGCTGGTCGCCAGCTCCCCGGCGCTGCTGCACGCCCTGCTCGGCAACTACCTGTTGGTGATCGGCCTGTTCATCGGGCAGCTCGCGCTCGTCTTCTTCTTGTCGGCGCGCGCGCACACGTTGGCGCCCGGCACGGCGACGGCGGTCTTCCTGGGCTATGCGGCGCTGACCGGCGTCACGCTGTCGGTGCTGGTGCTCGCGTACACCGGGGCATCGATCGCGACGACCTTTATGGTGACGGCGGGCATGTTCGGCGCGCTGGCGTTTTACGGAACTACAACGTCGCGCAGTCTGGCCGGCGTCGGCCAGTTCATGTTCATGGGGCTGATCGGTCTCATCCTGGCATCGATCGTCGGGCTGTTCTGGCACAGCGACGCGCTGCAGTTTTTGATTTCGGTCGTGGGCGTGATCGTCTTCACCGGCCTCACCGCCTGGGACGCCCAGCGCCTGAAGCAGATGGCGCTCGAGATTCCTCGCGACCGCGTGGGCTCGTACGCCATCGTCGGCGCCCTCGCGTTGTACCTCGACTTCCTGAACCTGTTCCTCTTCCTGCTCCGGTTCCTCGGCGCCCGCCGCGAGTAACGCGGCAGGGCCCTCTCGGGCGCCTCGACTGCGACCAGGGGCTAGGCCTCGGGCACTTCGCCACCTTTCGTTCGCTCGACAGTCGCAAAAGTCGCTTCGCGTTCGCCCCCGCCGTCTGGCACGACTTCTGCCTAGCCGCAAGCGTCAGGTTTGGGAGAGGAGGCGCCTATGTTCAAGGTCATGACATGGAACGTCGAGAATCTGTTCAAGCCCGGCCATGCATCGGGACCGCAAACGCAAGCGGTCTACGACGACAAGATTCAAGAGCTGGCTTCGACCATTAATGACCAGGCTCCAGACGCCCTGGCGGTTCAGGAGATTGGCGACCCGACGACGCTCGATGACCTCGTCAAGCACCTGCACGGGGGCACGTGGCACCAACGCGTCTCGCAGCATCCCGATCCGCGAGGTATTCGTGTCGCGTGGCTCACGCGGCGTGGGATTTTGGCGTCCGAGGATATCCTGCAGTTCCCAGCGCATCTGAAACCGGTCCAGGTCGATGACGACAGCAGCCTCGTCGCGATGGGGCGCGGAGCCGTTGCCATCACCGTGCAGTCCAGCGCCGGCCATTCGGTGCGGCTCGTCACCACCCACCTCAAGTCGAAGTTGCTGACGTTTCCGGGTGGACGGTTCCAACCGCACGACGAAGACGAGCGCGCGCGATTTGCTGCCTACGCGCTGTACCGGCGGGCGGCGGAGGCCGCGACGTTGCGAGTGTGGGTCTCTGCGGCGCTTGGTGGGGTTGACGAAAACCGAGCGCTGATCCTGACCGGTGACCTGAACGACACGGTGCAGGCCGCGACGACTCAGCTGCTCCTCGGCCCCCCAGGCTCCGAGATTCATACCCCTGGCTTCGACCAGCCCGATCAAGGCGATCACCAGCGGCTCTGGAATCTTGCACCGCTGATGCCCGCGGGCAAAGACTACTCGCGAGTCAATCAGGGTCGCAAAGAGCTGATCGACCACATCCTTGTCTCTGCCGCACTCATCAAGCCGATCGCTGCAGTCACGGTTGCCGCGGTCATTCCACAGCCTCTGCCTTCTATCACGACCAACCCGAACGCTCGCCGCAACGCACCGACTTCCGACCACGCGCCGGTCGTCGCGACTTTCGCCAACATCTGAAGCAGATCTTGAGACGTTCCCGCGGGAACGT
>DAIRVP010000132.1:8956-15228 GCA_036802765.1 Candidatus Rokuibacteriota bacterium
GTCGCGACTTTCGCCAACATCTGAAGCAGATCTTGAGACGTTCCCGCGGGAACGTCGGCGGAAGCGCGTTTCCCGCGCGTTACGGCCTCCCGCCCTCCCCGCGGAGGAAGCGATCCATCACGTCCCACTCCGCGCGTAAGTTCGGCTGCCAGCCCCGCGGATCGAGGCCGGGCCCCCATTCATTGTTCAGCGCCACGATCTCCGTCGACGACAGATGCCACGACAGCGGGCCGGGCCGGCGGTTCGGCGCGGGCTCGAACTTGACCGTTTCGATCTGCACCTCGCCGCGCAGCGTCTCGTTCCACAAATGCTTGAAGCGATCGAGATCGATGCGGTTGCGCGAGGTGGCGATGCCTTCGCGAAGCGGCAGAAAGGCGGTGATCGGGCCGAATAACGTTGCGGTGAGGCCGTCGGAGGGCTTGGCGAACTCGGGATCGGGTTCTGTGAAGCCGGAGAGCTCGATGAGCAGCACACGCTTGAAGCGCAGCCGGGGATCGCCATTTTTTCTGGCGACGAGCACGGACGTCAGCCAGTCCAGCGCCGACGTCACGCCGTAGTTGTCGTAGTAGCCGCCGTCGATCAGATGCTCGCGCTGCGTCTTGCGCGCGTCGAGCCACGAGCGTGCGGGCGGACTGATGTAAGTGAACGTCGCCGACAGGCGCGCTGCCGTCCACAGATCCACATCCGGCTCGGGCGTCGCGGCCACCGTGCCGAACAAGAACTCTTGCAGCGTCGGCGACCGCACCGCGGGTGCGAAGGTGATCGGCGTGATCATCAGCCGCTGTCCGGCCTCCATGACCGTAGTGCCGAAGATCGGCGCCGGAATGCTGCCGTCGCGAATGCTCGTGTTGAGACTGCGCAGCCGGCGCTTGCCGTCTTGGGGCTGCGGCCGCTTGCCGACGTCGTCGCCGACGATGGGCGCCGCCGCGATGCGCGCCCATTCCTCCTCCAGCAGCTGGCCGCGGTCCTTGTGCGGGCTGTAGAACCCGCCGGACAACAGCCGCGGGAAATCGCTGAAGGCGAAGCCATACGCCACCGCTTCCAGGCTGGACGCGGTGGATCGCACGCGGGCGTCGCGAAGAATCGCCGCCATGTTCGTCTTCGTGTCTGCGCGCAGCAGGCCGTCGATGTAGTAGGCGGCGCCGACGCTTCCTCCGGAGATCGAGCTGATGACACGAATCTCCTGCCGCAACGCTGGCCGCTTCGCGATCAGCTGTTCCAGCGCGCGCATCGTCCAGCCGGCCGCCCACACGCCGCCGCCGGCCGTGGCCACGACGACCAGATTGGTCTCGGCCGGCGCGGCGACGTCGACCGGATCGATGCTCGGCTCGGACCTCGTCGGCGGCTCCGCGGGCTCGAAGCGGTGATCGACCTTCGCATAGCCCACCAGCAGAACGAGCGCGATCGCAGCCAGCGGCGAGATGTGCCAGCGCCCCAGATGGAAGCTCAGCGCGCCGAAGATCCAGATGAACATCAGCAAGCCGATGTAGAGATACACGACCGACGCCGCCGTGAGCCGCGCCGGATAGAAGACGTACGCGGTGAGAGCCCACAGCACGACGAAGCCGACGGCCGCTATCGTGGCGAGCAGGTGCGCCGGATAGATCCGCCCGGTTGCATCGAGGATGTAGGCCATGTGCAACGCGCGTGCGATGCGCGAGGCGAGCCATTGCGCGAAGCCCGCGAACGACCGAAACGGCGTTCGCCCAAGCCACGCCCACAACCACGAGGTACCCGGCCACCGCCCGCGCAGCGGCGGGTCGTCCGGAGCCAGGATGGCCGCCGGCGCGGCGGCGACGATGAACAGGACGTACGCGACGACGAACGCCACCGCGATCGCCGCGAGCGCCCAGAGACGTTCACCCGGGCGCGCGTTGTGCACGATGACGACGCCGGCGAGACCGGCCAGCACGAGCGTGAACAGCACGAACTGGCCGATCGTCACCGGAACGCTGAACACCTCGTCCGCCCAGCGGGGAATCACGCGGGGCGACGCTTCTGCGCCGATCTGCGCGTACGTGCGATAGGCGCGCCCCGGGGTGCTGCGCGGGAATCGGATCTCGACGCCGTTGACGATCAGCCCGGTGACGATCATCACGACCCACGCCGCGAGCAACACGAACAGCATCGCCGAGAAGGCGCTCAGCGGCCTCAGCTCTGAGAAGAGATTGCCGAGCAGTCCGTGCAGTGGCATCGGCCGGTACGTCGTGAACGGCAAGTAGACGAGCACGGCTGAGAGCACCAGGCCGTACTTGAGCAGGCCGAGCAGCCGGAAGAACGACGTGATTCCGGATGTCGGGGGCCGCGAGGTCGGCGGCTGCGGCGGCATCACTCACGCTCAGGCTGATGCCACGGCGCGAAGAGAGAGCCCTGGGGCAGCACGGGTTCCAGCATCGGATAGTGCCGTAGCAGCACGCTGCGAAAGTCGTTGTCGTCGATCCAGTCGAGCCCGACCTGCGTGTAGATCTCGGGACGATAGTCGGTCGTGTAGAAGCGATCGCTCTTCATCCGCCGCGAGTTCATGAGTAGGAAGATCCGGAACGTGGTGTCGCTGACGGCGTAGCCGGGAGGCTTTGTCTCCGCGAGCAACCCCACCATGAGATCGATGCGATCGACCGTGCCGTAGACGCCGCGCAGCCGATCGGCCCACTCGACGTTGAGCTCTTCGAATGTGCGGACGGGCCGCAGGCGCAGCAGCTCGCGAAACCGGTTGTAGCGCGGCACGCCGCGCTCGCGGTCGCGCAGGAGATCGACGGTAGCCATGTCGACGAGCTCGTTCGTGCCGGGCATCAGGAACTGCTGCAGCGTTCTCGAATAATTGCCGAGCGTGAGCTGGCCCGGCATCGTGCGGCCGAAGGTGTAGAGCAGATTCTCCAGGCGCACCTTGTCGGCAATCTGGCGCGCGCCGGGTCCGAGGATGTCGCGGAGCGTGAGCGGCGCGCCCATCGGTCGCTCGCTCTGCCACGAGTACACCTCGAAGACGTCGGGCAGCAGGAACGGATGCATGCGGTAGACGGAGACGAACTCCTCGGTCATGGCGAAAGGCGCCGCGTGATGGTTCGTCGCGGAGCCGGGAACGCCGCCGAGCATATCCCAGGCGTGAAAGCGCCCGATGTGCGTGGCCACCCACTCGCCCAGCAGCCCCCACCAGCTGACCCTCATCCCTTTCTGTGTCGTCGGGTGCGCCAGAGCCGTCGGCGTCCAGTCGAGCTCGTGGATCTTCGCGATCAGCGCCGCGTTGATGAGCCGCGCCGTCTGAAACAGCTGCTCGTCGTCCCAGGCGGGATACTCGGCGCGCAGGCGGTCGCAGATGGCGTTGTGTTCGTGCGTGAACAGATGGTGAAACAGGCTGAGCCCGACCCACCAGTTGTCGTTGAAGCCGGTGACCTCGATCCCATGATCCAGCGCCAGGTGCCCGTGGCCGTCGACGTAGAGCTTGCCGTCCCGCGACCGGCCGGCAGGACCCCGGCGCACGCGGTGCTGGGTGAGGAGGTCGCTGCCATAGAGCTGAGAGGCGTCCCACCAGTGCGTGACTTGATTGACGTAGGTCGCCGGGCCCACCGGGGGATCGTCGGCGCGCGTGGGGTCGGGCCGCGAGCGGCGGATCCGCATCGGTCGCTCGCCGGGCCACGGGTCGCCGTCCTCGATCGGAATCGTGAACTTGACCGGATCTCGCGTATCCGGGTTGCCGTGGGCGAACCAGTCGTGGACCTGGAACTGGACCCAGGCCGCGGCCAGCACGTTGAGCGTCGGGGCGGTGATGAAGTCGCCGCGGGTGAGGAGCTGCCGGCTCACCGTGCGCGGATTGGGCTCGAGCAAGTTGCGTCGATCGGGATAGGTGTAGTCCAGCGGCATGTTGCGGCCGAAGCGCGTTCCGGCGCGGCCCATGGTGTGGTCGGCCAGGTCGTTGAACGAGCCATCGGCGGTGCGCCAGCGCACCACGTCCGGGCTCACCGCCGGCAGCGGGCCGCCCGCATTCGACGGCAGCAGCGTGGTGTCGTAGAGATTGCGCTCCCGCAACACGGTGCGCAGCATCGCGAGATTCAAAAAGCCCAGCACCTTTGGCAGCTCGTACCAGGGCCAACGCCGGTTGATCGCGGCGAACAGCAGGACGAGCGGGGCGGAGAGAATTCGGGACACCACCGTGCGTCGCGGCGTGTCGGGCTGCATCGCCACGGCGCGGGCCGCCTCCCGCCACACGTCCTGCAGCAGGCGCGGGACGATGGCGTGAGCCGGGCACTGGTTCCACTGGCGGCGGACGAACGCGAGATCGTTGCTCTCGGTGCCGCGGTGCATCGTCTGGAGGCCGAACAGCACGAGCGCACCGGGCCGCAGCGAATGCTTCGTCGCGTGCACGCATTGCCGCATGAGCCTGGGCGGAGCGACCAGAGCTTCCTCGACGGCCTGCGCCGGCGTGGCGCACCACGGGCCGTCGGCGCGCATGGCTGCCCGCATGCGCGCGAGCGAGTCGACGATGTTGTGGATCGCGATCGTCGTCGAGTGGATGACCACCGGATTGTCGTTCGCGAGCCGCCATAGCAGTGCGCGGCTCGCCGCCAGACGCCCTGAGAGTTTCCACCAGAGCGCTCGAGCCATGTCGACGGGGCACGAGCTCAGCACCGCATTCACGACGCGAGCGGCCTCGTATGACTCGCGCGTCGCCGTGTAGGACCGATCGAACATCCGGCCGACGATCTGTTGCACGATCACGCCGACCGGCGCCTTCGGATCGACGCCGGCGACGTACTGAGCCAGGGCCGCCACGGCGCCGTGGTCAAAGGGGTATGACGTCGACGCCAGCGCGGTGAGCCGGACCTCGGTCTGCTGCTGCATCGCGGCGCGCGTGGCATCGTCGCGCGGCTCGAACGTCGGCAGCAGCCGTCCGTTTTCGCCGACGCTGAAGGTGTCTCGAATGCGCTTCCACAACAGTCGGTGCAGCAGGGGACCCCGGCCTGACAGGCCGCGCCGGAGAGCCGGCTCGTTGTCGAGCCGAGCCATTTCCGTGTCGTCCTTCACTATCGCGACATCGAGCAAGAACGGGATCCGGAATCTTCGCGCCATCGGCGTTCTCCTGCGCCAGCCTGCGATTATGTCGGCAAGAGATCCCTCAGGAATGGGGTCAGGAAGCGCCCGTCGGGATCCTCGAGCTGACGCGCTTTCGCGAGCGCATACCAGCCCGGCGTCCACACTTGCTGCGCCGCCGACGGCGTGAAGCCCTTGGTCTGGTTGAGCAGAGGCCGCCCGCCGTGCTCGGCCGCGAACTGGCAGAATGCGCGGTTCATCGCCGCCCACTGCGCCGGCTCCTCGTCCGACCAGTTCACCATGTCGAGCGTGTAGATATCCTCGTCGAACGAGAAGGACAGCAGCGCGGAGTCGTCTTTGCGGATGAAGTACACCTCGGTCGGCAGCGCCGGTCGAAAGCCGGCCCGCCGCTTGAACTGCTCGCAGAACTCGAGATACGCCGGAACGACCCTGCTCCAGCTGCTCACCGGAAACGCCCAGAACGTGAAATCGAAATAGCTGGAGACTGGGCGCTTGAAGTCGATCATCGCGTCGGCGCGGTAGCTCTCGAACCGGCCGAGAAATCGCAGGAAGAAGAGTTTCAGGACCCACGTTTCCAGCGCCGAAACGTAGAGGGCGATGGCGTGCCGACGCAGCCGCTTCGGCAGCCGTCGTAACAGCGTGTTGAAGGGCCGGGCGCCCCACCGCCACGCGAACGTGCGTGCCCACAGCTTGAGCGAGTCGCCGAAGCGAGGCTCGTGACGTTTGGCCAGGCGGCGGCGCTCGACGATCAGCTCGCGACGATAGGGGAGCAAGAACCCCAGGAACCCATGGGCGTCACGGAGAATTTCCTCGCCATCCGGCGGCGGCAGCGGCCGGCCGGTCGTCAGCCAGTCATCGAGCTTGATCCGCGCGTACTCGTACCAGACCCTCTTTCGCGGCTCGACCTGGAACGTAACCTCGTAAATTATCCCCAGCAGTCCATAGCTCGATCGGATGAGGCGCAGGTCGTTGGTGTTCGTCACGTGGACGTCGCGCCCCGTGGCCGTGATCATCCGGACGCCAACGACGGTCGAGCTGATCTGCCCCCGACCGGTCGGGCCGAGCGAGGAGTCCTTCGTGCCACAGCACGCGACTGAGCCGGCCGTCGCGTTGCCGATTTCCGGCACGACGGGAAGCTGCAGCTTGTGCTTCTTCAACGCGTTTTTGAGGTCGATCATCCTCACGCCCGCTCCGACGGTGACCGTGTTGTGCTGGAGGTCCGGCTCGCC
>DAIRVP010000133.1:0-15039 GCA_036802765.1 Candidatus Rokuibacteriota bacterium
AAGATCGGCCCGAAGATCACCTGCGTCGCGACGCCGTCGCGGTCCATGTCGGCCAAACGCAGCTCGGCGACGGCCGGCCGGCGCGCGCTCGGGTCGTGGATGCCGGCACGGTCGAAGGCGTTATAGAGCGCCTTGATCGGCCGCGCTGAACCGGTCGCCGGCGGCTTGCCGTCCCAGCGGCCCCACACCTTGCCGTCGCACACCCAGACCGCCTGCCCGTCACGCTCCTCGACATGCGGCGCACGGTCGAGCAGCGACGCGGGCAGCCGCGTGGTCCACAGATCCGCGGGCAGCTGGCTGAGATCCATGTGATCGTCGCAGGAGATGAGCCGCTCAGTCATGTGGTCCTCCGGTCGATGGACGTGTTTCACGCCCGCGGGTCAGTATCGTCCGCCGAGCTTTCGGTGGTCCCAGCTGACCACCTTTTCCGGGACGATCTTGAGCACCACGCGCTTCGGCGCGCTGGCCACCGCTCCCGGCTGGACCGGCGACGCACTCGCTTGCGCCGTCGTCCGCGCCTCGAACGCGGCTCTGACGCTCGCTTCGTCCTCGAGGATCTCGCAGCGCCCCCGGATCATCACGCCCCGCAGCTCGGCGTACTCGTCGCCGGCCTCGATCATCAACGCCACCTTGGGATTGCGGCGGATGTTCACGACCTTCTGCGCCTTGCCGTACGAGGTCATGTAGAAGGCGCCGTCCCGCGCGAAGTAGTTCATGGCTACGACATGGGGGAAGCCGTCGTGGCCGATGGTGGCCAGGGCGGCCTTCTTGCGCTCCCGGAAGAACGCGGCCTGCTCCTCGGGGCTCAGCCGGATCTGCTGCCGTCGGTTGGTCGCTCCGGTCATTCGCGAGCTCCTTGCCGATTGCGTCGTCAATTCGGGTAGACGATCGTGCGCAGCATGATCCGGCGCTCGTCGGGCCGGTAGTCGCCGGCGCCGCGATGCATCGTGGCGCGCTCGTCCCACATCAGCACGTCGCCGACGCGCCAACGGTGATAGTAGACGAAGCGCTCCTGGGTCGCGTGAGCCGCGAGCTCGTCGATCAGCGGCCACGCCTCCTCCCGCTTCATGCCGACGAAGCCATGCGTGTGCATCGGATTGACGAACAGGATCGACCGTCCGGTCACCGGATGGCGCGTGACCGCGGGCCACTGCACTTGCTGATACTTCTTGTCGGTCACGCCCTTGTCGTCGCCATACAGGCGCTCGCCGGCAGGACCGGTGCTGCGGCCGTGCAGCCCAGTGAGACCCGACAGAAGCTGTTTCCGTGACTCGGGCAAGGCGTCGTACGCCGCTCGCATGTCGGCGAACATGGTGCCGCCCTTCTCCGAAGGCACCTCCTTCGCGTGCAACATCGCCAGCAGCGGTAGAGCGTTCTCGTACGTCGAGTCGGTGTGCCAGTCGGTAGCGCGCTTGACGCCGTACCAGTCGATCTTGCCCGCCTCCTCCACGTTGGTCAGCCAGGAAACTTCCGGACAATCGACGTGGCGATACTTGATCAGCGCGTGCGGACGCGGCACACCGAAGCGGCGCCCGAACGCGGCGAGCTCGGGAGCGCCCAGATCCTGATCCCGGAAGACCAGCACCGGGTGCTTGGCAAAGGCAGCCTCGATCCAGGCGAACGTGTCTGGCTCGAGCGGCTTCGACAGATCGATCCCGAGGGCCTCGGTTCCCAGCGCTGCGCCGAGGGCGCGAAGCTGTGGTGCCTGTGTCATGGCCGATCCTCCATCGTCGTCCATCAGTCTAAGACGGGAAGCCGGGCAGGTCCGGAGGCTTGTGGTACGGCGTGTCACCCAGCGCTTGCACGCGTGCCCAGAACGCTGGCCCGGCTGCGTTGCCGACCGCCTCGAGATCAGCCGACTGGCGCCACATGTTCCAGGACTCGGGATGCAGTCGACTGGCCTCAGCAAGGTGGCGACTGCCTTCCTCCGCGGCGCCATGGCCGCGCAGCCACACGCCGAGCCGGAAGTGCGCATGCGCTAACGCGATGTCGTCTGTGATGCGCGGCATCTGCTCCCGCGCGCCCAGAGCGTTGAGCGCGTGTCGTCCCGTCGTGACCCATTCCTTGACCGCGTTGACGTAAAACGCCTTGCCGGCATCGCGCGCTGCCTGATCGGCGGCCGACATCGTGAGCGTCTTGGGATCCATATTCCGGAAATGATCCGTCGACCCCGCGGTCTCGGGCGGGCGCACGATTCGTCCGCGCTCGTCGATCCACACGGCGCGCGGCACGTTCGCCATCCCGTACAGCGAGGCCACGCGGTGCTCCGGATCGATGAGGCACCAGTATTCCGCCTTGGCCTGCTCGATCCACGGCCGCACGTGTTGCGCGCCGCGGCTATCCTCGGCCACCGCGACCACCATGAAGCTTTGATTTCTCAGATCGCTGAAGAGCTGCTGCCACACGGGCAGGTCGAGCCGGCAGCCTCACCACGATGCCCAGGTGACGAGCAGCACCTTCTTGCCGCGCAGATCTGACAGCGTGCGCGGCGTTCCCGACAGATCGGGCAACGTGAAGTCCGGCGCCATCAATCCGGCGAGCGCGGCGTTGCGCTCCTCGGCTCCGGCACCGAGCACCCATGTCTCGCGATCATCGGAACACAGGACCGGATTGCCGACCCGGCGCCAGAACGCTTCCACGTCGACGCGGCCCGTGGCGACGGCGGTCGGCGGCAATGGCACACATTGATCGTCGCGACACATCCCTTCCGGCTTGAGAGTCCAGCCGGTGACGCGTGCGGCGTCGGCCGCTGCCAGCCACAGACCGTTCGCCGCATCAACAGTGAATTCGTCGGATTCGGTCAGAATCGTCGTCATAATCATCTCCCCCACAGCTGGCGCGTGGCCAGTCGCGCCCCTTCGGCCAGGGCGGCGAACTTCAGCCAGGCCACGCTGGGATGAGTGTCGTTGAACCGGATCCCCGACGCCGCGAAGCCGCAGTCGGCGCCCGCTATCACGTTGTCGCGTCCGACGATGCGGGCGAAGCGGACGATGCGCTCGGCGATCAGCTCGGGGTGCTCGACCAGGTTGGTGGTGTGGCTGATGACGCCAGGGATCAGGACCATTCCGGCCGGCGGTTTGAACTGCTCGAAGACATGGTACTCGTGCTCATGCCGCGGATTAGCGGCCTCGAACGAGAGCGCGCCTGCCCTGATCTGGAAAAGCACGTCGACGATGTCCTTCAGCGCCATGTCGTGCACTCTGGGGCCGACGTCGATGCTGTAGCAGGTATGAAAGCGCACGCGATCCGGCGGGATCCCGCGGAGCGCGTAGTTGATCGCCTCGACGCGCCGCGCCGCCCATGCGCGGCACTCCGCCACGCTGAGGCCGGGATTCATCATGTAGTAAGTCACCAGGCGTGGGTCGTCCACCTGCAGCACGAAACCAGCATCCACGATCGCGCGGTACTCCTGGTGAAGCGCGTCGGCCAGAGCCTGCTCGTATTCCTCGTCAGTGCGGTAGAAGCGGTTCTGGAGCGTCGCGAAGATGTAGGACGGCGCGATGGCGGGCAGGAACACCTCCTCGTGAGACCGGCCCTTCACCGCGGCTCGTAGATTGTCGATGTCGAACTGCACTGCCGCCTGGCCTCGGTAACTTATCGGACCCGCACAGACGTCGACGCCGAACTTCCGCGTGTTACCGCGGCCCCCGATCCCCTCTGCGATACGTTCGGACCACGCGTAGTAATCGGGAAAGTCCAGATACTCGCGGCTACCCGCACGGGTACTTCCTTCTTGCCCAGCAGGCGCCACCTGACGCTCGAAGCCGGTGAAGCGCTCCACGATGTAACCGAAGAAGCTCGCCTTGCCCTGCTCGCCGTCGGTGATGACGTCAACGCCGGCCTCGGTCTGCCGGCGCACAGCGTCACCGACAGCCTCGCGCACGAGCCGAGCGTAGGCATCACGGTCGTACGGCTGCCCTCGGTCCTTCGCCGTTAAGATGGGAACGAGGGGATCGGGCCGCGACAGGCTGCCGACGTGCGTCGTGAGAATCCGCTCCGTGCTTCGTTTCATCGCCGATCGACTCGCCTTTCTCCCGTCCTCCGGGGCTCGCAACGCAGAATGCTACACGGTTCCGGAAGACGTGAGGCCGTCATTGCGAGCGCGCGATCGGCGCCGGGCGACGTGCTACGATCGGCGCTCACCCCAGCTGTTTCATGGAGGTTTTCGATGAACGCCGCATTCCACCCGCTCGACCCTCTCACGGCCGACGAGATCAGTCACGCGGTGGCGATTGTCCGCAAGACGCGCGCGCTCGCCGACGATGCGCTCTTCGTGCGCGTCTTCCTCCACGAGCCGCCCAAGGATATCGTGCTCGGCTTCCGAGAAGGCGAGCCACTCGATCGTCAGGCCTTCGTTATTCTGCGCGACCGCGGGGCACGGGCGACGTTCGAGGCGGTCGTCTCGCTCGGGCGCGGCGTCGTCGTGTCGTGGCGTGACGTTCCCGGAGTACAACCGCCGATCACGTTCGAGGAGTTCTTCGCCTGCGAGCGGCTGGTCCGAGCAAGCCCGGCCTGGCTGGACGCCGTGCGCAAGCGGGGCGTGACGAACCCAGAGCTCGCGATTGTCGATCCGTGGTCGGCCGGCTACTACGGAGCGGCCGACGATCCGCGCCGGCGTTTGATCCGCGCCCTGACGTGGATTCGCACCAGCGAGGACGACAACGGCTACGCGCGCCCTATCGAAGGCCTCGTCGCGCTGGTGGACATGGACGCAATGCAGGTCGTGGAGATCGAGGATCACGGGATGGTCGCGCTGCCGCCACGCGCCGGAAATTATTCGGCCGCTGCGCTTCGTGATCCAAACAACGTCCCGTACGTCCCGTCCGGTCCGCGGACCGATCTCCAGCCACTGGAAATCGTGCAGCAGCAAGGCCCCAGCTTCGAGCTCCGCGGCCACGAGGTGCGATGGCAGAAGTGGCGGCTGCGGATCGGTTTCACACCGCGCGAGGGGCTCGTGCTCCACACGATCGGCTACGAGGATCAGGGACGCCTGCGCCCGATTCTCTATCGCGCCTCGCTGTCGGAGATGGTGGTTCCATACGGCGATCCCTCGCCCACGCACTGGCGCAAGAACGCCTTCGACGAGGGCGAGTACGGCATCGGCATGCTGGCCAACTCGCTCGAGCTCGGCTGCGACTGTCTTGGCGAGATCCGTTACCTGGACGCCATCGTCTCCGACGCGGAGGGCAACCCGGTCACTCTCCGCAACGCCATCTGTCTGCACGAAGAGGATTTCGGCATCTTGTGGAAGCACACGAACTTTCGTACGGGCCAGGTCGAGGTGCGGCGCTCCCGGCGATTCGTCGTGTCGTCGATCGCGACCGTGGGCAACTACGAGTACGGATTCTTCTGGTACTTCTACCAGGACGGTACGATCGAGTCTCAGGTGAAGCTGACGGGGATCGTCTCGACTGGCGCCGTCGCGCCAGGAGTCCGACCGACTCACGGCACGCTCGTCGCGCCAGGCCTCTACGCGCCTCACCATCAGCACTGGTTCAGCTTCCGGCTCGACATGATGGTGGACGGACCGCAGAACTCCGTGTACGAGGTCGACAGCGCCGCCGCGCCGCTGGGGCCGGACAATCCGCACGGCAACGCATGGACAACTCGATCCCGGCTACTCGCACGTGAGGCCGAAGCGCAGCGGGACCTGGACCCGCTCGCCGGCCGTTATTGGCTCGTCGTGAACCGAGAGGCGACGAACGCGCTCGGCGAACGCACGGCCTACAAGCTGGTCCCAGGCGAGAACGTTCGCGCGCTCGCCCATCCGGAGTCGAGCATTGCCCGGCGCGCGGGCTTCATTGCTCACCATCTTTGGGTCACGCGCTACGACGCGAGCGAGCGCCATGCCGCGGGCGATTATCCGAATCAGCATCCCGGAGGCGCTGGGCTACCGGCGTGGGTGCAGGCCGATCGCGAACTGATGAACACCGACGTCGTGCTCTGGTACAGCCTCGGCGTCCATCACATCGTCCGACCGGAAGATTGGCCGGTGGCGCCCGTCGCCTACGCCGGGTTCTCGCTCAAGCCGTCCGGATTCTTCGACAGCAACCCTGCGCTCGACGTGCCAGCGCCGACTCACCACGGCAACGGTCACTGCCACCCCGGGCCTTCGTCGCAGTGACTTGCGCCCTACGCTCAGTCGCGTGACGCGTGATGTCACGTAACGATTGGATTGTCACGTCATCGCGGTGGGGCGCGAAGGGCGGTGCGCTTCGATGCTGTCGGACACGGCGGTGGCCATTCTCGCCTTCCTCCGAACGATTCCCGACGGCGGTGCGTGTGACGAATGTGTCGGCGTCTACGTCAGAGTCGGCCGGCATGAGGCGTTAGACAGCATCCGGGAGTTGGTGGACGCCAGCAGGATCCTCTGCACCTATTCCGCGTGCGGCCTCTGTCGGCACCGGCGGCTGGTGGCGCGAGTATGGCGGCCAGCGTCCGCGGCGTGATGCTTATCCTCGCTCGACTACCAGCGGTTGCCTCCTCCACCGCGATAGCCGCCGCCGGAGCGGCCTCCGCCTCGCGAGGCAGACGGTTTAGAGATCTCAACCTTGAGCGTACGGCCACCGAGCTCATAGCCGTTGAACTTTCGGACCGCTTCGTCTGCCGCCTCGGACGTGGACATCTGAACGAAGGCGAAGCCTCGCGACCGACCGGTGTCACGATCGGTGATGACCTCGACGCTCTCGACGCCCGCGACCTGGTTGAACAACTGGCTAAGCTCCGTGGTGGAGGTACTGAACGGAAGACCGCCGACGAAAAGCTTTTGACTCATGAGCCTCCTCCTGACTCCGCGGCTGAACCACGCGCCATCAGAAACCACCCTTCCGCATGCAGGTGCGATACGCCGCCTGGTACGCGGGGTCCTTCGCGCCCTCGGTGTCCATCCCCGCAATTTGGGGATCGTCCGGCTTCACGGCGCCGCCGACGCTGCGCGCTTCCGCGGCCCGGCTGTGGTCCTTGGCATTCGGTAGTGGCGAATCTCCCGACGCCGTGCCTGTACCGACGGCCCGCTGCGCCTCCACGTTGCAGGCCGAGATGTCCTCCGCCTTGGGCACCTGCGGATACCCGACGCTCGAGGTTGCCAATACGATGGCTGCGGCACAGAGCGCCACGTGCTGGCGTCGCCGCGCGAAGATCATGGTGTCATCTCCGCACATCGACCGCGTCCATGCTCATCAGTCGCTCCTTTCCGGCTGCGACCGCGGCGGCAATGTTCGGGAAGCCGGCCTGCGACTCTTCGACGATCTCGCCGCCGTAGTTCATGATGCGCCAGCGCCATTCCGGGTGCCTCGGGCTCGAGATCGCGACCACTTGCATGTGTCGGCTCCCCTCCGCGTTTCCACGGACGTATTCGTCCTCGTCGTGCCGCTCGACCCTGCACGTTCTTGCCGGGCCGCGACCTACGCGCGCCGGTGTATCACCTTCTGTCTCAGGCAGTTGCGGCAGGCGGCGAGGATGCTCGCCACCCTCAGCGCGCCGATAAGCCGGGGCAACACGTCGTTAAGCCGCGATGACGGCACACCGGTGAGTCGAACGATGCAGTCGGCGCATAGACCAGCATTTTCAATGCTGTCTTCGATCAGCGTCGCGTCGAGATTCTGCAAGGCCTCTCCAGGACAGCGAAAACACTTGTGCCTGAGTCACCGGAGTCTCGACGCCCGTAGGTGGCGTCAACCAGGAAAGGCTGAGGTGGCGGCAATGGTCAGCGTACCACGTTCAGAACATTGGCGAGCATGCCAATCGTGGCGTGGTACCGTGCAGACGTCTGATCCGGGCTGGCGGTCCGTCGTGGACCTTCTCCGCACCAGGCCCGCTCGAGCGCACGGTTCCGCGGCGCCAGAGCGCATGGTTTCCTAGCGGAGGCTGGAGTTCACTTTCATGGCTCAGAAGCTGTTCATCGGTGGTCTATCATTCAACACCCCAACCGAGCGACTGCGTGAGCTGTTCGCCCAAATCGACGGCGTGCAGTCGGTCACCATCGTCACGGATCGTGATACCGGCCAATCGCGCGGCTTCGGCTTCGTTGAAGTCGAGACCACGGAGGCGGCGAACAGGGCCGTCGCAAAGCTCAATGGCGTTCAGCTCGATGGGCGCGCGCTTCGGGTTGAGATCTCCAAGCCTTCGGCGCCGCGCGGCGGCGGCGGGTACCGTCCCCGGAACGCTTCGGGCAGCAGCCGCGGGCGTTGGTAAAGGAAGGCATGCGACCGACGGTTGACAGACGGATGCTCTGATGTCGCGCGTTCATGTCGTCGACAACCAAGTGGAGGCCGCCCTCAAACAGTTGAAGAAGCTCATGCTGAAAGAGGGCACGTTTCAGGAAATGAAGCGGCGCGCTCACTATGAGAAGCCGTCAGTCAAGCGGAAGCGCAAGTCGGCGGCGGCACGTAAGAAGCGCCGCCGCGCCCTGGCACGCTCGCGCGATTGGGACAGGGACTGATCATCTTGCCTTGTTGGGCCGTCGGCAGGATGCACACAGCCGCTCGTGCCGACCCGAACTGAGGAATGGTGCATCACATGCCAGACACCGCATGGTACGCAAGCCGGTCGGCCACGCGTTCGGCAACGGGCTCTCGGCCTCGTCGCGCTGGCCGGGCTGCGGCGCCACGCGAGGAAGTAATCGCTTGCGGGGGGACATCGCTGGCCGGATCAGCGCACCTGAACGGCTCGATACCGCCCGTCTGGGACCCGCTCGACGCGACCTGACCGTTCGAGATCGTCGAGCAGCTCACTGATTCGCTTGACGATCGGCGCCTTGCTGCCGACCACCATTCCCGCCGCGGCCAGCTCGGTGGTGAGAATCGCTGCCGTGGCGCCCCCCTGATGACCCGTCAGCAGCGCAAGCAGTTTCAGCTCCGGCGAAATCAACTGAGCCCGCCGCAGCGGGGCAAACATTTTGCGGTCGTCAGGCACGCTCACAGTTTGCTCGTTGCTGAAATAGACTTGGTCATAGGCCCTGCAGCCCCGCGCCGGTCGCGCGAGCAGCGTTCTGGCAGACCATGCTCGCCGAGGTCACGACGCATGGGATGCTTGCGCTTCGCTGCGTGGCGCTCATCTGGCGCCGTTCCGGGGCGCGTAGGCCTGCGAGCCATGCTCAGGTCGCGGTCGCACGGATCAACATGTTCGTCCGGCTGCACGACAAGCACCGCGCCGAAGCCACGACGAACTCGGACATCTGTCCGAGGGCCGCAACAGCGGCGGCGGCTTGTTGCAGGCTCAGCCCCGTATGAATCGCAAGGCAGCTCTCGCAGAACGCGCGGCCAACATTGCGACGAAGAAACCGCTCGGACGACAGCTCCGAAAGCCTAGTGTCCATCTTGGCCCCCTCGCCTTTGCATCAGCACGGTCACGTAGATCCGTTCGTGCGTGACCCGCGCGGTTCGTCCGGTGTCCAGGTTCCCGCGCTGTACGCTTGCAGCGCCTGCAGAACTACCGACCGGAGCGTGGTGCCCTGGCTCGCGGCGCGTAGGCGCGCCGCACGATGCAGATCGCGGGAGACACCCCGTATTCGATAAGTCCCGGTACTCGCGTTGCGTTCGTCATTCTTATCCATGGCGGCTTTCTCCCTTATCCATGGCGGCTATCTCCCTCGGAGGCTCGGGCGAGCGCCAAGATCTCCTGGTGCCCGGCCGGTGTACTGAGCATATACTATATTTCTTATATAAGATATGGCGTTGATAGTTCAGGAGGTTGATCGAATGTTCCCTCGTGAGACGCGCGTACTGGTTATCCTCCCTCACGACCTCGTCGACCGAGCCCGCGTGCTCGCGGGGCGGGCCACGACGTCGATAAGGCTGCCCGTGAGTTTACAGATCATCCTTCGAGCGCTCATCGAGGAAGGGCTGAGGCGTCCGACGGACGCGGGCCTGCTCACCAACGTGCGTCGTCAGGCCGAGACGGTTCGCCGAATCCGCCGAGAGGCGCACCGGCGCCCCACCAAAGCCCGGGCTGCGCGCGGGGCGGCGGCCCGATCGCGCTCTGGATCTGGCGTATGACCGTGCTTATCGGGGAGCCTTCGGCATGACCGCGGCATGGGCCGTGCCGTTCGTCACGATCGCGCTGACCCAGATGGCCGTCATCGCAACTTCGATCTACCTGCATCGCGCGCTCGCGCACCGCTCACTCCATGTGCATCCCCTCGCCGACGTCGGCTTTCGTACCGCGCTGTGGTTGACGACAGGGCAGTGCCGCCAGCAATGGGTGGCGGTTCATCGCAAGCACCACACCTTCACCGACCGCGAAGGTGACCCGCACAGCCCGCGGCTACTCGGCTTCTGGCGTGTCCAGCTCTTCAATGTCGCTTACTACGTACGCGAGGCGCGCAACACCGAAACGCTGGAGACGTTTGCCCCGGACCTCCGGCCGGATCGCCTCGATCGCGTTCTCTTCTCTCACGGCGCCCTCGGTGTCGGGATCGGGCTGAGCCTGCTTTGCGCGATCATCGGTCTCTGGCCCGGCCTCGTTGCCGGGCTCGCGCACGCGACTCTCTACGTCTTCGTGATCGCGCCTCTCATCAACGCGCTCGGCCACTGGCGCGGTGCGCGGAACTTCGAAAACAGCGCCTCGAACTGGCGTCTGCTGGCCTGGATCACGGGCGGCGAGAGTCTGCACAACAACCATCACGCCCACCCGCGGTCGCCCAAGTTCAGCATGCGCCGCTCGGAGTTCGACCCTGCGTGGCCGATCATTCGATCCCTGGCGGCAGCCGGGCTGCTCGTCATCCTGGGGCCACCGATCGTATGGACGCGCGCCGCGCGCAGGAGCACATCATGAATGTGTTCGCGTCCTCGACGCCGCGCGCCGCCGAATGGCGATGGCGGCACGGTTTGGCGGCGGCTAACGTGTCAGTGTCGTGGCCGAGCCGAACATGGGTGGCATGACCAACGCGATCAATCCGTACTCGCAAGGGCGCCAACCGTGCCGCGCGTTCCAAGAAGATCGACTGAACCAAGCGAGGACGTGTCCGAGCTGCACGGCAATGGTTCAGTGGTGTCGCAACTGCGCGCAGACTCACCACGCTCGTGGTTGGGAAACCTGCGCCGGAAAGAAAAGCTAACCCGGCGCGTCCCAAATCACTTGAGGTTGACGGTGCCGCCGCTCTCCGCTTTCCCGAGAGACGTCCGAACCGCCAACAGCACACCCTCGGCGATGCGGCGGGGACGTTCGCCGATCCCGCGCACCTCGGCCTCCTCTGTGCGCGGGTCCACCTCGATGACCTTCGTCTGAACGCTGACCGGCACCCCATCACGGGTGAGACCGCGAAGAATTCCATCAAGAGGTGCGGTCAGGGCCATGGAGCCAATCTCGGCGATCTCCTGACCCTTCCGAACTGCATCACCGATGCGGGCTTTTGTGCGGAAGACGCCATCGAACGGAGCGTAGACGTAACGGTCGCGTGCATGCCCGGCGATCTCCCGTGGCTCACCGGCGAGAATGCGGGATGCGCCGTCCGTGATGACGACGCCGAGTCCTTCCCAACTGGTCTCGACCACCACATCAGCGTGTCGTCCGGCCACGAGGTCTGGGCCAAGCCCGATTGTCAGCGGAGCAAGTTCGCGCTGGATTTCCGGCGCCGCGTGCTTGCGCATCCGGGCATCCACTAACACCGCGGGCCGAAGGTGAGCGAGGAGTGGACCGATGTCCCGAACGTACACCGGGATCGCGTTGTGCGAGTCGAGCGCTTCCATAACGCGAGCGAAGTCGTGGGCCCGGACGGCGTGGACGCCGTCAAGAGCGGCATGTCCTTCGAAGACGGCGTCGGCGAACGCCATCCCGCGCCTTGTCGTCGTCGGTATCGGCACATCATGGAGCACGACGGCGTAACCTTCCCGGAACAGGCGATGCGCTACCGCCGACCCGATGTCCCCAACGCCTCGGACGAGCACCTTCATTCCCAGTGGCTCCACCCTGGTGGCAGATCGTACAGCAACGCAGTGAGAGACGCCGCGTGCGCGCGGCGGGGATGAGGCACACGCGACGCTGCCTCATGCCTTTACGCCTCTGAAATCGGCCTATACTACTTGCTCTGAAGGGACGCGCTGAAGGGCGTCGAGGAGACTCGGAGGCGTACGTGGATAGAGGGGCGGCGATGCTGGCGGTCGTGCTTGATGTGTACGAAGGCGGGAAAGATTTGATCCCCGGTTGGAAGCTGAAGGAGCAGGCGGAAAACGCGTTGGCACAGGGTGGCGTCGAAGGACTCAGACGGTACTACGATGCATGCCTCACTGGTTCGGGCCACCGAGTGAAAACAGCCCTCGAAGGTGGCAGACGCAAGACTTTGGAATCGGAGCGCGATCGCTTCATGTCGATGTACCTGGGTGCTGCCCGGTGAGTGAGACACGTGCATCTAGTCGCAAAGCGGAGGTTCACTCGATCACCTGGTCCGCGCGCAGCAGCAGAGACGGCGGAATGGTGAGGCCGAGCGCGCGTGCTGTCTTGAGGTTGATCGCCAGTTCGAACTTCGTGGGCTGCTCCACGGGAAGATCGCCGGGCTTGGCTCCTTTCAGAATCCTGTCGACATACCTGGCGCAGCGTCCGAACAAGTCCGGCAGGCTAGGACCGTAGGAGATGAGTCCGCCGTCGATCACGTTTTCCTTCACCTGATATATAGTGGGCAGCCGCTGAGCCGCCGCAAACCGCACGATCCGCTCTACGAACCGTTGCTGTGCCGGATCGGCGGTCACCATCAGCGCATCGGGCCGCTGCTTCATCATCGCCGCGAAGGCGTCGTCGAATTCGTCGGGGCCACTCACTTGCACGGATAGCAGCCTTAGCCCGAGCGCCCGTACTCCCGCCTGAACGTGCTCGAATTGAACCCGATTGGAGGCGTTCTGCGGATTCAAAAGGAAGGCGACGCGCGAGATTCTCGGGATTGCTTCCCGGAGTAACTCGACGCGCTTGGCGCCGAGGTCCGCACCGAGGATCGTGCTGCCGGTGATGTTGCCGCCCGGCCTCGCGAGGCTTGCGACGAGGCCGGTGTCTACCGGTTCGCCAACACCGACCATAACGATGGGGATCGTCGCCGTCGCGCGCTTGGCCACCTGAGTCGCGGGTGTCCCGTACACCACGATGATGTCAACGCTACGTTTGACGAGGTCGAGCGCGAGCGCTGACAAGCGCTCGCTTCGGCCCTCGGACGAACGGTATTCAACGATGATTGTTCGCCCTTCGACGTAGCCCAGCTCATTCAGCGCTGCAAGCAGCGGATCCCAAAATTTCGCGTAGTCGAGCAACCCGATCCGAGGGACCTTCCTCGCCTGCTGCGCCTCGGCGGCGAGCGGCGCGGCGAGCATGGCCCCGAGCCTGGTCACGAACCCACGACGGTTCATGGTGGGCGCGATGCTAGTGCGCGACGAAACGGTGCGCAAGGTCCGCAGCGGTAGAATCATTTGGAGGTGACATGAAGAAGAGCCGCTCGAAAGGCGAGTCTCCCTCTGATCTGATAGACGCGAGGATCAAAGAGCTGGACGACTGGCGAGGCAAGACGCTCTCTCGACTACGCAGCCTGATCAAGCAGGCGGACCCGGAGGTCGTCGAGGAGTGGAAGTGGAGAGGCGTCCCTGTGTGGTCCCACGATGGGTTGATCTGCACCGGCGAGACTTACAAGAACGTCGTGAAGATGACCTTCTTCAAGGGCGCCTCGTTGAAGGACCCCGCGCGCCTCTTCAACGCGAGCCTCGATGGCAACGCCAGGCGCGCCATCGACCTCCACGAGGGGGAGAAGATCGACGAGGACGCGCTGAAGGCGCTCGTCCGCGCCGCCGTTGCCCTGAACGAATCCTCAGCGCGCCGCTGACTCCGTGGCGATTGCTACCCCGGCCAGGATCGCCACGCCGCCGATCAAGAAGAAAGCGCTGGGAGTTTCGTTCACCCAGACCACCGCGATGGCGGTGGACAGCGGTCGGACTGGCTCTGGCGCTGGCCGGCGTCTACTCGCTCAGCCCGATCAAGCGGGCGAGCCAGGCCCGCTGCCGTGAACTGTGCGCGCTACACGGGCCGCTTCCCTTCAACCTGATGCGGAGTGCTGCCGTCGCGGGCGCGCGCTACGGTCTCAGCTGCCTTGGATGCAGCGTCGCGCTCATGGTGGCCATGGTCCTTCTCGGGATGGAGAATCTATGGTGGGCGGTTCTGCTGAGCATCGTCATCCTCATCTACAAGTTCGCGCCTCCGCTGCGATTGCGATATGAACTGGCGCTTTCGGCCGCTCTGACGGCGCTCGGCGTGGCTTACGTGATGGTGGCGTGAGACCGACGTGGCTCCTTTCTCAGATACTCATCAATTCCTAGTGGCCCAGAACCGGCGAGGACGAGCGCCGTAAGGCACGCAAGGTAGAGCAGGTTACATTCGAAGCCCGGAGGCCCGAACTGGGGCCGGCCAGCCGTCACGCTCATCAACTTGATCGAGCTGAACCCATACGGCAGGTGGACAGTGAAGACTGCCACCAGGAGAAGCGCAGCCATCGGAAGGCTAACGATTGGGAGGAAGGCTCCGAGCAAGACCGCGAGGCCGCCGATGAGCTCGGTCAGAATGCTGAGCCACGCCATGAGATGCGGCGCGGGCACGCCGATGGCTTGCAAGATCGCGGCGAACGCGTCCGGCCCCTTGGACAGCTTGGCGAACCCGTGCTCCATGAACCCGTAGCCCACGATGAGTCGCAGCGGGAGTGGCGCCCAACGGGCCGCCCCCTTTCCATCGAGGCCACCGAACTTCTCCAGGACGATTGCTCGCATGGCGTTCCTCCGGATGATCGTTACCGATTCTGGGACGCGAGGAAGTCGCAGATCGCCTCCGCTATCTCGGAGGCGTGCGTTTCCAGCGCGAAGTGCCCCGTGTCGAAAAAGCGGACGACCGCAGCAGGAATGTCCCGCTTGAACGCCTCCGCGCCCGGCGGCAGGAAGAACGGGTCGTTCTTGCCCCACACCGCGAGCAGCGGGGGCCGGTGGGCGCGGAAGTATTCGTGAAACTTCGGGTACAGCGCGACGTTGCTGGCGTAGTCGAGAAACAGGTCCAGCTGGATCTCGTCGTTGCCGGGCCGAGCGA
>DAIRVP010000134.1:0-14704 GCA_036802765.1 Candidatus Rokuibacteriota bacterium
TCCGCCGAGTACGTGCTGAGCGGCGGCAACCCCAACGTGATTCTGTGCGAGCGCGGGATCCGGACCTTCGAGACGTCGACGCGCTTCACGCTCGACCTCAACGCGGTGCCGGTGCTCAAGAAGCTCACGCACCTACCTGTGCTCGTCGACCCGAGCCATGGTACTGGCCACTGGGAGTACGTCGAGTCGATGGCCATGGCGGCGATCGCGGCTGGGGCGGACGGATTGCTCATCGAGGTGCATCCGCGGCCGGAAGAAGCGCTGTCCGACGGTCCGCAGTCGCTCAAGCCAGACCGGTTCGCGGCGCTCATGACGCGTGTGGCCCGCGTGGCTCGCGCTCTCGATCGCGACGTATAGGGGGGCGCAGTCCCCTATAATCGTTCGGACATGGGCCTCGTAGAGTTCCTGCGGCAGTGGGAGCGTGGCCGCCTCGCCGCGGGGGTCGCTGTCTCGATCTTGCTCCACCTGGCCCTCATCCTCATGGCCGTCGGCATCCACTTGCCCGGCCGCGTCGACGTCAAGCGTGGCGAGCCGCTGATCGTCGAGCTGCCGCGGGGAAACGACTCTCCGCCGCCGGGAGACGGTGGCGCTCCTGCGTCAAAGCCGTCGCCTCCCCCGAGCCCGCCCGTTCCGAAGACGCAGGCCCGTCCGGCCGCGCCCGCCCCGAAAGTCGCCGCGGTGCCGGTGCCACGTCAGGCCGCGCCCGCGCGGCAACCTGCGCCGCCAACGCCGCGACCCGAACCCGCACAGCCTCGGCAGGTCGCAAGCGCGCCCGCTGTTCCGCCAGCTGATACCGGCTCGGTGCCCGCGCCGCAGCCAGCGCCCGCGCAGCCCACGCCTCCGCAGCCCGCGGCGCCCCAGCCGGCGCCATCCAAACCGGACGCGCAGTCTCCGTCCGAGAGCACACCGGCGGAAGCCGCCCCGCAGCCGTCCGCGCCGCGGCAACTGGCGTCGCTGCCGCCGCAGCCTGCCGGGCGGCCCGCGCCGGACGCACTCAGTGCGCTGCGGCGTGGGTCCGGCGGAGCCGGCGGGCGCGGCGAGGGGCATACGGGCATCGAGGGCGAGCCGATCCCGCTGGACTCTAAGGACCCGCGCTACAGCGACTACCTCGATCGTGTCCGCCGGGCCATCAAGGAAAAGTGGGGGTTCCCGTGCGTGAAGAATCTCGCCACGCACGAGTGTGAGTACAAGACGACCCAGCTGATCATTGAATTCGGCATCGCCAAGGACGGCAAGGTACCGTTCGTGACGGTCGTCCGCTCGTCGGGCTATCCGATCTACGACGACTACGCCGTCAACGCCGTCAAGCTCGCGGCGCCATTCCCCCCGATCCCCGACACCTTCAGCAAGACCGGCGTGCCGATCCACGCCACGTTCAGCTATGTAGTGGAGTCGTCGTTGGCCAATATCTTGCGCTGAGAACGGGCTGGGCTAAGTTGACACTGCCCCGGGGGTCCCTTAGCATGATCGGTACTTTTGGATAGGCTCGTAGCTCAGTGGGAGAGCGCCTCTCTGACGCAGAGGAGGTCGGCGGTTCGAAACCGCCCGAGCCTACCATCCATCTCACTTCCAGGAGTGTATGGCCGTCTCTGAAGAAGATCGTCATCTCCGGCTGACCGGCGAGTTCGACTGCGACGCGACGCCGCTCGCGACCCTCCGTCACTCCACCTCGCACGTCATGGCCCAGGCGGTGAAGCGCCTGTTCCCCGACGTCAAGGTCGCCATCGGTCCTGCGATCGAGGACGGTTTCTACTACGACTTCGCCAAGCCCGAACCGTTCACGCCCGAGGATCTCGGCCGGATCGAGACCGTGATGGGCGAGATCGTGCGGGCGAACGTGCCCTTCGAGCGCCAGGAGATGTCGCGCGCAGACGCAATCCGATTCTTCGAGCAGCGCGGCGAGCCGTTCAAGGTGGAGATCCTGCGAGGCATTGATTCCCCGACGGTGTCGCTCTATCGCCAGGGTGACTTCATCGATCTCTGCCGCGGGCCCCACGTGCGGTCGACCGGCGAGATCAAGGCCTACAAGCTCCTGTCGTCATCGGGCGCCTACTGGCGTGGCGACGAGAAGAACCCGATGCTGCAACGGATCTACGGCACCGCGTGGCTGACGCAGGAGGATCTGGACAAGTATCTCTGGCGGCTCGAGGAGGCGAAGAAGCGCGACCACCGCAAGCTGGGACGCGAGCTCGACCTCTTCGACTTCTATGACATCGCGCCCGGCGCGCCGTTCTGGCTTCCAAACGGCATGATCCTGGTCCGCGAGCTGGAGAAGTTCGCCCGCGAGAATCTCGATGCGCGCGGCTATCAAGAGATCTCGACCCCGATGCTGGTGAACAAGAAGCTCTGGGAGCAGTCGGGGCACTGGGAGTATTACCAGGACAACATGTTCAAGGTCGAGGTTGAGGGCGAGACCTTCAGCCTCAAGCCGATGAACTGCCCCGAGTCGACCTACGTCTACAAGCGCACGGTCCGCTCGTATCGCGACCTGCCGCTGCGCTACAGCGAAATGGGACGCGACCACCGCAACGAGCGGTCCGGCACGCTCACCGGGCTCATTCGCGTGCGACAGTTCACGCAGGATGACGCGCACATCTTCGTGCGTCCCGATCAGCTGCAGGACGAGATCACCAGCCTGCTGGACCTCGTCCGCCAGTGGTACAGCACGTTCACGCTCGATCCGGCGTTCAAGCTGTCCACGCGCGCGGAGAAGTATCTCGGGACTCTCGAGCAGTGGGAAGCTGCGGAGACCGCGCTCGCCGACGCGTTGAAGGCCAGCGGGACGGAGTTCACCCTCAATCCCGGCGACGCGAACTTCTATGGGCCGAAGATCGACATCGACGTGCACGACGCGCTCGGCCGCGCCTGGCAGGTGGCGACGATCCAGTGTGACCTGACCATGCTGCCCGAGCGGTTTCAGCTCGAGTACATCGACGCGGACGGACAGCCGAAGCGGCCGGTCGCGATCCACCGTGCGATCTACGGCTCCTACGAGCGCTTCATCGGCATCCTGACCGAGCACTACGCCGGCGCCTTCCCGACCTGGCTGGCGCCGGTGCAAGCGCGTGTGATTCCCATTTCCGAGAAACACGCCGAGTACGCGCGCTCAGTGCACGAGCGGCTGCGCGCCGCGCGTGTCCGGAGCGAGCTCGACGATCGCAACGAGAAGCTGGGCTATCGCATCCGCGAGGCGCAGCTACGCAAGGTCCCGTACATGCTCATCTGCGGCGGCCGCGAGGCCGAGCAGGGCACGGTGAGCCTGCGCCACCGCACCGGTGACGACCTCGGCGCTGTCCCCGTCGACCGCGTGCTCGCCGATCTCACGCGCGAGATCACCGCGCGTGAAGCCAGCCTAACCGTGGGCCGCTCGTGATCGAGTGGTCCGGCACCCGCGCGTCGCGCCCGCGGGGGCCATCCCCCATCGCGCACGTCTAGGAGACGTCTATCAGCAAAGCACAGGAAATTCGTATCAACGAGGGCATCCGCTCCCGCGAGGTCCGCGTGGTGAGCGCGGAGGGCGAGCAGCTCGGTATCATGCCGACCGCGCAGGCGCTGGAGACGGCGCGCGCCCAGGAGCTCGACCTCGTCGAGGTCGCACCGGAGGCGCAGCCGCCCGTCTGCCGCATCATGGACTTCGGCAAGTACAAGTACACGCAGGCGCGGCGGCTCAAGGAGGCGCGCAAGAAGCAGACGACGATCCAGGTGAAGGAAGTGAAGATGGGCCCCAAGACCGAGCGGCACGACTTCGACTTCAAGCTGAAGCACGTGCGGCGCTTCCTCGAGGAGGGTCACAAGGCCAAGGTCACCGTCCGCTTCAAAGGGCGCGAGATGGCGCACACCGAGCTGGGCTGGAAGATGCTGCAGAAGATGGTGGAGGCGGTGCAGGACATCGCGGTGACCGAGAACAACCCCCGCATGGAAGGGCGCATGTTGCATATCATGCTGAGCCCGAAGGCGCAGCACTGAGGGCCAGGAGGAGTCCGACGACATGCCGAAGATGAAGACCAAGCGCGGCGCGCGCAAGCGCCTGAAGCGGACGGCGTCGGGCAAGCTCGTCCGGGCCGGCGGCTGGAAGCAGCACAAGCTGGAAGCCAAGTCGCCGAGGCGGCGGCGGCGTCTACGGAAGAAGAAGCTCATCGACAAGGCGGACCAGGCGCGGCTGGAAGTCCTGGTTCCCTACCTATAAACGCGTAACAGAGGAGCGGGTCGATGCCACGGGCGAAGGGCGGAGCGAAGACGCGCCAACGGCGCAAGAAGATTCTCAAGCAGGCGAAGGGCTACGTCGGTGGCCGGCGCAAGCTGTACCGCACGGCGGCCGAGACCGTTCTGCGTGCGGGCGCTTTCGCGTACCGGCATCGCAAGCAGAAGAAGCGCACGCGGCGCGCGCTCTGGATCGTGCGCATCAACGCCGCCTGCCGCGAGGCCGGACTGTCCTACTCGCGCTTCATGGCCGCGCTGAAGAAGGCCGGCGTCCTCCTCGATCGCAAGGTGCTCGCCGAGCTCGCGGTCAGCGACCCCGGCGCGTTCGCCAAGCTCACCGAGACCGCAAAGGCCCAGGCGCGCTGAGGGCGGCGTGAGCCACCCGCGCGTCGAGGCCGTGGCGGGCGAGGCGCGCGCCGCGATCGGCGCCGCCGCCTCGTCGGCCGAGCTCGAGGCGATCCGCGTCCGCTATCTCGGACGCTCGGGCGAGGTCACCCAGATTCTCAAGTCGCTCGGCACGCTGCCGCCGGACGAGCGGCGCGAGGTCGGCGCGGCCGCCAACGAGGCCAAGGGCGAGCTGGAAGCGCTGCTGGAGTCCCGGCTGGAATCGGCGCGCGCCGCCGAGCGCCGCGCGCAGCGCGAACGCCAGCGCCCCGACCTGACCTTGCCGGGCCGCCGCCCGCCGCGCGGCGTCGTGCATCCGCTCATGCGCGTGCGTGAGGAGATCGTCACGATCTTCACCGGCCTCGGCTTCTCGGTCGCCGAGGGGCCGCAGATCGAGACCGACGCCTACAACTTCGAAGCCCTGAACATTCCGCGCGATCACCCCGCCCGGGACATGCAGGACACGTTCTACCTGTCGCCGGAGACGTTGCTCCGCACGCACACCTCGCCGGTGCAGATCCGCGAGATGCGCTCGCACAAGCCGCCGGTGCGGGTCATCTGCCCCGGTGTCGTGTATCGGCGCGACGCCGACATCACGCACTCGCCGATGTTCCACCAGGTCGAGGGGCTCGCGGTCGATCGCGACGTGACCATGGCGGATCTCAAGGGCACGCTTGATCTCTTCGCGCGCGAGATGTTCGGCCCGCGTAGCAAGATCCGCTTCCGGCCGTCGTTCTTTCCGTTCACCGAGCCGTCGGCGGAAGTGGACGTCGTCTGCTTCCTCTGCGCGGGCGCGGGCTGTCGCGTCTGCAAGCAGTCGGGGTGGCTCGAGATCCTCGGCTCGGGCATGGTGCATCCCCAGGTGCTGAAAAACGTCGGCTACGACCCGGAAGAAGTGACCGGCTGGGCGTTCGGCATGGGGATCGAGCGCATCGCCATGCTGAAGTACGGCGTCGACGACATTCGGCTGTTTTTCGAAAACGATTTACGCTTTCTCAGTCAATTCGCGTGAAAATTCCATACGGCTGGGTTCGCGAGTTCGTCGATCTCAAACTCTCGGCGCAGGATGCCGCCGATCGTCTGATCAACGCCGGTGTGGAAGTCGCGAGCGTCACGCCGCTCGTCCCCGATGGTCTGCGCGGTGTCGTCGTGGGCGAGATCGAGGCCATCGAGCGCGAGCTCGGCGAGAGCCGCGGCCATCGTCTCGTGCTGTGCCGGGTGCGCGGCCGCGGGACGCAGCGCTTTTCGGTCGTGTGCGGCGCGCCGAACACGCGCTCTGGCGTCCGCGCCGCATTCGCTCCACCTGGCGCATCGTTGCCGGGCATCGGTGCCGTCGGCGCGAAGAAAATCCACGGCGTCGAATCGCAGGGCATTCTCTGCTCCGAGCGCGAGCTCGGGATCGGCGAAGAGCACGAGGCCGGGCTGTTACTGTTCGACGGCGACGCCACGGTCGGCGCCGATCTCGTGCAGCAGCTCGGTCTCGATGATCACGTGCTCGAGGTCGAGATCACGCCGAACCGCCCGGACTGCCTCTCGGTGCTCGGCGTGGCGCGCGAGCTCGCCGCGCTCACCGGCGCGCGCCTCCGCCCGCCCAAGATCCCGCTGCGCGAAGGCCGCACGCGGGTCACAGACCTCGCGCGTGTTCGTGTCGAGGCGCCCGACCTGTGCCCGCGCTATACCGTGCGCGTCATCGACGACGTGCGCGTGGCAGCGTCGCCCTTGTGGATGCAATCGCGGCTTCGCGCCGCCGGCCTGCGTCCGATCTCCAACGTCGTCGACGTGACGAACTACGTGCTCTGGGAGCTCGGGCATCCGCTGCACGCCTTCGACGCCGCGCGGGTGACCGACGCGACCATCGTCGTCCGCCGCGCGCGTCCGGGAGAGCGCTTCACGACCCTCGACGGCCAGACGCGTCAGCTCGACGCCTCGATGTGCGTCATCGCCGATCCCGAGCGGGCCATCGGTCTGGCGGGTGTCATGGGCGGCGAGAACAGCGAGGTGACGAACGCCACCACGCGGGTGCTGCTCGAGAGCGCGTATTTCGATCCCGGCACCACGCGACGAACGTCGCGCGCGCTCGACCTCAGGACCGATGCCGCCTATCGGTTCGAGCGTGGCGCCGATATCGAAGCGCTCGTGGACGCCTCCGCGCGGACGTCCCAGCTCATCGCCGAGCTGGCCGGCGGTCACGTCGCGCGCGGCTTGATCGACGTCTATCGGCGCAAGCGTCGGCCCGTGCGCGTGCGCCTGCGGATGGCGCGTGTCAAGCGCGTGCTCGGCGTCGCGCCTCCCGCCGCGCAGGCGCGGCGGATCCTCGCGGGCCTCGGGCTCGGCGTGCGCGGGCGCGGCGTCGAGCTGGACGTCACGGTGCCCAGCTTCCGCCGCGATCTGTCGATCGAGGACGATCTCGTCGAGGAAGTGATTCGCGTCTGGGGGTACCATCGGATCCCGACGACGGTCGGCCGCGCGGAGGTCGCGCTCGCCCGCGATAGCGACCGAGGCCGGCAGGAGGGGATCGTCCGTGAGGCGCTCGTCGGCGCGGGGCTGACCGAGTGCGTGACGTACGCGTTCAGCGATCCGGCGCGCGCCGGTGCGCTTGGCGCTTCCGGAGGGCTGAAGCTGCTCAACCCGCTATCGCAGGACGCCTCGGCATTGCGCGCGCACCCGCTCGAAGGTCTGCTGGGCGTGATCGCCACGAACTTGCGCCGACAGCAGCCGGGCGTGCGCGTGTTCGAGGTCTGCCGAACGTATGAGCGGGACCTGAGCAGCGACACCGAGGCGGCCGAGCCGCGCTGGGCCGTGCTCGCGCTCGCCGGCGCGCGTGCCGATGCGTCGTGGCACACGCCGTTGGCCGCCGCGGACGTATACGACGCCAAAGGCCTCGCCGAGCTGGTCATCAGCGAATTCGGCCTCACGCCCCAGACGCAAACCGATGGCAAGCTCTCCGGGTTCGAACCCGACTCCCACGCGACACTGCTCGTGGGCGATAACCGCGTCGGCGAGTTCGGCGAGGTCGCCGCGACGGCGCGCGCGGCATTCGGCATCGACGTGCCGGTGTTCGCCGCGGTGCTTTCGCTGGACCACGGGCTGCCGTTCGTGCGCCAGACGCCGCGCTACACGCCGCTTCCGCGCTTCCCCGCCGTGCAGCGCGACATGGCATTCGCGCTCGGCGAGCGGCCGGTGACCGCGGACGCCATCGCGGATGCGATCCGCGGCGAGGCCGGACCGCTCTTGCGCGGCCTCGCCGTCTTCGACGTGTTCCCGCTGCCGGACGGCCGCCGTAGCCTGGCGTTCCGGCTGACATTCCAGGCGGACGATCGGACCCTCACCGACGACGAGGTCAACGCGATCCATGCGCGCGTCGCGCGACGCGTGTGCGACGCGCTCGGACTGACGTTGCGAGGCGCATGAGCGACTCGATCGCCGAACGTCTGGCGGAGCTCGAGGCGGCGGTGGGCCGCGCGGCCGCGGCCGTCGCGCGACTGCGCGAGGAAAACGATCGCTTACGCCGCGACAACCGGCGCCTGGAGGACGAACGCAAGCAGATGCTCACTCAGATCGACGCGGTGCTGCGGGACATCGCCAAGCTGGATCTCGGGACGTGATGGCCTATGAGTGACCCGGCGCGTATCGACCTCACGCTGCTCGGCCAGACGCTGACCCTGCGCAGCGAGGCCGATCCGACATACCTGCGCTCGCTCGCGGCCTCGGTGGAGGAGCGCGTCGCCGCCCTGCAGAAGAGCGGTGTGCGCGACGTCTTCAAGGCGCTCATCCTCGTCGCGCTCGATATGTCCGACGAGCTGCACCGCGCGCGTGACGACAGCTCGAAGGACGCCGGCGACGTGGCGGCGCGCCTGGGCGCCCTCGTCGAGCTGCTCGACCGGGTCGCCCCCGACCAGCCCCGCCGCAGCTGATCCGATAGCCCTTGACCTCGGCGCGGCCGCCGGGTACACGTAACGTGTCCCTGCGCTGTTCGTGATGCCGGAGGGAAGTTTCAACCTCGTTTACACAACGGGTGTCGAACGCGAGAGCGGTGTGCAAGCCCCTCATCGAAGGGGAAGCCTGAAACTCTCCATCGAGACGCCCACCTGGTCATACCAGGTTCGAAACACCACGGCACACGGCAGAGGCGGGGACTTTTCTTTTTGCGTATTTGACTCACCTCGCGCCCGCCTCCTATACTCATCAAATCTGACGCGTACTTCGATAACAATAAACGGCCTCCCACGAGAGGACGGATGATGGATTCTCTGGCCTGGTTCGACTCGCTCGTTGGCCTGCTCTCCCTCCTCATCGGTGTCCTGCTGCACAAGTGGTTCACCGATCGCCGCCTCGGCGATGCCGGCGTCGCCGCGAAGAAGATCGTCGCGGAGGGCGAGCGGGAGGCGGATGGCATCCGCAAGGCCGCCGAGCTCGAGGCACGCGAGGCGGCGCTGAAGGCGCGCGGCGCGCTCGAAGAGGAGGCGCGGCGCAGCGAGCGGGAGCTCAAGCAGGTCGAGCAGCGGATCTTCAGCAAGGAAGAGGAGTTGGCCCGCAAGCTGGATCAGCTCGATCGTCGGCTCACGGAGTCGGCGGACAAAGACCGCGCCCTCGTCGGACGCGAACGGGCGCTGACCGACCGCGAGCAGCGTGTGGCCGCCGCGGCGGACGAGCAGCGCCGCAAGCTGGAGGCTATCGCCGGGCTCACCGCCGAAGAGGCCAAGCGCCAGCTGGTCGCCCAGATGGAAGACGAAGCACGGCGCGAGGCCGCGCTGCTCGGTATGCGGCTGGACGAGGAGGCGCGCGAGGGCGCCCGCGAGAAGGCGCGCGAGGTGCTCGCGACTACGATCCAGCGGCTGGCACCCGACTACACCGTGGAGACCGCCGTCTCCGTCGTGGACCTGCCCTCCGACGACATGAAGGGCCGAATCATCGGCCGCGAGGGCCGCAACATCCGGGCGTTGGAGCAGCACACCGGCGTCGACCTGATCGTCGACGACACGCCGGAGGCCGTGCTGATCTCCGCGTACGACCCCTACCGCCGCGAGATCGCACGGCTGGCGCTTCAGCGGCTCGTGGCCGACGGCCGCATCCATCCCGCGCGGATCGAAGAAGTCGTCAACAAGGTCAAGCAGGAGATGGACGTCCACCTCCGAGAAGAAGGCGACAAGGCATGCTTCGAGGTCGGCGTGCATGGCTTGCATCCCGAGCTCGTCAAGCTCGTGGGCCGGATGAAGTACCGGACCTCCTACGGCCAGAACTGCCTGCAGCACTCCAAAGAGGTCGCGTGGCTGGCGGGTATGATGGCCGCCGAGGTCGGCGCCGATCCCAAGCTCGCCAAGCGGATGGGCTTGCTGCACGACATCGGCAAGGCGCTGACCCACGAGCAGGAGGGCAGCCATCCGGAGCTCAGTCTTCAAGTTTTGACGAAGTACAACGAGAGCCCTCAAGTGATCAACGCCGCGCTCTGCGGCCACGAGGACGTCAAGGCGGAGACGGTCGAGGCCGTTCTGGTGGAAGCCGCCGACGGCATCTCGGCGGCGCGCCCCGGCGCGCGGCGCGACGTGCTGGAGTCCTACATCAAGCGGCTGGCCCAGCTCGAAGAGATCGCGCTGTCCTACAAGGGCGTCGACATGTGCTACGCCATCCAGGCCGGCCGCGAGCTGCGCGTGATGACGCGGGCGGAGGTCGTGTCGGACCTCGACGCGCACCAGCTTGCCAAGGACATCTCCAAGCGGATCGAAGCGGAGATGCAATACCCCGGGCACATCAAAGTCGTCGTGATCCGCGAGACGCGCGCGGTCGAGGTGGCAAAGTAGCGGCATGAAGGTGCTGATGGTCGGAGACGTGTTCGGCGAGTCGGGCCGTGCTGCGCTCGCCAAGCTTCTGCCGCGGCTGCGCGAAGAGCACGCGATCGACTTCTGCGTCGTCAACTGCGAGAACGCCGCCGGCGGCTTCGGCGTGACGGCCGCGATGGCCAAGCAGATGCTGGAGCAGGGAGCCGACGTGCTGACGTCCGGCAACCACATCTGGGACAAGAAAGAGATCATCGAATTCATCACCAAGGACAACCTGTTGCTGCGGCCGGCCAACTTCCCGGCCGGCACGCCGGGTGTGGGTTACGTCACCGTCAAGTGCGGTCCGCACCGCGTGGCCGTGGTGAATCTCATGGGCCGCGTGTTCATGACCCCGATCGACTGCCCGTTCCGGAAGGCGGACGAGATCCTGCCCGAGCTGCGCCGCGAGACGCCGATCATCCTCGTCGACATGCATTGCGAGGCGACCAGCGAGTCGCAGGCGATGGGCTGGTATCTCGACGGCCGTGTGAGCGCCGTCGTCGGCACGCATCGTCACGTGCAAACGGCCGACGAGCGCGTGCTGCCCGGCGGCACCGCCTACATCACCGATCTCGGCATGACCGGGCCGACCGAGGGCGTCATCGGCGTCGACCGCGAGGCCATCCTGCAGCGCTTCCTCACCCAGATGCCCGTGCGGTTCGAGCCCGCGAAGGGACCGGCGGCCCTGCACGGCGTCGTGATCGCGATCGAGCCGGAGAGCGGCCGCGCCACGGACATTCATCGGGTACGTGTGGCCGCGTGATCCTCGCCGGCAAGCCCGTCCAGGAGCGCGTGCTCGCCGACGTCACCGTTGGCGTCGAGCGCCTGAAACAGGCGCGCGGCGTGGCGCCGACGCTCGCCGTCGTGCTGATCGGTGAGGATCCCGCCTCGCAGATCTACGTGCGCGGCAAGAAGCGCGCGGCGGACTCCGTGGGAATCGGCACGCGCGATCATCTGTATCCGCAAGGGATCGCGCAGGCCGATCTGGAGCGTCTGCTTCGAACGCTGAGCGCCGACCCGGGCGTCCACGGCATCCTGCTGCAGCTGCCGTTGCCGAAGGGCCTCAATGAAACCGCCGCGCTGGCCGCGATCGATCCCGAAAAGGACGTCGACGGCTTGCATCCGATGAATCTCGGGCGGTTGCTCGCCGGTGAGCGCGGGACCGTGCCGTGCACGCCTGCGGGGTGTCTGGCAATTCTCGATCACTATGGCGTCAAGCTCGAAGGCGCCGAGGCGGTCGTGGTCGGCCGCTCGCGCCTCGTCGGCAAGCCGCTCGCTCAGCTGCTGCTCGCGCGGAACGCGACGGTGACGATGTGCCACACGCGCACGCGCAATCTCGCCGAGCACACGCGCCGCGCCGACGTGCTGTGCGTCGCCGCCGGCCGCCCGCGCATGATCACCGGCGACATGGTGAAGGAGGGCGCGTGGGTGATCGACGTCGGCGTCAACCGACTCGACACCGGTCGGCTGGCCGGCGATGTCGACTTCGAATCGGTCGAGAAGCGCGCGGGCGGCGTCACGCCGGTTCCGGGAGGCGTCGGTCTGCTGACCATCGCCATGCTCTTGAAGAACACGCTGGCCGCGGCCGAGCGGCAGGCCGGGCGCTGACGGTCGCGTGAGCACTCCGGCCCCCAGTCGAAGCGAACGCACGATCTGGAGCGTCTCCGAGCTGTCGCGGCGGCTGGCCATGGCGCTCGAGGAGCGCTTTCCCACCGTCTGGGTCGAAGGCGAGATCAGCAACTTCAAGGTTTACGGCTCGGGCCACGCGTATTTCACGCTGAAGGACGAGGGCGCGCAGATCCGCGCGGTGCTCTTTCGCAACCGCATGCGGCGCATCCGCTTCGAGCCGGCCGACGGGCTGCACGTGCTGGCCTTCGGCGCCATCGAGATCTATCCGCAGCGCGGCGAGTACCAGCTGGTCGTCGAGCTGCTCGAGCCGCGCGGACTCGGCGCGCTGCAGCTCGCGTTCGAGCAGCTCAAGGAGCGCCTCGGCCGCGAAGGTCTGTTCGATCAGGCACGCAAGCGCGCGCTGCCCCGCTTTCCGCGCAAGATCGGCATCGTGACCTCACCGCGAGGCGCGGCGCTGCACGACATGCTCCGCGTCATCGGCCGCCGGTTCGGCGAGATCCACGTGGTGGTGGCCCCGGCGAAGGTGCAGGGCGAGGGCGCCGCCGCCGAGGTCGCGCAGGGCATTCGCGAGCTCAATGCGCTGGGCGGCGTCGACGTCATCATCGTCGGCCGCGGCGGCGGCTCGCTGGAAGACCTGTGGGCCTTCAACGACGAGATGCTCGCGCGCACAATCGCGGCGAGCAAGATTCCGATCGTCTCGGCGGTCGGCCACGAGGTCGACTTCACGATCGCCGACTTCGTCGCCGATGTGCGTGCGGCCACGCCGTCCCAGGCGGCCGAGCTGGTCGTGCGCGAGAAGCGCGCGGTGGCCGAATCGGTCAGCGACCTGCGCCGCCGTCTCGTGCGCGCCATGAGCCGCCGGCTGGAGGCGCAGCGCGATCGGCTCGAAGCGGTCCGCACCCGCCGCGTGCTGACCGATCCGCACCGGCCGCTGCGAGACCTCACACGGCGCCTCGACGACGCCGCGGCGCGGTTGTATCGCGCGGTGCGCGCCTCCGTACGCCACGCGGCGCATCGAGTGGAGCTCGCCACGCGCGACCTGCGCGCGCGCAATCCCGTGGTCCGCACGCGGCATGACCGCCGCCGGCTCGACGACCTCACGGGGCGACTCGATCGCGCCCTGGCGCGTGGGCTCGACCGGCGCCGTCACCGTCTGGTCGGCGTGGCCGGCCGCCTCGACTCGCTGTCGCCGCTGGCTGTGCTCGCGCGCGGCTACAGCCTCACGCTGACCTCGTCCGGCGAGATCGTGCGGAGCGTGGACCAGGTGCCTGTCGGCGACGACATCGCGGTGATGTTGCATGAGGGCCGGCTGCAAGCGCGGGTGACCGGCAAGAAGGAGCACGATGAGCGACCTCAAGTTTGAGGATTGCCTGACCCGGCTGGAGCAGATCGTGACCGCGCTGGAGGCCGGCAACCTGCCGCTCGAGGAATCGCTGAAGGTCTTCGAGGAAGGTGTCTCGCTCGCGCGCCAGTGCGCGAAGTACCTCGATGACGCCGAGCGCCGGATCGAGCTGCTCGCCAAGGACGAGAGCGGCGCCACGACGACGAAGCCGCTCGCCTGGGAAGAGGAGGAGCGGTGACGTTCGATCTCAAGAGCTATCTCGACGCGCGGCGCACGCTGGTGGACGGCGCGCTGAACCGCGTCCTGCCGTCCGAGGATCTCGTGCCGATCAATCTCCATCGCGCCATGCGCTATAGCGTGCTGGCGCCCGGCAAGCGATTGCGTCCCACGCTGGTCATCGCCGGCGCCGAGGCCGTCGGCGGCGCGGCCGACGATGTGCTCGACACCGCGTGCGCGCTCGAGCTGATCCACACGTACTCGCTGATCCATGACGATCTGCCGGCCATGGACGACGACGACTACCGCCGCGGGCGCCTCACCAACCACAAAGTGTTCGGCGACGCGATGGCGATTCTCGCTGGCGACGCGCTGCTCACGTTGGCATTTCGTCTCATCGCCGACAACGCCGCGCGCCTGCCCGACCCGCGCGTCATCGCGCGCGTGGTGGCCGACGTGGCCGACGCCGCGGGCACCGACGGCATGGTGGGCGGGCAGGTCATCGACATCGAATCGGAGGGAAAGGACGTCGGCGCCGACACGCTGGAGTACATTCACCGACACAAGACGGCCGCGCTGATCCGGGTTTCGCTCACGGCGGGGGCGACGCTGGCCGGCGGAGGCGCCGAGCAGGTCGCCGCGATTCGGCGCGCGGGGGAGGCGCTCGGGCTCGCGTTCCAGATCGTGGATGATATCCTCGACGTCGAAGGCAACCTCGCGGAGCTCGGCAAAACGGCCGGCAGCGACGTGCGGAAAAAGAAGGCGACGTACCCCGCGTACCACGGCCTCGAGGCGTCCAAGCAGCGGGCCAGGATGCTGATCGCGGAGACGAAGCGCTGTCTGGAGCCGCTCGGGCCGTCGGCAGAGCCGATCCGCGCGCTCGCCGACTTCGTGCTCGAACGGAGGTCCTGAGCCATGTCCGCCATCACCGGCGTCTATGCACGCGAGATCCTCGACTCGCGAGGGAATCCCACCGTCGAGGTCGAGGTCCAGCTCGAATCCGGCGCGTGGGGCCGCGCGGCCGTACCGTCAGGCGCGTCGACCGGCAAGCGCGAGGCGGTGGAGCTGCGCGACGGCGACGCCCAGCGCTATGGCGGCAAGGGCGTGCAGCAGGCGG
>DAIRVP010000135.1:0-14698 GCA_036802765.1 Candidatus Rokuibacteriota bacterium
CCAGCTTCTCGTAGTCGGTGATCTTGCCGAGCCGCGACATCTCGACGTTGTAGGCGACGCGCGTGATCGGCGAGAAGGCGGCGTCGACGACGAGTGCGCCAGCCGGCACCTGTCGCTTGTGATCCGCCGCCTCGTACCCCCGACCGACGCCGATGCCGAGCTCCATCGACACGCGGGCGCCCGCCTCGACGGTGAACAGGGTCACCTCGGGATTCATGATCTCGACATCCGTCTCGGGCACGTCTTCGCCCTTCACCGTCTTGGGACCGGCGATCTCCAGGCGAACGACGCGGGGCTCCTGCGACGGCACCTGTACCGACAGCTTCTTGAGGTTGAGCAGGACGTCCATGGTGCTCTCGACCACGCCAGGCACCTTCGTCTCGGCGCTCCGCACCCCATCGATCTTGACCCACGAGACGGCCGCCCCGGGGATGATCGACAGCAACGTGCGCCGCAGTGAATTGCCGACGGTCAGGGCGTAGCCCTTCTCGAACGGCTCGGCCACGAGCCGGCCATAGCGATCGCTGAGGATCTCCCACTCGACCTTTTTGGGCTTCTGAAACGGAATACGCGGCATCGGCGATCGGCTCCTACTTGCTGTACAGCTCGACGATGAGCTGCTCGCTGACAGGAATCTGGATGTCCTCGCGGAGCGGCAGGCTCCGCACCACGCCACGGCGCTCGTTCGGCTCGATCTCCAGCCACTGCGGTAGCTGGCCACGGCCGGCGTTCACGTTGTCGTCCACCCGCGGGGCCATCTTCGAGGTCGCGCGCAGCTGCACGGCGTCACCGACCTTGAGGAGCATGGAGGGGACCGACGCCTTGCGACCGTTGACGGCGAAGTGGCCGTGGGCCACCATCTGCCGCGACTCCCGGCGCGAGGCGGCGAAGCCCAGGCGGTGCACGACGTTGTCGAGACGCAGCTCGAGCAGCCTTAATAGATTTTCGCCCGTCACGCCCTTCTCGCTTTCCGCCCACTGGAAGTACTTGCGGAACTGCGATTCCAGCACGCCGTAGATCCGCTTGGCCTTCTGCTTCTCGCGCAGTTGGATGCCGTATGGCGTCAGCTTGCCGCGGTTGAGGCCGTGCTGCCCAGGTGGATAGTTGCGGCGCTCGATCGCGCACTTGTCGGTGAAGCAGCGCGCGCCCTTGAGAAACAGCTTCTGACCCTCACGCCGACAGAGCCGGCACTTCGCGTCGCTGTATCGTGCCATCGCGGCCCCCTACACCCGCCGCCGCTTCGGCGGCCGGCAGCCGTCGTGCGGGATCGGCGTCACGTCGCGGATCGCGGTGATCTCGAGACCCACGGCCTGCAGCGAGCGGATGGCCGCCTCGCGGCCAGCCCCCGGCCCGCGGACGAAGACCTCGATCTGCTTGAGCCCCTGCTCCATCGCCTTGCGGGCAGCCAGCTCCGCCGCCGTCTGGGCGGCGAACGGCGTCGACTTGCGCGAGCCCTTGAAGCCCGCGCTGCCCGCGCTCGACCAGGACACGACGTTTCCCGTCTTGTCGGTGAGCGTGACGATCGTGTTATTGAACGTCGCCTGGATGTGGGCGACGCCGGTGCGAACCTCGCGCCGCTCCTTGCGCTTGCCGCCCTTCTTGCGCGGCGCCGGCTTGCCTTGCGTCTGCTCGGCCATGACTTACGCTCCCGCCTTCGGCGCCGCCGCCGGCGCAGCGGCCGGGGCCGGCGCCGCCACGGGCTTCTTCTTGACCATCACGCCGCGCGTCTTGCCCTTGCGGGTTCGCGCGTTGGTGTGTGTGCGCTGGCCACGCACGGGCAGGCCACGGCGGTGGCGGATGCCGCGGTAGGAGCCGATGTCCATGAGCCGCTTGACGTTCATCGAGATCTCGCGCCGCAGGTCGCCCTCGACCTTGAGCTCACGCTCGATGATCTCGCGCACCCGCGCCGTCTCCTCGTCCGACCACGCCTTCACCCGCTTGTTGGGATCGATATTGGCCTTCTTAAGGACGCTGATCGCGGTGGGCTTGCCGATCCCGTAGATGTACGTGATCGCAATCTCGCCCCGCTTCTCTCTCGGCAGATCGACTCCCGCCACTCGTGCCATACGCTTTCTCCGTTAGCCCTGTCTCTGCTTGTGCCGCGGGTTCTTGCAAATGACCCGCGTGACGCCTTGCCGTTTCACGATCTTGCAGTTCTCGCAGCGCACCTTGATCGACGGTCGAACCTTCACAGACTCGCCTCACCTTCGGTTGCGGCTCGCACCCCCACCATGATCCTCGCTCTACTTGAATCGGTACGTGATCCGGCCGCGCGTGAGGTCGTACGGCGACAGCTCGACCTTCACGCGATCGCCAGGGAGTATGCGAATGAAGTTCATGCGCATCTTGCCGCTGACATGCGCGAGCACGCGGTGGCCGCTCTCGAGCTCCACGCGGAACATCGCGTTCGGCAGCGGCTCCACCACCGTGCCTTCCACCTCGATCGCGTCTTCTTTCGGCATGGCTGTCACGCCACCTTGACGGAACGGCCCGTCCGGCTCGTCAGCACTTCCGGCTCGGCGTCCGTGACGGCGATGGTGTGCTCGAAGTGCGCGGCCAGACTGCCGTCGCGCGTCACCGCCGTCCAGCCGTCGTCGAGTACCTTCACTTCCCAGCTCCCCATCGTCACCATCGGCTCGATCGCCAGCACCATGCCCGGACGCAGCTGCGGCCCGCGGCCGGGATCGCCGAAGTTCGGGACTTGCGGATCCTCGTGAAGCGCCCGGCCGATGCCGTGGCCGACGAAGGCGCGCACGACCGCGAAGCCATGGCGCTCAACGTGCGCTTGCACCGCGTGCGAGACGTCTGAAAGGCGGCGCCCCGGCCGGCACTCCTGGATGGCCTGATCGAGGCTCTCGCGGGTGACGTCGAGCAACTGCTGCACCTTCGGGGGGACGTCGCCGATCGCGAGGGTGAACGCGCAGTCCGCGTAGTACCCCTCCACGATACACCCGAGATCCAGGCCGACGATGTCGCCTTCCTCGATGCGGCGCTGGGCGGAGGGGATGCCGTGAACGACTTCCTCGTTGATCGAGATGCACACCGTCGCGGGAAACCCGCGATAGCCCTTGAAGGCCGGCTTCGCGCCGCGAGCGGTGATGAAGCTCTCGACGCCCTCGTCGATCTCCAGGGTCGACATGCCCGGCTTGACCGTGTCACGCAGCCGATCGACGACGTCGGCGAGGATGTGGCCGCCTCGACGCATGAGGCCGATCTCGCGGGCCGACTTGAGCTCGATCACGCGGCCGCCCCCTGCGCCGCGACGCGCACGGCCCGACGGATATCACTGATGGCGCCCTCGCCGCGCACAGAGCTCAGCAGGCCGCGGGCGCGGTACCAATCGAGCAGTGGCGCGGTCTGCCGTGCATAGACGCCCAGGCGATTGTGCACCGTCGCTTCGCTGTCGTCGTCACGCTGGTAGAGCTCGCCGCCGCAGCGATCGCAGACGCCCGCCGTCTTCGGCGGCGCCGAGACCAGATGGAAGGCGGTCTGGCAGTTCCGGCACACGCGGCGCCCCGTCAGTCGCCGCAGCAGCTCGGGCTCCGAGACGTCGAAGTAGACGACCCGCTCCAGGACCTGGCCGAGATCCTTGAGCAAGCGCTCGAGCGCCTCCGCCTGCGCGATCGTGCGCGGAAAGCCGTCGAGCAGGAACCCTGAGCGGGCGTCGGGCTTCGCCAGGCGCTCGGCGATCATACGGATGATGACGTCGTCGGGCACGAGCGCGCCGCGATCCATGTAGCCCTTGGCCTCGCGGCCGAGCGGGGTGCCGGCCGCCGCGGCCTCCCGAAGCATGTCGCCGGTGGCCACGTGCGGCACATTCCATTCGCGCGCGAGGTCGCGGGCTTGAGTTCCCTTGCCGGCGCCGGGCGGACCGAGAAACGCGACGCGCACCCTCACGTCCTCGAGAACGCGCCGGAGCGCGACCGCGATCGCTTGAGGAAGCCTTCGTAGTTCCGCATCAGCAGATGAGACTCCATCTGCCGGACCGTGTCGAGCGCCACACCGACGACGATCAGCAGACTCGTGCCGCCGAAATAGAACGGCACGTTGAAGCCACGGATCAGCATGTCCGGCAGGACCGAGATCAGCGCCAGGAACAGCGCGCCGGGCAGCGTAATGCGCGTCAGCGTGCGGTCGATGTACTCCGCGGTCTTCTTGCCCGGCCGGACGCCCGGAATGAAGCCGCCGTATTTCTTCATGTTGTCGGCGAGATCGATGGGATTGAAGACGATCGCCGTGTAGAAGTACGTAAAGAACACGATCAGCGCCATGTACAGCACGGTGTAGGTCAGCCGCCCCGGCGACAGCGCATCGGAGATCGCCTGCATCCAGGGATGAGGTGCAAAGCGCGTCAGCGTGGCGGGGAAGAGGATCAGTGACGAGGCGAAGATCACCGGGATGACGCCTGCCGTGTTGATCCGGAGCGGAATGTGCGTGGACTGGCCACCGTAGACGCGCCGGCCCACCACGCGCTTGGCGTACTGCACCGGGATCTTGCGCTGCCCTTCCTGCATGAGCACCACGGCGGCGGTGACGAGCACCATCGCCCCCACGATGATGACGAAGGTGAAGAGGCTCATCTCACGGTTCGAGATCAGCGTGTACGACGCGGCGACCGCCGACGGCAGACGAACCGCGATACCCGCGAAGATGATCAACGAGATGCCGTTGCCGATGCCCTTCTCGGAGATCTGCTCGCCGATCCACATGATCAGCGCCGTCCCCGCCGTGAGCGTCACCATCGTGAGCAGACGGAAGCCCCAGCCCGGAGAGGTGACGATGGCGACCCCATCGGGTCGCATCGATTCCAGGCCGTACGCGATGCCCAATGACTGCACGATCGAGAGCACGATCGTGCCGTAGCGCGTGTATTGCGTGATCTTCTTTCGCCCGGCCTCGCCTTCCTTCGCGAGCCGCTCCAGCGACGGGATGACCACGGTCAGCAGCTGCAGGATGATCGACGCCGAGATGTACGGCATGATGCCGAGCGCGAAGATCGACAGTCGGCGCAGGTTGCCGCCCGAGAACAAATCGACCATGCCGAGCAGGTTGTTCTGCGCCTGATCGAACACGCGCGCCAGCGCGTGCCCGTCGATGCCGGGAGTTGGCACGTGCGCGCCGATGCGGTAGGCGATGAGCAGCCCCGCCGTGATGAGAACGCGACGCTTCAGCTCCGGGATCTTGAAGACGTTCTGAAAGCTCGCGAGACCCTCGATCACGAGCCTGACACCGTTCGGCCGGCGAGCACTTCGACGCGCCCGCCTTTGGCCTCGATCTTGGTCTTCGCCGACTCGCTGACGGCGTGCACCCGCACGGTCAGCGCATGCTCCAGGTCACCGCCGCCAAGCACCTTGATGCGGCCGCGCTCGCCGTTCTTGACGAGCCCCGCCTTGACGAGGCCCTCGGGATCGACCACGGCGTTGGCGCCGAACGAGCCCAGCGATTTGAGGTTCACGATCGCGTAATCCTCGCGGCCGCCGTGAGGCAGGAAGCCCCGCTTGGGCAGCCGGCGGTACAGTGGCATCTGCCCGCCCTCGAAGCCGCCGCCTTTGCCGCCGCCGGAGCGCGCGTTGTGGCCCTTGTTGCCCTTCGTCGACGTCTTGCCGTGCCCTGAACCCGGCCCGCGGCCGACGCGCTTGCGAGACTTGACCGCGCCGGGCGCGGGTCGCAGATCACTGAGCTTCATGGCTCACCTGCAGCACGTGCGGCACCGCGGCGATCATGCCGCGGATCGTCGCCGTGTCGTCGTGCGAGACGGTCTGGTGCATGCGGCGAAGCCCGAGGGCCTTCACCGTGGCCTCCTGCGTGGGCGACAGCCCGATGATCGATCTCGTCAGCGTGATCTTAAGCTTCTTGCCGGGCACCGGCCGTCTCCTCCACGCCGCCGCCGTCTGCCACACCCTTGCGGCGCGCGGCATGCAGATCTTGAAGCCGCTTGATGCGGCGGAGCGCGTCGATGGTCGCTTTGAGCACATTGTGGGGATTGTTGGTGCCGAGCGTCTTCGTGAGGATATCCTGGACGCCGGCGGCCTCGAGCACCGGCCGCACGGCACCGCCCGCGATGACTCCGGTGCCCGGCACGGCGGGCTTAAGGAACACGCGCCCAGCGCCGAAGTGGCCGGTGATCTCGCACGGAATCGTCGTCTCCCGCAGGGGCACGAAGATCAGATCTTTCTTGGCGTGCTCGACCGCTTTACGAATGGCTTCCGGCACCTCGTGGGCCTTGCCCAGACCAACGCCGACGTGGCCACGTCCATCGCCGACGACGACCAGCGCCGTGAATGAGAAGCGGCGGCCGCCCTTGACGACCTTGGCCACGCGATTGATGGAAACCACGCGGTCATTCAGCTCCAGCACGCTCGGATCGATCTTGGCTTCCGCCACTCGGTTGTCTCCTGCTCCGTTAGAAGGTAAGGCCGCCGGCGCGCGCGGCGTCCGCCAGCGCCTTCACCCGGCCGTGGTACTTGTAGCCGCCGCGATCGAACACGACGCTCTTGATGCCTGCCGCCTTGGCCTTCTCGGCCAGCATGGTGCCGACGACCTTGGCGGCGGCGACGTTGCCGCCCGTCTTGTGCTGCGCCAGAAACGCCTTGCTGCAGCTGTCGGCGGCGAGGACCGTGCGTCCCGAATCGTCGTCGACGAGCTGCGCATAGATGTGACCGAGGCTTCGGAACACCGCGAGCCGCGGCCGGGCCGCCGACCCACGCACGTAGCGCCGCAGGCGGTAGTGCCGCTTGTCGCGCGGGCTGCGCCGATCCCGCGTGATCACTTCGCGCCCGCCTTCTTGCCGACCTTGCGGCGAACGTACTCGCCGAGGTACCGGATGCCCTTGCCTTTATAGGGATCGGGCTTACGGAGCGCGCGCAGCTTGGCCGCCGTCTGGCCGAGCAGCGCCTTGTCTGCGCCCCTCAGCGTGATGCCCACCTGCTTGTCGATCTCGGCGGTGATGCCCTCCGGCAGCGGGAAGATCACCGGGTGCGAATACCCGAGGGCGAGCTGGATCGCCTTGCCCTGCATCTGCGCCCGATAGCCGATACCGAGGATCTCGAGCTTGCGCTCGAAGCCATCTTTCACGCCGGACACCATGTTCGCCATGAGCGCCCGCGTGAGGCCGTGAAGCGCGCGCACGTGACGGTCGTCGTCCGGCCGCGCGATGACGAGAACGTTACCCTCGACCTTCGCGGAGAGCGGCGGAGGAACGGGCTGGCTCAGCTTGCCCTTCGGACCTTCGGCCCGCACGGTGCCGTCCGCCACCTGCACCTTCACACCCTGGGGAATCGGAACGGGCTTCCTGCCGATGCGAGACATATCGGACCCCCTACCAGACGTACGCGAGCACTTCGCCGCCGACCTTCTGCTTGCGGGCCTCGCGATCGGTCACCACGCCCTTCGACGTGGAGACGAGCGCGACGCCCATGCCGGCCAGGATCGACGGAATCTTGTCATGGGTCACGTAGACGCGCCGGCCCGGTGTGGACACACGCACCAGCCCGGAGATCATCTTCTCGTTGCCCGTGCCGTACTTGAGGTACACGCGCAGCGTGTTCTGCTTGCTGTCCTCGAGCACGCGGAAGTTCTTGATGAAGCCTTCCTCCTTGAGCAGCTCTGCGATGCGAACCTTCAGCTTGCTGGAGGGGATGTCGCACTTCTCGTGCTCGGCGCGGCTGGCGTTTCGAATACGCGTGAGGAGATCGGCGATCGGGTCGCTGCGCATACCTACCAGCTCGCCTTCACGACGCCCGGCACCTCGCCCTTGAGGGCGAGCTCGCGGAAGCACAGACGGCACATCTGGAATTTTCGAATGTACGCCCGCGGGCGTCCGCAGAGCTTGCATCGGTGATAGGCGCGGGTCTTGAACTTCGCCGGCGCCTGGCTCTTCATGATCAGCGCGGTCTTGGCCATACCCTATGACTCCCTGAACGGCATGCCGAGGTGCGTGAGAAGCGCTCGCGCGTCCTCGTCGGTCCGGGCGGTGGTCACGAAGATGATGTCCATGCCGCGGACCTTGTCGATCTTGTCGTAGACGATCTCGGGGAAGATCAGCTGCTCCCGCAGACCCAGCGCGTAGTTGCCGCGGCCGTCGAAGCCTTTGGGCGGCACGCCCTTGAAGTCGCGCACGCGCGGCAGGGCCACGTTCACCAGCCGGTCGAAGAACTCGTACATGCGCGCGGCGCGGAGCGTGACCTTGGCGCCGATGGGAACGCCCTCGCGCAGCTTGAAGTTCGCGATCGATTTCTTCGCGCGCGTCACGATGGGCTTCTGTCCCGTGATCGCCTGCAGATCCGCGGTCGCGAAATCCATGATCTTGGCGTTGTCCCGGCCCTCGCCCACGCCCATGTTGATGACGATCTTGTTCAGGCGCGGCACGGCCCAGACGTTGTCGTAGCCGCGCTCCTTCATGAGCGCGGGAACGATCGCCTTCGCGAAGTTGTCCTTCAAGCGCGCGGGGACCTGCCCGGTGCCCTTCGGCCGGCCCTTCGCCACCGCCGGCTGGGTCTCCGGAGCCTTTTCCCGTCGCGGCTGCCCCTTGGCCTGCGCGGGCTTGCCGCCCTGCTGCTGCGGCCGGGGAGCCGGCTTTGTCGCGTCGGCTTTTGCCATGGCTCTAGCCTCTGTCGATCGACTCGTTGCACCGACGGCAGACCCGAACTTTTCGGCCGTCGGTGAGGATCTTGACGCCGGTACGCGAGGGCTTGTCACAGCTCGGGCACACGACGAGCACGTTCGAGAGAGCGAGCGGCCCTTCGCGCTCGATGATGCCGCCCTGCCGCAGCTTCTGCGTGGGGCGCTGGTGCTTCTTGATCATGTTGACGTGCTCCACGAGCACGCGCCCCTTCTCCGGAAGCACGCGCAGCACCTTGCCGCGCTTGCCGCGCTCGCTGCCGGCGATGACACCAACCGTATCGCCGCGACGAATGTGAATGCTCTGCATCAGATGACCTCGGGAGCGAGAGAGATGATCTTGGTGAACTGCCGCTCGCGCAACTCGCGCGCCACGGGTCCGAAGATGCGGGTACCGACCGGATTTTCGTCCGCCTTGATGAGCACGACGGCGTTCCGATCGAATCGGATGTAGGAGCCGTCCTTGCGCCGGACTTCCTTCACCGTGCGCACCACCACCGCCCGCGCCACCTCGCCCTTTTTGACGGTGCCGTCCGGCGCCGCCTCCTTGATCGCCACGATCACGGTGTCTCCCAGGGAGGCGTAGCGCTTGTTGGAGCCGCCCATCACGCGGATGCACTGGACCTTCCGGGCGCCGGAATTGTCCGCGACATCGAGCATGGAGCGCGGCTGGATCATCGCGCCGCCTTCGTCAGGATCGACCGGATCCGCCAGCGCTTCTCCTTGGACAGCGGGCGCGTCTCCTCGATCAGCACACGGTCGCCCACGTGACTCTCGTTGCCCTCGTCGTGGGCCTTGAGCTTCTTGCTCATCCGGATGACGCGCTGATAGCGCGGATGGCGGAAGACCCGCTCGATGCGCACCACCCGCGTCTTTTGCATGGCGTCGCTCACCACGACACCCTCACGACTCTTGCGCTCGCCCACGGCTTACCCTTTCGCTGTCTTCTTCGTGGCCGCCGCCTTCGATGCCTTGGCGGCCTTCGGCTTCTTTGCGGCCTTCGCCGGTTTGTCGGCGGCCTTCGTCTTGGCCGCGACTTTCTTGGCAGGGGTCGCGGCCGGCGGCGCCACCACCAGCGGCGCGCCGCCGCGCTCGCGCTGGATCGTATACGCGCGCGCGAGGTCGCGCCGCGCCTGGCCGATCCGCGACGGGTTCTTCGCCACGCCCATCGCGAGCTGGAAGCGAAGATTGAAGATCTCTTCGGACAGATCGCGCGCCTTCTGCGTGAGCTCGTCCTCCGACAGATCGCGCCACTTCGCCGCCTTCATGGTTTAGAGACTCCGGGTCCGCGTCACGAACTTCGTCGTGATGCCCATCTTGTTGGCCGCCGTGCGGAACGCCTCGCGCGCCACGTCCTCCGGCACGCCCTGCATCTCGTAGAGGATTCGGCCCGGCTTCACCACGGCCACCCACTCCTCTGGGTTGCCCTTGCCCTTACCCATCCGCGTCTCGGCCGGCTTCTTCGTCACCGGCTTGTCCGGAAACACGCGGATCCACACCTTGCCCCCGCGCTTGAGGCTGCGCGTCAGCGCCACGCGCGCCGCCTCGATCTGGCGGTTCGTCACCCAGCCGGGCTCGAGCGCCTTCAGGCCGTACTCGCCGAAGGACAGCGTCGAGCCGCGCTGGGCCTTGCCGCGCATGTTGCCGCGCTGGGCCTTGCGGTACTTGACGCGCTTGGGCATCAACATGGCGCGCTCCTAGGCCTCCGCGGTCGCAGCGGGTCGCAACACCTCGCCCTTGAAGATCCACACCTTGACGCCGATCGTTCCGGCCGTCGTATGCGCGGTCGCGAGGCCGTAGTCGATGTCGGCGCGGATCGTGTGCAACGGCACGCGCCCATCACGGTACCACTCACGACGCGCGATTTCGCTGCCGCCCAGCCGGCCGGCGCACGCGATGCGGATGCCGTCGGCGCCAAGCCGCAGCGCCGAGGTCACCGCCTTCTTCATGGCGCGACGGAACGCGACGCGCTTCTGCAGCTGCAGCGCGACGTTTTCGGACACAAGCTGGGCGTCGAGCTCGGGATGGATCACTTCCTCGATGTTGAGGTAGATCTCCTTCCCCGTGCGCGTCTGCAGCTCGTTCTTCAGCTTCTCCACCTCGGCGCCCTTGCGGCCGATGATGATGCCCGGCCGCGCCGTGAAGATCGTGATGCGCGCGCGATTGGCCGAGCGCTCGATGTCGATCTTCGCGATGCCCGCGTGGTAGAGCTGGTCCTTGATGAAGCGCCGGATCTTCACGTCCTCGTGCAGCAAGTCGGCGTAGTTCTTGGTCGCGAACCAACGCGACGACCACGTGCGCGTGCTGCCGAGCCGGAAGCCGATCGGATGCGTCTTCTGACCCATCGTCTATTTCTTCTCCTTGGGCTTTCGCGCCGCACGCGCGGGAGCCTTGGCCGGGCGCGCCTTCGGGGTCTGCGTCCGGCTGCCCTCGGCCGGACGGGCAGCGGGAGCAGCCGTTGCGTTCGGACGCGCGGGCGGCGCCTGCAGGCTGGTCCGTCCCGGCTCGTCGCTGACGCCGATCGTAAGGTGACTCGTCCGGTGGCGGATGAAGAACGCGCGCCCCATCGCGCGCGGCTGTACCCGCTTCATCGAAGGCCCGCCGTCGGCGATCGCCTGGATCACGCGCAGATCATCGAGGTTGCGCACCTGATGGTTGTGCTCGGCATTCGCGACGGCCGAGCGCAGCACCTTCTCGACGAGGCGCGCCGCGGCCCGCGGCGTGTACTCGAGCGTCGCGAGCGCGTCGCCGACGGACTTGCCTCGGATCTGATCGAGGACGAGCCGGGCTTTCCGCGCGGAGACACGCACGAAGCGAGCGCGGGCACTCGTGATCATGACCCTAGGACTTCCCCGTCGGCGAGGCGGCGGCTTTCTCGGCCTGGCCATGCGCCTTGAACGTGCGCGTGAGGGCGAACTCGCCGAGCCGGTGCCCGACCATGTTCTCCGTCACGTAGACCGGAATGAACTTCTTACCGTTGTGCACGGCAAGCGTGTGACCGACGAACTCGGGCGCGATCGTCGAGCGGCGCGACCAGGTCTTGAGGACCTTCTTCTGGCGTGACCGATTGAGCTCCTCGATCCGCTCGTACAGCTTCTCGTCGATGTAGGGTCCCTTCTTGAGCGACCGTCCCATGCCCCGCTCCTATTTCTTTCGCCGCGTCACGATCATCGAATCGGAAGGACGCGCTCCGCGGCGCGTCTTGTAGCCCTTCGTCGGCTTGCCCCACGGGGTCATCGGGTGATTGCCCTTGCCCTTGCCTTCGCCGCCGCCCATCGGATGGTCGACCGGATTCATAACGGTGCCGCGCACGGTCGGACGGAAGCCGCGCCAGCGCACGCGGCCCGCCTTGCCGACCGACACGTTCTCGTGGTCGAGGTTGCCGACCTGGCCGATCGTCGCCATGCAATCGAGCGCGACGTAACGGACCTCGCCCGAGGGCAGCTTCAGCGTCGCGCGATCCCCTTCCTTGGCGAGGAGCTGTGCCTGCGCGCCCGCACTGCGGCAGAGCTGCGCCCCGCGGCCCTTCTGCAGCTCGACGTTGTGCACGAGCGTGCCGACCGGAATGTTCCGGATGGGCAGCGCATTGCCCGGCAGAATGTCCGCCTGCGGTCCCGACATCACCACCTCGTCCACCTTCAGGCCATGGGGGGCGATGATGTAGCGCTTCTCGCCATCACGGTAGTGCAGCAGCGCCAGCCGCGCTGAGCGGTTCGGATCGTACTCGATGGCAGCCACGCGTGCCGGGATCCCGAATTTGTCGCGGCGGAAGTCCACCTCGCGAAGCATGCGCTTGGCGCCGCCCCCACGGTGCCGCACGGTGATGCGCCCGTAGGCGTTGCGACCGTTCGTGCGCCGCTTGGGCGACAGCAGGCTCTTCTCCGGCTCCGTCTTGGTGATCTCGTCGTACGTGACGTACGTGAGATAGCGACGCGCCGGCGAGGTTGGCTTCACGGTTCGGATACCCATGACGTCTCTACGCTCCCTCGACCAGCTCGATCTTGTGGCCGGGCTGCAGCGTCACGACGGCCTTCTTCCAGTCGGGCCGACGCCCGGCGAAACGACCCATGCGCTTCAACTTGCCTTCGTACGACGCGGTGCGGACGGCGGCCACCTTGACGTTGAACACCGCCTCGACGGCGGCGCGGATCTCGACCTTATTGGCATCGGGACGCACGCGGAACGCGACGGTGTTGCGCTCTTCTTTCTCGCGCATCGTCTTCTCGGTCATGACCGGACGGATGAGCACCTCGCGCGGATCCCTCATTGGTCTCGAAGGCCTTCCTGCAGCGCGGTCAGCGCCGCCTGCTCGAAGACAACATGCCGCGCCCGCAGCAGCTGATAGACCGAGACGTGAGCCGGCGGCTCTACCGTCAGCCACGGCACGTTGCGCGCCGCGCGCGCGAGTGGCTGACCGAGCTTCGCCGTCACGAGCAGCGTCGGCTCGCCCGCCATGCCCATCGCGGCCAGCGTCGCCACCAACGCTTTCGTCTTGCCGTCCGAAGGCAGGCCGCCTTCGACCACGCGCAGCGCACCGTCCGCGATGCGTGCAGCCACCGCCGCCCGGAGCGCCTCGCGCCGCATCTCGCGCGGCAGCGCCTTGGCGTAACTCCGCGGCGTGGGGCCGAACGGCTTGCCGCCACCCTTCCACTGGGTGGCGCGGATACTGCCCTGACGTGCTCGACCGGTGCCCTTCTGTTTCCACGGCTTCTTGCCGCCGCCAGAAACCTCGCTGCGCCCGCGGGTGTCGTGCGTGCCCGCGCGACGGTCGGCGAGCTCGCGCACGACGGCCTGGTGCAGCAGCGGGACACGAATCTCAACGTCGAACACGTCTGGCTTCAGCTCGACGGCGCCCTTGTCCTTGCCCTTGGTGTCGACCACCTTCACGCTCGGCATCACTTCTTCTCCGAAGCCTTTTGCTGCTGCGCTTTCGTGGTCTTGATGCTCTTGCGCACCATGACCAGCGAGCCATTGGCGCCCGGAACCGCGCCGCGAATGAGGATCAGGTTTTGCTCGGGCAGCACCCGCGCGACCGTCACGTTGAGGACGGTCCGCTGCACGCCGCCCATGCGGCCGGGCAGCTTGTGCCCAGGCCACACACGGGAGGGATCCGACGAGGCGCCGATCGAGCCCGGCGCGCGATGGAACATCGAGCCGTGCGTCGCCTCGCCGCCCAGCCAGCCGTGGCGCTTGACGCCGCCCTGGAAGCCTTTGCCCTTCGTCACGCCAACAACGTCGACGATCTCGCCCGGAGCAAACAGCTCCACGGTGAGCGCCTGGCCGACTTCGTACGGCTTCTCGACCTTGTCCAGCCGCACCTCGCGCAGCACGCGCGTGGGCGCGACGTTGGCCTTCTTGAAGTGACCGGCGCGCGGCTTCGACACGTTCTTCTTCGCCGGCTCGAAGCCGAGCTGAAGCGCATCGTAGCCGTGTGTCGCCTTGCTGCGGATCCCGACGATCGTGCAGGGACCGGCCTGAACCACCGTCACGGGCACGTGGCTGCCGTCGTCGCCGAAGATCTGGGTCATGCCGACCTTGCGGCCGATGAGTGCTTCTTTTCGGGCCATCTCTATCCCTTGTCCGCGTGCGACTTCGAGTGACGAGCGCCACGAGGCCCGAGCGAGGAGCCGACCGGAGCGTACGCAGTTGTACGTGAGGTTCGGCGACGAGGGAGAACGACGTGGCGCGAAGTCAGTCGGACTCGCATTAGAGCTTGATTTCTACGTCGACGCCGGCGGGCAAGTCGAGCTTCATCAACGAGTCGACGGTCTGCGGCGTGGGATCCACGATGTCGAGCAGCCGCTTGTGCGTGCGCATCTCGAACTGCTCGCGCGACGTCTTATCGACGTGCGGCGAGCGCAGCACCGTCCAGCGGTTGATGATCGTTGGCAGCAGCACCGGGCCCGCGACGCGGGCGCCCGTGCGCCGCACCGTCTCGACGATCTCTTTGACCGACCGATCGAGGAGGTGATGATCGTAGGCCTTCAGTCGGATGCGAATCTTCTGATCGGCGGTCAGAGTCACCATCGCCTTACTCGACGATCTCGGTCACGACGCCTGCGCCCACCGTCCGCCCACC
>DAIRVP010000136.1:0-10677 GCA_036802765.1 Candidatus Rokuibacteriota bacterium
GCGCCGTTTCCGCAATCAGCGCCAGGGCGTCGGCCTGCTGCTGGCCCCAGCTGGGTGGATCTTCGGAAATGATCAGGCCGGTTCGCATCGACTCACCGGCGGCGTCGACTGCACCGGCAGAGTGAGACGGCGTTTCCGCGGAAACGTCGGCAACGCGTCGCCGCTGAGCCAGCGCATCCCGGCCGGCCTCGAGCGCCTTCATCAGCACCGCCCCGGCCTCGGGCTCCAGGCGGCCGTGGATGACGACCATGCCATCTTCGTCCTGAAACACGTGCAGGGCCCGACGCCGGTGGCGCTTCGTGGTCTCCTGCGCTTCAGCGATCCGATCGACGCGGCGCCAGCCGCGGACGATGCGCTCAACATGCTCCGCGGTCCCCGCTCGGCCGACCGCCAGGAGTCGCTCTTCGGTCTCCGGCGTCGCGACCCGCGTGAGCGCACGGACTTTCGAGTACGACAGCTCGCCGCGGGCGAGTGCCTGGGCCAGCTGCGGTAGCGTGCCGAGGGCTCTCGCGACACGCACTCGCTCTCGCGCGGCGCCGGGATCGAGGCCGACGCGCCACGTGAGCCACGCGGCGCAGGAGCTGAAGCCGTTGCCCCACCCGCCACGCGCGTCGAACTCGCGAATCAGATCCAGCAGGCGCGCGGTCGCCGCGTCGAGATGCGCAGACAACTCTGCGATCTGATCGCCCAAGCGCTCGAGCTCGACGGTATTCGGATGAGTCGGAACAAAGCTCGCGCCGTCGAGGTCCATAAGCGATTCTCCTTGCGCCGACTTTAACCCTCAAATTTCGAGGCCTCGCGGCGCCGCTAGGACGCGCGATCACATGCGGATCGCGATTTTTTCGAACGAGAATTCTCAAAGCGCGTTCTGACGCCAACACCTGCTGCTCAAGCGCCGTTATCGATCGATTGCGAACACACGCCGATCGCGCACGGCGAAACTCGTCAAGAGTAAAAATTTGGATACACCCTGCCGACCGTAAAATCTCTCAAATGGACATCCTGCTCGCCGTGAACGGCACGCTGATGCGCGGCCTCGAGCTCAACGGCAATTTGCTAGCTGCGGGCGCGAGCTTCGTCCGCGACGCCCGCACCGCGCCCGTCTATCGTCTCTGGTCGATCGGCGACAAACATCCGGCGATGGTGCGCGTGGCGAAGGGCGGCGCGACGATCGCTGTCGAGGTATGGTCGGTGCCGGCCGCCGGGCTCGCGAGCATCTTGCAGCAGGAGCCCCCCGGCCTCTGCGTCGGCAAGATCACGCTCGACGACGGCAGCGGGGTGCTGGGAGTGCTCGGGGAGCCGATCCTCTGCGAAGGGCAGCGCGAGATCACCGCGCACGGCGGCTGGCGTGCGTATCTCGCGGCGCGCGCCACGACCTCACGCAGAAACCCATGACGACACGCTGAAACCCACGGCATCACGCTGAACGTCCGCGCCGAATGGCCCTATTGCGCCCTCCTTCCGCGCGGTAACCAAGGCCTTTGACATCTCGGAAGGGGGGCCCCATGGCTTCGTTGATGCAGCTCGTTCAAGAGACGTTGACGCCGGACATCGTTGGCAAGATCGGCGGCCTGGTCGGCGAAACGCCGGCAACGACCGAGTCGGCGCTCGGTCGAGCCGTGCCGGCGGTGCTGGCCGGTGTCCTGCACAATTCCTCGACGCCCGGCGGTGCCGAGCGCATGCGCTCACTCGTCGCCGACGGCGGCTGGGGGAGCGATCTCCTCGATAACCTCGGAAGCCGTCTCGGAGGCGGCGGCGGCACGAGCAGTCTTCTGGCGGCCGGCGCGCAACTATTCTCGGGCGTGTTTGGCGGCAAGGCCGACAGCATCACGGATCTGATCGCCAGCGGCGCCGGCATGGCACGCGGATCCGCGTCGACGATCCTCGCGGCGGCAACGCCGATCGTGATGAGCGTGCTGGGCAAGCAGATAGTGTCGCGCGGGCTCGGCGCCTCCGGCCTGGCGACGATGCTGGCGGGCGAGCGGACGTCGCTACTCGGCGCGCTGCCGGCGGGCGTGAGCGGTCTGCTCGGACTGAAAGACGTCTTCCTCGCTGGCAGCCAGGCCGAGACCCCGAGCACGCGCGAACCGATCCCGCGCGAGCCGATCGTAAGCCAGCCAAGCCTCCGCGTGCACGAGCCCTATGCCAGGCCATCTGGAATCGGCAACTGGTGGCCTGCGCTGCTGGCCGGCCTCGCCGCGGTGGCGTTCCTGATTTTCCTCGTGAACCGCGGGCAACAGCCGCAGCTCGCTTCGACGCGGACCGATGCGCCGTCGGCGGCGCCGAGACAGCTCGCGAGTATCACGCTGCCCGACGGCGCGAAGGTCAGCGTGGGCGAAGGCGGCCCCGTACACCAGCTCAGCGCGTTCCTCGCGAATCCGTCGGCGACCGATCTGCCGAAGCGGTTTGTGTTCGACGATCTCCATTTCGAGTCGGGCTCGGCACGGCTCACGCCCGAAGGGCAGCGCACGGCGACGGCATTACTGGCCGTCCTGAAGGCCTATCCGTCGGTGAACGTCGTGCTCGAGGGACACACCGACGCTACCGGCGACGCGACGGCCAACAAAGCGCTGTCGCTGCAACGCGCCGAGGCCGTGAAGCAGATGCTCGTCACGGGCGGGGTGGCGGCCGATCGCATCGAAGCGCAGGGATACGGACAGGACCGCCCGGTCGCCGAGAACAACAGCGACGCCGGTCGTGCACTGAACCGCCGGCTCGAGCTCGTCGTCACGCAGCGGTAAAGCGGTGTCCAAGCGCGCGCTGATCGCGTGTGCTTGCCTCGTGATCTTGGGCGGCGCGTTCCTGTGGGCGCTGCCCGAGATCATCCGTCGCGTCGCGGTACACCAGATTCCAAAGCGCACGGGGCGTGCCGTCGCGATCGACGACATCGACCTCAATCTCTTCACCGGCCACCTGGCGATCAAAAAATTCCGGCTCGGCGAGCGCGATCGCCCCGACGCGTTCGTAGAAATGGAGCGCCTCGATACGCGCGTCGCGCTGGCCGGGCTGCTGCGCCGAGACATCCGCCTCACGGAGCTGGCCATTGTCGCGCCATCGATTCGGGTCGTCCGCACTGGTCCGGGCGAGTTCAACTTCTCCGACTTGCTCCCCAAGCCGACATCGGAACCCAGCCGATGGACGGTCACACTCGGGCGTTTCACGCTTTCCCGGGGCACCGTTCATGCGCGCGATCAGGTGATCTCGCCGACAGCCGAGTGGCTCGTGCGAGATCTCGGCATCGAGGTCGCCGGCGTCACCACCCGGCGCGACGCTGCGCTGGGCCGAGCGAACATGAGCGCCCGAATCGACGAGGCCAGGCTCGACGTGACCGCCGACCCGCTGAGAGTCGATCCACCCAAGGCGAACGTGAAGCTCACCCTCGACGGCTTCGAGACCCGACGACTCGGTCCGTATATCTACGCCGCGACGCCATATCGTCCGAAGGGCGGACGGCTCGCGCTCGCGCTGGGAGCCACGATCGATCAGCCGGGCAACGAGCTGACGCGGGCGGCACTCTCGGGCACCGCGACGCTCGAGCGCGAGGCGATCGCATGGAGCGGCAAGAATGATCCGTTCATCGGCGTCTCGCGCATTGCCGTCGAAGTGAAGGAAGCCGATGCGATCCGCCGCACGCTCGCGCTGGCCAACGTGGTGATCGAGGGTGTCGACGTCAGCGTCCATCGCGACCAGACAGGGGCCATCGACGTGGTGGAGATGTTCGCACCAAAGGCGGCGGCCGGTCCGGGCGCCGCGCCGCCGCCTGCCTCGCCGGTTGCCGCGCCGCCGCTCGAGCGCAAGCTGTTTCCGATCCTGAAAGCGCTCTCGCGCGGATTCGAACAAATCGTCGTCGACCGGATCACACTCACTCCGAGCAGCGCGACGTTCGTGGACGCGTCGGTCAAGCCGCTGACGGCGCTGGCGCTCACCAGGCTGCAGGTGACGGTGACCGATTTCACGTGGCCACCCAAGCGTCCGGCGAACCTGGCCCTGGCCACGACGATGCCCGGCGGCGGGACGCTCGAGATCAACGGGCCTATCGTTCCGAAGCCTCTCGACGCCGATCTCGTCTTCAAGCTGCGCGACGCGCCGATCACTCCGTATCAGGCATACATTCCCGTGCCGGCGCAGCTTTCCGGACGCTTCAGCGGCGACAGCCGCAACCGTATCGTGCTGAAGGACGACAACAGGGTGCTGGCGTCCAGGGGCAACAGCTGGGCGCAGGACGTCGAGATCCGCGCGCCGGGCGCCAGCCACCCGGCGATCCGTGTCGAGCGCGCGGAGCTGGTCGGCATCGACTTCGACTGGCCAAAGCGCGCGGCGGTGGCCAAGGCAGGATTTCGGCGTCTCGCCGTGCAGGCGGAGCGGCAGGCCGACGGCTCGTTCAATCTCGTCAAGCTCTTCGAAACGCCGGCGCCGGCGCCATCGGCAAGCCCGTCACATCAGGACGAGCCGCGGAGTCCGCCGCAGAAGAAGTCCGACAACCTGCTCGACACGATGCAGCTCGATTTCAAAGAGGTTCGCCTGCAGGACGGCTCCGTCCGATTTGTCGACCAGACCACCAAGCCGGCGGCGTCACAGGATCTCTCGCGGATCGAGGCCAGCGTGAGGAATCTCAACAATCGCCGCGGCGAGCGCGCGCAAGTGGCCGTGCAGTCGATGGTCGGACGTGACGCCACGCTGGACGTGCGTGGGGAGGTCGGGTCGATCGGCTCCCCCGCCTACATCGATCTCACCGGCGAGCTGCGCAGCTTCAAGCTGCCTAGCGTCGATCCCTACGCCACCGCCGCCACCGGCTGGGCGATCAAGAACGGCGAGCTGCAATACAAGATGAGCTTCAAGCTCGACGGCGACGCGCTCGATGCAAAGAACGATGTCGTCGTCGGCAAGCTGCAGGTCGCGCCAAGCAGCGGCACCGACGAGGTGAAGCGGCGGATCGGGCTGCCGCTGGGTCTCATCGTGTCGCTCGTCAAGGATGGCAACGGAGAGATTCACGCCAACGTGCCGGTGAGTGGCTCGCTGAAGGACCCGAAATTCCACCTGGGCGAGGCCATCTGGACCGCGATCAAGAACGTGCTGACCAACATCGTCAAGGCGCCGTTCCGCGCGATCGGGGGCCTCTTTTCACATGGCGACAAGACGGGTGGCGATAAGACCGACGGCGATCAGACCGAGAGCGCGAGTGCGCTGGAGGAGCCGGCCGTGTCTCCCATCACGTTCCCGGCGGGCAGCGCTTTCATCGTCCCGGACATGCAGCAACACCTCGGGCGCGTGGCCGACTTCATGCGCCGCACACCGTTCGTCAACCTCGGGCTTTCGCCGACTCCTAGCGCCGTGGACACCGAAGCGCTGAAGACCGCGGCCGTGTACGCGCGGCTGCGAGAGTTCCAGAAAGCGCGCAGCATGAAGGATGGGCCAAACGTCAGTAAAGCGTATTTCAAGGCGCATCTGCCGGGGGTCAAGCCGCCCGAGACGGTCGAGGAACGCCTCGCGATGCTCCGCGAGCGCGAGCCGATGCCCGAGGGGGCGCTCAACGACCTCGATCGCCGACGCGTCGACGCAACCCGTGAGCGTCTCGTCTCGGCGGAAGGGATTGCCGCCAAGCGGCTCACCCTCGCGGAGGCCAAGCCCACGGCCACATCGCCGCCGGCGGCCAATGGCGCCGGACGCGTGGAGTTTCAGGTCGAGCCGGGTGCCGACTGAGCGAGCGCGTTAGCCGCCGAGTCTCTTCCGCAGATACTCCGCGACCTCGAGCGTGCACGTCATGCCCTGCGGAATCGCCTTGGTCAGCGACACGAACGCGTGGATCTGACCGGGGAACTCGCGATAGACGACGTCGACACCGGCCCGGCGCAGCACCTCGCCGTACGCGCGTCCCTCGTCGCGCAGCGGGTCGAACCCCGCGGTGACGATCATCGCCGGCGGCTGACCGGCCAGTGTCGTCGCGCGTAGCGGCGAAGCGCGCAGGTCGGCCTTGTCAGCTTCGGTGCGGAGGTACTGTTGCCCGTACCATTCGATCCGGTCGCGCGGGATGATGTGCCCGTCGACTAACTCGCGGTGCGATTCCGTGTCCAGCGAGAAGTCGACCGCGGGATAGATCAACGCCTGGCACGTCGGCACCGGCACCCCGGCGGATGCCGCGAGCTGAGACACCACGGCCGACAGGTTGCCGCCGGCGGAGTCGCCTCCTACGCCCACGCGCGTGGTATCGGCGCCGACGTCGCGGCCGTGCGTCCTCAGCCACCGATACGCGGCGAAGCAATCGTCGACCGCAGCCGGAAACTTGTGCTCGGGGGCCAGACGGTAGTCGATAGCGACGACGACCGTGTTGGCGTGCAGCGCCAGCCTCGCGCAAAGTCCGTGATGCGTCTCCAGATCACCTTGCACCCAGCCGCCGCCGTGAAAGTACGCCAGGGCGGGTCGCGGCACACTCGACGCCTGCGTGGCATAGACACGCGCCGGAATATCGCCGGCGGGTCCAGGAATCCGGATGTCCTCGATGCGCGCCAACGCCGGCGCGGGCTCGTCCATGAGGCCAACCATCGTGCGCAGCTGCTGGCGCAGCTCGGGCAACGGCGGGTAATAGCCCGGCACGCGGATCGACTTCACGAACTCGCCGACGATCTGCGCCTTCGGGTCCATGACGCGGCTGCCGAGGCGGATGCGGTGGCTGCCGAGCAGCCGCAGCGCCTCGTCTTCGGTGAGTGCGGTGTGCGAAAGCTCCAACTTCGGCGGCGTCGCCCCTTCGCTCATGAAATCCCTCCGAGGCGGATTGTACCGCCTGGAGCCGAGAGCTCAGCTACATGCGACGACCCGCTCGGCGGCGATACCGCTGCCAGACAAGTGCGACAAACATTGCTTTTTTGATCGCCCGATACCCGCCAGTCACCCGGGTCGATCGCTGGAACTGTAAAGTTCACCGACGCAGGCGCGGGCCTCCGACAGGCCGCGCTCAGCGACCGCGACCGGCCTATACTGAAACGCGAAATGGCGCCGGTGACCGACAAGCGCAACCTCGTCGCGCAGTGGGCCTTCGACACCCGCCCCGTCCTCCTCCGGTTTCACCTTTGGCTCGAAGACGTCGAGGTCGAGCGCGCGCAGGCAGAGCCCGTCTCTGCACACACGTTCGCGCCGCGCGGCATCGCCCGCTGCCTGGCGATGACGTCGGCGGCGACGGCGCTCGGCACACGCCTGTTCGGCGACTACGGCGCCGGCGCGGGGCGCGACAAGGCGACCGTCAACCAGGTGAAGAAGGCGGCGGATGCCGTGAGCGCCTACGTCATGAGCGAGGGGCTCTGGCACCTCACGCGCACCTTGCCGGAGAACCACGCGCTGATGGTGTGTCTCGGCGAAGGCCTGATGCCCAAAGTCGGCGAGACGGCCGAGATGGGCGCCAATCCGATGCTCGGCTTCGGACGCGTCTACGCGCGGCCGGAGCTCGCGAGGACGGTCGATCGCCGCGTGCGGCGGCTGCTCAACGAGCCGGGCCACACCTTCGAGCAATTCCACGATTGGCTCAAGAGCCGCGGCATCACGCTGTGGGGCGCGGCCGTCGACACGCTCGAGAACACGTCGCGCTTCGCGGACGGCCAGCCGACGGGGCCGATGGCGGTCTTCCACCTCTTCGACTCGCCGCTGCGACTCGCGCGTCCATACGAGTCGTACATGGGCGGCCTCACCGTCCCCGCGCGCGTCGCGCAGGCCGCCGAGAACGCCTCGGTGCTGCTCGACTACCGCACGCCGCGCAAGCAGGTCGTCGAGGCGATCGAGGCGGCGTATCCGGGAATTCGACGCGAGAACATCCATGTGTGGACGCTCCGTGGCCGCAGCCGCATCCACCGCCTGGGCCGGCTGTGGGACGAGTGGGAAAAGGCGGGCGTGCATCTCGTCGAGGACGGCTGGAAAGCGCCGTCGGGACTCGCCGTATTCACCGACTCCGGCACGTATGCGCCGACCTTCCTCGTCGGCTCGTGGAAGGACGGCACCGGCGCACCGCACGTCTTCGTTTGCGACGGCTACGCGGCGACCGCTGAGGCGCTGCAGGCCGCGAGCCTCGCCGACGTGCTGGACGTGCACAGCACGATGTCGCTGTTCTCCCCAACGTTCGAGCTGCCGGTCGACGTCGAGGGCCGGCTGATGCAGCTCGACCCGACCGTGCAGGACTTCGCGCAGCGGCTGAAGGCGCTCGTCGGCAGCACCGATCTCGAGGTCGGCAAGGTACGTAGCTACGCGGAGGCGATTCACGAGGCCGCCGCGTCCAACATGCCGCTCGGCCGCGCGGTGCTGCGCGCCGACGATTTCCTGCCCGAGAAGAACTGGTCGGTGGTCGCCAGCGTCGGCTACATCTGTGACGACCCTTACACCGGCGCGCCCGGCGTCATGAAAGTCGGTGAGAACACCTACCGCGTCACGACGCGGCTGGCCACGCGCAAGGCGTCGAGCCGGGTCAGCTTCACGCTGCGCCTCATGGAGTCATTCGAGACGACGCGGCAGGTGTTCAGCCCGCTCCTCGTGCGGTTCCTGTCGGGCGTCGATCACACCACGCGGCCGGTGAAGATCTCCGACTCCGGCCGTATCCGCAACGAGCTGCAGACGATGATCCCGCAGGCGCTCGAGCACGACGGCGAGCGCATCCGCGTGCGCTTCGAGCGCATCAACGAGATGGTGCTGCCGCGCGACAAGCAGGACCGCGTCCGCGCGGTGCTACGCTGGTACAAGGCGAACCATCCCGTGTGGTTCGACTGGCTCGAGGTCGACTGAGCGCTACGGGAGAAGATCGGCGACGCGCACGCTCGAGTCCGGCTTCGCCAGCGGGCTGACGCGTGCCGACGCATCGAAGACCTCGAGGCGAGCATAGCGCCAACCGAACGGCGCCGTCGCATCGGCGACCGGATTGCGATACACCTCGAGCGCGCGTTCGATCAGGTTCAGCACCCAGTAATCCGCCAGACCCGCTCGGGCGTAGAGGCTTCCCTTGCGCCCACGATCGTTCGCAAGACTCGATTCCGCGACCTCGAGCGTGAGAACCGGCCGCGAAGGATGCGCCCGGTTGTAGTCGTCGGGCTCTCCCGGCACAACGGCCACATCAGGCTCGGGCTCCGAATCGTTCATCTAGACCGATCGGACCTTCGGCCCGCACGTACCATCCCGGCCCGAACGCCGCTTGCAGCGCTCGAGTGCTTTTCACGATGGCCGTGTAGTGCGCCGCCCCTTGCGGCTCGGCCACGATCAGCTCTCCGCCGATCAGCTCGATTTCTTCGCCGGGCTGGAAGATGCCGAGCTCGATCAAACCGTCGTACTCCGCGCGCGTGAAGCGACGCGTGCGGGTTTCATAGGTTGCCATCGCGGCGAATGTAAGCTTCCTCGACAGGGTAGACTCGGGCACGGAGGATATCCCCATGCGCGCTGATCTGATCGTCGGCAGTCGGTTTCCCGACCTCGTGCTCCCCGATCATCGCCGCAATTCCGTGCAGCTCTCCGCGCTGGGCGGCGGCTATCCGCTGATCGTGAGCTTCTATCGCGGCTACTGGTGACCCAAGTGCGCGGTGCAGGTCAGGCACCTCACGACGATGCAGGACGAGCTGGCGGTGAACTACTGCCACGTGGCCGTCGTCAGCACCGATCCGCCGGCGGTGACGGCGGCGTTTCGCGCCGGGCTCGGCGCGACGTTCACGTTTCTCAGTGATCACGAGCGCCGCGCGATCAACGAGCTCGACATCGTCGAGCAGACGGCTCCGGGATTCGAGCATGGTCTGGTGGCCGTGCCGTACACGTTCGCGCTGCATCCGGATCTGACGATTCATCGGATTTACAACGGCTGGTGGTACGTCGGCCGACCGACGCTCGAGGAGCTGCGTCAGGATCTGCGCGCGATCATGCAGAAGTGCCGCTCGGACTACGAGTACGTGCCGCCGCCGAAGACGTGATCCGCGGGCGGCCGCGTCATGGCCGCACAGCGGGCGCATCCATCGTCATCCCGCGCGCGCGCCACATCAGATAGAGCTCGAGATCGACCAGCTCCGGCGCGCCGTAGTCGTACGGCTCGGCGCGTATGCCGAACAGACAGCCACGGAGTCGCCGCTGCAGCGAGCCGAGGCTTTGCCACTCCAGACGATAGAGCGGATAGCCGGTCGGGTGCCCCTGCGGGATGACGCTGCCGGCGAGCTGCCGGCCCCAGTTCGCGTCGTGACACTGACTGCACGAGAGATTGAGCTGGCCCTGCCGCCGCTCGTAGATCGCGCGCCCGGCCTCGAGGAATGGCTGCATGCGATCGTCGATCGTGACCGCGATCGGCAGGCCGCGTGACTGGCGCGCGACGTACGCGCTGAGCGCGAGGAGCTCGCGGCTCTCGTGCGCGAGCGCCGGCGCCTGCTGGCGATCGACGCGGCAGATGTTGATCCGCTGCTCCAGGCTCACCGGCCGTTGTTTGCCGGCGTCGAACGCCGGGTAGTGCGCGGCCACGCCCTTCATGCTCGCCGTCGCCTCGCCGTGGCAGTCGGCGCACGCACGACCGGCGGCGCCGGTCGTGCGCTTCCAGAGCGTAGCGCCCTCGAGCACCCAGAGCATGCCGGGGTTCGCCGTGTCGTCGTCCTGCATCGCGCGGAGCTCGCGGCCCATCAGGTCATAACCGGAGCGACGCTCGGAGGGCGCGATCTCCGCGGCAGCGGTGGACGCCGCAAC
>DAIRVP010000136.1:10777-14618 GCA_036802765.1 Candidatus Rokuibacteriota bacterium
ACCGTGATGTCCGCCGCCTCCGTCACCGAGAAGCCGTTGTCGCCGGTCCACTGAAACGACAGCGTGCCGCTTTCAGTGGCCACCGTAGAAAACACGATGAACGGATTGGCGGAGATCGCCGGATACAGGTCCGCGCGGAAGACTTCCGTGCCGTTGTACGTGCACACGAACCGGCGAATGATGTTGCGCGGGATCACCGCGCCGAGCTGGGTGTGGCGAAAGCCCGTCTCCATCACGTGCGAGATCAGCGTCTTGATCTCGATGATCTCCCCGCGCTTGGCCTTGGGCGGTACGTTGATCAGGGCGCTCGCCATCGCTAGATCCCGTCCTCGAGACACGCGGCCAGCGTGACGACGATGCCCGCGCTGTCGGACCAGAACGATCCATCGCTCAGCTCGCAGATCGCCAGGACAGTCTGCGAATCAGCGAGCCGCATCCGGGTCGACACCCGCGCGCGCCCGGCGCGCGGACCGAGGTGGAAGCTGACCACGTAGGGCTGCGGATTCTTCTCCGTGAAGACGTGCACGGCGCGAACGTGCTGCGCGTCGGTCATCGGGCTGTCGACGGTGATGGTGAGCGGCACGGCGTTGCCGTTCTCGATGAGCGGCGGCAGCTCGAGCTTCACCTTGCCGGGCGTGACGCGCGCCGATCCGATGACGCTGCGGACCGCCTCTTGCATCTCGGCGGGCGTGGCGGACGCGGGCGTCACGGTGATCACGGCGCCCAGCCCGAGGCCGGCCGCAGCGCCGACGGTCACCTTCAGAAATTCGCGCCGCGACGTCCCTGGCTCCATCTCAGTCCCTCAACGTCATCAAGAACGCCACCACATCCTCGATCTGCTCGGCCGTCAGAATCGGCTTGCCGCGCCACGCCGGCCCGACGCGCACGAGCCCTTCCGTCCGATGATACGCCGGCATGATCGAGGCGGGGTTGATGCGGCTCGAATCGACGATGCGGAGCCTCAGCTGTCCGTCCGACAACCGCGCGCCCACACCCTTGAGGTCGGGCGCGAGATTGCCCTGAAAACGCTCCTCCGGAAACGGTCCGCTGTGGCAGAGCAGGCACAGGCCGACCTGGCGGTTGGCGACGATGGCGCGCCCGCGCACGGCATCGCCCTTGGCGCCGGTCAGCGACTGCGGCATCGCGTCCTGCGCGTGCGCGACGCCGAGCATGGACGCGGCCGCGACGATCGCGGCCACCGCCGATCTCACCCGAAGACCTCGGTCGTGATCGTGCGGAACCACGCCTCGGCCAGCACCGCCTCGGCGGCCCGCGTCGCACGCGGCGCGTCTTGCGGACTCACGCCACCGGCGCCGGGTACATCGGTCAGCTGTCCGTTCGTCGGTTGGTAGACGCCCGCGACCGAGATCCCGTAGTCGGGCGCGACGAGGCTGTAGCAGGTGTTGATCAGCTTCGGCGTCGACGGCGTCCCGCCGGTGAGCAGCCGCGCGACGGCCGCCGCGCATGTCTTGGCCTGCGAGTTTGCGGCGAACGCCGACTTCGGCATCGCGCCCGCGATCGCCGCATCGCCGATGACGTGAATGCGCGGCTGGAGCTTGGACTCGAACGTGACGGGATCGATCGGGCACCAGCCGGTGCGATCGGCGACGCCGGCCGCCTCTGCGATGCGGCCGGCCTTCTGCGGCGGGATGACGTTGGCGACGTTCGCCTGATGGCGACCGAAATCGGTGACGAGCGTGCGCGTCGCGGGCTCGACCGACGTGACCGCGCCGCCCTTGGACAGCGGCACCCACTCGAGCAGCCCGGGATAGAGCTCGGCCCACGCCGCTTGGAACAGCCGCTGCTTGGAAAATGCGTCCTTCGCGTCGAGCACGATCAGCTTCGACTTCGGCTTCTTCGTCTTCAGATAGTGCGCAATCAAGCTGGCGCGCTCGTACGGCCCGGGAGGACAGCGGAACGGATTCGCCGGCGCCGAGATGACGACGAGACCGCCGTCGTCCATGGCCTCGAGCTGACGGCGCAGCAAGAGCGTCTGGTCGCCGGCCTGCCAGGCGTGCGGCATCTGCGCCGCGGCCGACTCGTCGTAGCCCGCGAGCGCGCCCCAGCGAATGTCGATGCCGGGCGCCAGCACCAGCCTGTCGTAGCTCACACGCGTGCCGTCGGCCAGCGTCACCGTGCGCGCCTGCGGATCGACGCCGGTGGCCGTGCCGGGCGTGACCGTGACGCCGTCTGCGGCAACGCGCGCGTACGTGAACTGCTGCGCGGACAGCTCGCGCAGACCGACGATCACGGCGTTACTGAACGGGCACGCGGTGAAGGTCGGATTCGCCTCGACGAGCGTCACTGCGATCCGAGGATCGGCGTGCCGTAGCGCGCGCGCACAGCTCGCACCCGCGAAGCCGCCGCCGACCACCACGGCGCGCGGCCCCGCGCCCTGGGCCAGCGCGGGCACCGGCACCAGCGCAGCCGATGCGGCGAGGCCGAATTTCAGGAAGTCGCGACGCGTGATCTTCATTTCTGGCTGGCGTACCAGGCGGCGATGGCCTGGATCTCCTCGTCGGTGAACCCCTTCGCGATGCGGTCCATGACGGTCCCGGCGCGCTGGCCTGAGCGGAAGTCCTGCATCGCCTTCACGATGGCCGCCCGATCCATTCCCGTGAGCCGCGGCACCGGCGAGGAGACGCGCGCAGAGGAGGGATGACAGCCCGAGCACGATGCGGCGCCGGCCGGCGGCTCGGCGAACGCCGCCGCGGCCGCCGCGATCGAGGCGATCCCGATCGCAGCGGCCAGGGCGCGACGCATCGACCTACACCAGCGTGATGTCGTGGTTCTTGAGCGGGTACGTGCGGATGCGCTTGCCCGTCGCGGCGAAGTACGCGTTGAGCACCGCCGGCGCGGCCACACAGATGGTGGGCTCGCCGACGCCGCCCCAGAACCCGCCCGACGGCATGATGATCGATTCCACCTTCGGCATCTGAGCAATCCGCATCGAGTTGTAGTTGTTGAAGTTGGTCTGCTCGATGTGGCCATCCTTCACCGTGCACTCCTGCATGAACACGCCGGAGAGGCCGTAGACGAACGAGCCGGCGACCTGACGCTCGATCTGCGCCGGATTGACGGCGTAGCCGCAGTCGGTCGCCGCGACGATGCGGTTGATCTTGACCTTTTTGCCGCCATCGGTGACGGAGATCTCGGCGCACGCCGCGACGTAACTGTTGAACGACATCATCTGCGCCAGCCCGCGATAGACGCCCTTGGGCGCCGGCTTGCCCCAGCCCGCACGGTCGGCGACCGCGTTGAGCACGGCGAGATGTTTCGGGTGCTTCGTCATCAGCTTGCGCCGGAACTCCAGCGGATCCTGGCCGACGGCGTTGGCCATCTCGTCCATGAAGCACTCGACGAAGATCGCGTTCTGGTTAATGTTGACGCCGCGCCAGAAGCCCGGCGGGACGTGCGTGTTGCGCATCGCATGGTCGATCAGCAAGTTGGGCACGCTGTAGCCGAACGCGAAGTCGCCGCTCGGATTCAGGCCCTGGAACGTGGCCGGGTCCTTACCGTCCTGCAACGCCTCCGGTCGCACGGCGCTGAGAATCGACTGGCCCGAGAGCCGCATGTGCAGCGCAGTGAGGTTGTTGCTGCCGTCGAATCCGGCGACGAGCTTGCACTGCATCACCGGGTGATATCGGCCGTGCAGCATGTCCTCTTCGCGCGTCCAGAGCAGCTTCACCGGCGTGCCCGGCATCTGCTTGGCGATCAGGACGGCCTGCGTGACGTAATCGTGAAACGCGCCGCGACGACCGAATCCGCCGCCGCAGTTGATCTTGTAGACCTCGCACTTGTCCGCCGACAGCCCCGACGCGGCCAGCGTCGCGGCGAACGC
>DAIRVP010000137.1:0-14518 GCA_036802765.1 Candidatus Rokuibacteriota bacterium
TACGGCTCCGCGGACTTCGGCAAGGCCGTCGGCAACGACGGCAACGGCGCCTTCGCGCTGCTCGAGCCGGGCCCCGGCTTCAAGATCGAGTCGCTCAAGCCCGAGGGCCAGAAGATCGAGAAGGAGTTCCGGGACGCGGTGCAAAAGCGCACCGGCTCGTATCCGCTCGGCGGCCATCAGCTCGCCGGCGGCGGCCTGTGGCTGCTCAAGCTCGTGCTCGACCGCGCGAAGAGCGACGACGCCGACAAGTTCCGGGACGCGGTGATGTCGCTCGATCTGCCGGTCGGCTCGATGATCAACGGCTGGGGCGTGAAGTTCAACCAGGAGGGTCAGAACGGGAACGAGCGCGTGCAGCACTACATGCTGCAGTGGCAGAACGGCCAGCTCGTCACGGTGTGGCCCGAGGAGTTCACGACCATGCGGGCGAAGTGGATCCCGCTGCCCGCCTGGGACCAGCGCAAATAGACGTCCTCGCGCAGCTCGCGGTCTCGACGGTCCTGCTCGGCGGCATCTACGCGCTGATCGCCGTCGGCCTCACGCTCATCTTCGGCATCATGCGCGTGGTGAACTTCGCCCACGGTGAGTTCCTCATGCTCGGCATGTACCTCGCGTTCTTCGCCTTCACTATGCGGAACCTCGATCCCTACCTCGTGCTGCTCGCCGCGATCCCGATCTTCTTCGGCGTCGGGCTCATCGTGTACGTCCTGATCATGAAGGGCGTGATCCACGCCTCGCACAACGTGCAGATCTTCACCACCGTCGGCCTGTCCACGGCGCTCCAGAACGTCGCGCTCGTGCTCTGGTCCGGCGATTTCCAGGTGTTCCGGCCGTGGGAATCGTCCGTAGTGCTCAGGGTGGCCGGCACCGCCTTCAATCTGTCGCAGGTCATCGCGTTCGCCGTCGCCGTCGCGCTCACGGTCGCGCTGATCGCGTTCATGAAATGGACGCACACGGGCCGGGTGATGCGCGCGACGGCGCAGGACCGTGACGCCGCGACACTGATGGGCATCGACACGGACCGCGTCTATCGCCTCACCTTCGCCATCGGCATCGCGTGCGTCGGCGCCGCGGGCGTGCTCGTGTCGCCGCTTTACGCGGCGTATCCGCAGGCGGGCCTGCAGTTCGTCACGCTCGCATACGTCGTCGTCGTTCTCGGCGGCCTGGGCGATATGGCCGGCGCCATGTTGGGCAGCCTGATCGTCGCCGCGGTGGAAGTCGGCGGCTCGTACGTCTTCGGCGCCGCCTGGAAGGAGGTCTTCTACTTCCTCTTGTTCATCGGCGTCCTCGTCTTCCGTCCGGCCGGCATCTTCGGCCAGCGCGGCGCCGAGACGCTGGGCACATGAGCCGCCTCGCGCCCGACCGCTGGGCCGCGATCGTGCTGTTCGGGGCCGCCGCGGTGACGCCGCTCTTCGTGCGCGACACGTTCATTCTCGACAGCGTGATCCTGATCTTGCTCTGGGGCGCGCTCTCCGCCGCGTGGAACGTCGCCGGCGGCTACGCCGGACAGGTCTCGCTCGGCCACGCCGCGTTCTTCGGCATCGGCGCGTACGGGGCGGCACTCATGAGCGCCCGCTACGGGCGCAGCCCCTGGCTCGGGCTCGGCGTCGGCGTGCTGCTCTCGATCGGGGCCGGCGCGATGATCGGCTATCTCTCGAACCGCTTGAAGGGCCCGTACTTCGCGCTGTCGACGATCGCGTTCGCGGAGGTGCTCAAGATCGTCGCCAGCCGCTGGCGCGGCTTCACCGCGGGCTCGGAGGGCGTGCCCGTCCCCTTCCGTCCGGGCTTCTGGACGCTGGGACTGGGCCATGTCGCGTGGCTGTATCTCATTCTGGTGCTCGCGCTCGGCTGCTATGCGCTGCAGATCTACCTCGAGCGCTCGCGAATCGGCTATCAGCTGGCCGGCGTGCGCGAGGACGAGGATGCCGCTGAGGCGCTGGGGATCGCGACACGCCGGCGGAAGGTGCAGGCCATTGTGGTGAGCGCGGCGCTCACGTCCGCATCGGGCAGCCTGTGGGCGCAGTACGTCGGGTTCGTGGATCCGACGCACGTTTTCTCGATCGATCTCTCCGTGCGCTTCGCGCTCAACGCGATCATCGGCGGCATAGGAACGGCGCTCGGACCGTTCCTCGGCTCGGTTCTGATCACCTCGCTCGAGACGTACCTGCGCGCGACGTTCTCGGGCATCAAGGCCGGCTTCACCGGCATCTATCTCATCATCTATGGCGTCGTGCTGATTCTCATCGTCCGCTTCGCGCCGGAGGGGCTGACGGGAATCGCGAGCCGTCTGCGCGCGCGGAGGATCCGTGCTCACGCTTGAGTCGGTCACCAAGCGCTTCGGTGGGCTCACCGCGGTGCGCGCGGTGAGCCTCGAGGTCCGCGCCGGCGACCTGCTCGGCATCATCGGACCCAACGGGGCCGGCAAGACGACGCTGTTCAACGTGATCTCCGGCTATTACCGTCCCGAGGAGGGCCGTGTACGCTTCGAGGGCCACGACGTCACCGGACTGCCGGCCCACGAGATCTCACGCTTGGGGCTCACACGCACGTTCCAGATCGTCAAGCCGTTCGGCAGACTCTCTGTCGCCGACAACGTCATGATCGGGGCGTTGACGCGCGTGCCGCGCGTGCGGGACGCGCGAATCGAGGCCGAGCGTGTGGTCGCGCTATGCGGCCTCGGGCCGCACGGGCACGCGCGCGCCCGCGCGCTGCCGATCGCGCTGCGCAAGCGGCTGGAGGTCGCGCGCGCGCTCGCCACGCGCCCACGGCTGCTGCTGCTCGACGAAGTCATGGCCGGTCTAAATCCGGCCGAGCTGGGCGGCATCGTGGAACTGGTGCGCCGCGTGCACGCCGAGGGCGTCACGCTGATCGTCATCGAGCACATCATGGCGGCGATGATGCGGCTGGCGCAGCGCATCGTGATGCTCCACCACGGCGAGAAGATCGCCGAGGGCACGCCGGAGGCGATCGCGCACGATCGGCGCGTGATCGACGCCTACCTCGGCGATGAGTTCAATCTTGCTGAGGCTTGAGGGCGTCGACGCGTTCTATGGCGACCTGCAGGCGCTGTTCGCCGTCTCGCTCGAGGTGCCGGCGGGCGGCATCTTCGCGCTGGTCGGGGCCAACGCGGCAGGCAAGAGCACCACGCTGCGCGTGGTCTCCGGCCTCGTGCCGCCGCGCCATGGCCGGGTGCTCTTCGATGGCGAAGAGCTGTCGCGCGTTCCCGCCGCTCGCCGCGTGGATCTCGGCATCGTGCAGGTGCCGGAAGGACGCCGGCTGTTTCCCTTCATGACGGTGCGCGAAAACCTGCTGCTCGGCGCCCATCCGCGGCGCGCCCGCGGCGAGCGCGATGCCACCCTGAGCTACGTCTACCGCCTGTTTCCGGTGCTGCAGGAGCGGGCGAGTCAGCTCGCCGGCTCCTTGTCCGGCGGCGAGCAGCAGATGTGCGCCATTGGCCGCGCGCTGATGGCGCGGCCGCGCCTGCTCATGCTGGACGAGCCGACGCTCGGCCTGGCGCCGGTGCTCGTCGGACGGATCTTCGACACCGTGCGCACGATCAACGCCGACGGCGTGACCGTGCTGCTGGTCGAGCAGAACGTCCGCCAGGCGCTCACGCTCGCCACGCGCGCCTGTGTGCTCGAGTCGGGCAAGCTGGTGCTCGAGGGCGCGGGCCGTGAGCTGCTCGGCGACGAGCGGCTCAAGCGCGCGTACCTGGGGCTCTGACGATGCCCGTCTATCACGTGCGCTACACCTGTGCGGCCGACTACAACGCGCGGCGACTGCCCTACCGGCCCGCCCATCTGGCGCAACTCACCGCCCTGCGCGACGAAGGCCGCGTCGTCGCCGGCGGGCCGGAGCCGGATGGCGCCGCCGCGCATATCTTCTATCGCGTGAGCGACCGCGCGGCGCTGCATCGGCTGATCGCCGAGAACGAATTCCACCGCGCCGGGCTGTTCGTCGCGCACGCGGCGCGTGCGTTCAGCGATTTCGTCGAGCCGATCGAGCGGCTGCCTCACGACGCGGGCTGGAAGGTCACGCTCGTCGACGGAGCGCCGACCGACCGCGGCCGCGCCGGCGCGGCACTCATGAGGCTGCGCACGGACAAGCTCGTCAACCTGGGCGGCTTCTTTGCCGATGGCGGCGCGCTGATCGTCGTGCGCCTCGCGGACACCGCATCCGCCGTGGCCGCGCTCGAAGCGGCTGGCGGCTGGGACGCCGCGCGCCTCACGGCGCGGGCGTGGAGCCAGACGCTGTAGTTCTCGGTCCTCGACGCGTCCGCGTTATAGAGTGGGAGGCCATGGGCGCACGCCGCGACGTCGGCATCGACCGCAAGCGGTTGGAGCAAGCCATCGACGAGCTCGGCCGCATCGGCGCCACGCCGCGCGGCGGTCTCACCCGACTCGCGCTGACGGACGAGGACAAGCGCGGCCGCGACCTGATGGTTCGCTGGATGCGCGACGCGGGGCTGCGCGTGACCGTCGATGCGATGGGCAACATCTTCGGCGAGCGCGCGGGAAGCGCGACGCTGCCGCCGGTGATGATGGGCTCGCACGTCGACTCCGTCCCGACCGGCGGCAAGTACGACGGCCAGCTCGGCGTCCTCTGCGGGCTCGAGACGATCCGCGCGCTGAACACGCACGGCATCCGTACGCGACATCCGGTGACGCTGGCCATCTTCACCAACGAGGAGGGCGCGCGCTTTCAGCCCGCCATGATCGCCAGCGGCGTGATGGCCGGCAAGATCGCGCTCGAGGATGCATACAACACACGCGACAAGGACGGAATTCGCCTCGTCGACGAGCTCGAGCGCATCGGTTATCTCGGCTCCGAGCCCTGCGTGCCCCGCCCGTTCCGCGCCTATCTCGAGCTTCACATCGAGCAGGGCCCGTTCCTCGAGGAGGAAGGGCTCTCCGTCGGCGTCGTCGACGGCATCGTCGCCATCTCGTGGTCGCGCCTCACCATCCACGGTGTCCAGGACCACGCGGGCCCGACGCCCATGCGTATCCGCCACGACGCGCTCGTGGCGGCGGCGGAGGTCGTGACCGGCGCCCGCACGATTGCCAGGGAGCTCGGCGGCGATCTCGTCACGACGGTGGGAAATCTCGTCGTGCACCCGAACATTCCCAATGCGATTCCAGGCAAAGTCACGATGTCGATCGACATGCGGGACCCGCGCGACGAGACGCTCGAGGTCGCGCGGCGGTGTCTGGACGCGGTGGTCAGGGCCGCCTGCGACCGCGAGGGCGTCCGCGCCGAGCTCGAGCATTACTGGCGCGTGCCATACACGCCGTTCGCGCCCGACGTGGTGGCCGCGGTCGAGCGCGCGGCGACGGCGGTCGGCGCGCCGTTCCGTCACATCTTGTCCGGCGCCGGTCACGACGCGCAGTACATGGCGGCGATCGGGCCGGCGGGAATGATCTTCGTGCCGTCTCGCGACGGCCGCAGTCACTGTGAGGAGGAGTTCACGCCGATGGACGACATCGAGCACGGCGCCGCGACCCTCTTCCTCGCCGTCGTCGATCTCGCGGAGCGCGCGCAGCGCGCATAAACCCCAACCGAGGAGGACGCATGAAGCTCGACGCATACGCCAAGGCCGTGCTGACCGTCATCGCGATCGCCCTCGTGGCCATCGCGGCCACCCCATGGCTGCAGCGGTGGTCGGTGTCTCCGGCCGAGGCGCAGGAGGCGAGATACGTCGTCACGATCCCGAAGGCATGGGGCAAGATCGTCGGCTTCTCGAACAACAATCTGTTGATGGAGGATCGCGAGGGCACGTACCGCTCCGTGGACCTGGAAGCCAAGTCGGATGCCACGCGCGTGAAGGTGCTGATGAAGATGCAGTAAGACGTCAGGCGCGCAGCAACAGCAGCACGCCGAGCGCGGCGGCCACGTTGTTCAGCACGTGTGCCGCCGTGTTCGGCAGCAGGCTGCCAGTCCGCTCGTAGGCGATCGCCCACAACAACCCGCTCGCGAACACGCTGCCGAAGCCCGCGGCGCCGTAGCCGTGGGCGAGCGCGAAGATCGCCGCGCTGAGGGTGGCGGCGAACGGCCACGCGAGCCGCCGCCGCAGCGTGGCGTACAGCAGGCCGCGGAAGACGACCTCCTCGAACACCGGCGCGAACACGACGGTGCCCAGCAGGCTCGCGATGGCCACGACCGGCCGCCCCCACGCAAGATCCTCGTCGAACCATTCGGTCCAGTGCGAGGACATGCCCGTGGCTTCGCTCAAGAGGCCGAGCGCCAGATCGGTCGCCGTGCCCATGCCCGCCAGCAGCACGGTCGTCCAGAACAGCGCGCGCCGCGTCCCGGGCGCGGGCAGCCAGCCGAGGCCGCGCGCGAGACCGACGCCGGCTGGCGCGAACAGCCGTCGGCGCGCGAGCCAGAGCATCGGCGCATACATCAGCGGCATGCTGACCGTGGACAGCAGCGCGTCGTTCGGGCCGCGCCAGCGCCCGAGCGCGTAGACGCCGATGAGCACCACCACGCCGGCGCCGGCGCCGCGCAAAAGTACCACCAGACCATCGCGCAGACGCCACGTCCCAGGGACGAGAGCACTGTCCACGCGCAGTGGCCGTCCGCGCAGCACGAACACGAGACCGCCGAGGCCCAGAACCAACAGGCTCAGCTCCGCCGCCGTGAGTGCACGAACGCGCCGCAGCAGCGGCGCCGTCCGTATCTCGGCCGCGGTGATCAGCGCCGCGCGGCTCGGCGTGTCGCCCGTGCGATCCGCCAGGCGCAGCAGCAAGCGATCGCGAAACCACCCGGGCTCGACCATGCGCGCGACGGTCGCTCTCAAAACTTCGACGCGGCCGTCGAGCGGAGCGTCCAGGTAGGCGGCGGCCATGGTATCCGCCCACAATCCCTCGCCGCGCGCGCGCCAGCGATCGACCGTCTCGAGCACCTCGTCGATCCGCCCCGCTTCGCCGTACAGCACAGCGAGGCGCACCTGCACGCCCGACTCGCCCGGCACGGCATCCGCAACCTCCTCGTACCAGGCGATCGCTTCCTCCAGCTCGTTGCGGCCGTCGCTCACCGTGAGCTCGTAGAAGCGCCGCTCCCATCGGCTGGCGCGCCGGAGCGCGTCGTCGAGATCCATGGTGCGCTCCACGATCAGCGCGAGCGCGCGCGGCGGATCGTCGACGCTGTCGAGCCGGCTGCCCGACATGTGCACGTGCACCGCGAGCGCGATGAACCCGAGCACCAGGCAGGCGGAGATCGCGGTGACGAGCGCACCCGGCCAGCGGCGTCGCCGCGGCTCGGCGATGACCGCATCGGGGAGCGGCGGCAGCGCGTCCAGACGCTACTCGGCCGGCGGCAGCGCGTCGCCCGTGACGTACGGCGCGGCGCCGCGCCGGCGCACGCGCAGTCGGACCATCACGGGCAAGTGGTCGGAGGCAACACGGGAGAGGCGACTGCGGTGAACGTGAAAGGCCTCGCCCTCGAGCTCGACGTCCCAGTAGATGCGGTCGAGCCGGAACAGGGGGAACACCGCCGGGTGCGTGCGACGCATGCGCCGCATGGGCGATCTGAATTCCGTCCGTAGCCCCCGCGTCACGGGTCCGCGATGCCACTCGTTGAAATCGCCCATCACCACGCGTGGACCGCCGCACGACCCCGCGCGGATGAAGCCGGCCAGGAGCTCGAGCTGGGCGCGGCGCTCGCGGAACGCGAGGCCGAAGTGGCAATTGAAGACGTGCAGGGTGACGTCGTCGACGCCGACGTCGACGCGCAGGCATCCGCGCGGCTCGCGACGGCCGTGACTGAGGTCGTGGCGGACGGAGCCCAGCACGGGCAGCCGCGTGAGGACCGCGTTGCCGTAGATGCCGTCACCGTACGGACGCGTCTCGCCCATCACGAGCTCCATACCGAGCTTGCTCGCGAGATACGCCGCCTGATCGGCCGTCGGCATCACGTTGCCGTCCAGCCGGATCACCTCCTGCAGTCCGATCACGTCGGGGTTCATCTCGGCGATGACGGCGCAGAGACGATCGAGGTCGCGCCGCCGGTCGAGGCCGACGCCGCGGTGGATGTTGTACGAAGCGATGATGATCGGCGTCACGCGGCGGACTCGCGGTCGCCGTGCTGGACGTACCGCACGAAAAACGGATAGAGCTGAATCGGATGGGTGAGCGGATCGGGAAGACGCGCGGTGGGCGGCGCCACGACGAACGTGTGCAGCTCCTCCGGCGAGGGCCCCGCGTGAGCGCCCGCCTCGGCAATATACGAGACGTGGCCGGGCGAGGCGTCGATGCCGTACACGACCAGATCGCCCGCGCTCGGCATCTTCATGAGGTCCCCGATGCTGGAGACGACGAGCGCTGTGTCGTCGCGGCCCGCGAACGGGCCGGCCTCGGCGCCGAGACGATAGCGCTTGCCACGCCAGAAGCAGACGGGCCCCTCGCTGCCACGCGCGAACACGTAGCCGACCCCGGGGTGCTGTGACAGCTCCCCGGCGAGTCCAGGCCAGCGCTCCTCGATCCGTTCGATCGGCAACGGCGCGTCGTCGTCGACGAAGTAGATGAATGCGTTGGGGCCGGCGCAGATCACGCGCACGTTGTCGCGCTCGCGCGCTTCCTTCAGCTCGCCGAGGATCCACGGAAAGCCGTCCTCGATGTAGTTGAAGAAGCGCTGGAAAAATCCCGGCGCGCGGCCCGTCCGGAACGCCTTGATGCCGCTGGCGAGACGGTGCCGGCCGGCCGGCCGCTGCGGAGTCACCGGCCGCGCGCCGCCTTGTGGCCTGAAGAAGTCCTCGAAGATCACGCGCTCGAACCGCCGGCCGCCGGCGAGCTCGTCGAAGAGCTTGGTGTGCGCCTGACCGTGATCGGAGAGGACATACAGGTCGTAGCGGTGCTCAGGGACGCGACGACACACGCGCCAGATCTGCTTGATCGAGTCGTCGATCCGACGCAGGCTGCGCAGCGCGCGTGGATGACGGGGGCCGTAGGCGTGCGACAAGACGTCGTAGTCGAGATAGTTGACGTAAATCGCCGGCACGCCCCCGTAGATGTCGCGCGCCACCGCGAGCGTGAACAGCTCGCGGACCCACACCGAGAGACCGATCTTGATCGCCAGCCACTTCCAGCCGCGGCGCCACTCCCCCACCGGATCGGCGAGCAGGCGCAGCACCGCGCGGAGCAGCTCGATCAGCGTGATGACCGCGCTCTTGAGGGCGACCCACGCCAGCACAACGAGCGCGGACAGCGCGCTCAGCAGGCCGCTTCCCGTCGGTCGCTTCATGATCGCGAAGGTGAACAGACTGTCGAGCGCGCCGCCGGTGAAGACGCAGCCGTAGGTCGCACCGCCGTCGAGGATGCCGCGTCGACCCGCCGCTTGCGCGCGCTCGACGCGCGCGGCGTCGCCGGCGCGCGGGAAGTACACGTCCTCACGCTGGCGCTTCTCGTGATAGTGGAAGCCCGGAATGTCGGGACGGACGCCGTACATCGCAGCCAGCTGAAACGCCGGCGTGGACGACGGCAGCCCAACGAACATCGGATGCACGCGCCAGCCCGCTCGCTCGATCACGCGGCGAAGAAACGGCATGCGGCCCTGGGCCAAGGCCAGCTCGAGTACGTCGCGCGACAGGCCGTCGATCTGCACGATGAGCAGGCGCTGATGGCTGGGCGTCGGCGCGCACCCGCGCCGCACGCGTCGGACGAGGCGGTCGACGAGACGCTGAAGGCCGAGCGCCAGGTCGTCGAGAGGCATCGGATTTCATTGTACTATCGCCCTCGCGATGGACCGCGAACCAAGCGTCGTCGCCGCCGTCCGGCGCTTCGTCGAGCGGGATGTGCGGCCGGCGGCGCCCGCCCTGGAGCACGTCGATGCCTACCCGCACGCGCTCGTCGACCGCATGCGCGCCCTTGGTCTATTCGGCGCGCTGGTGCCGCGCGAGTATGGAGGCCTCGGACTGGACGTGAGCACGTACGCGCGGGTGATCGAGGAGCTCTGTCGTGGCTGGATGTCGCTCGCCGGCGTGATCAACAGCCACACGATGGCCGCGCTGATCGTGCTGCACCACGGCACCGAGGAGCAGCGGGCTCGGCTGCTGCCATGCTTCGCCAGCGGTCAGGCCCGCGGCGGCCTCTGCCTCACCGAGCCGCATGCCGGGTCGGACGTGCAGGCGATCGTCACCCGCGCCCGACGCGTCGCCGACGAGTACCGGATCAGCGGCACGAAGATGTTCGTGACGAACGGACGCGAGGGGAACACCTTCGCTCTGCTCGCCGTCACCGATGGGACGGCGCAGCCGCGCCACCGCGGGATGTCGTGCTTCATCGTCGAGAAAGGTGCGCCGGGGCTCGCCGTCGTCAAGTCGATCGGCAAGCTCGGCTACAAGGGCGTGGACACGGCCGAGCTCGTGTTCGAGGACTTCCCCTGCCCCGCCACGAATCTCGTCGGAGGTGTCGAGGGTCGGGGCTTCGCTCAGGTGATGAGCGGTCTCGAGGCGGGGCGGATCAACATCGCCGCCCGCGCGGTCGGTGTCGCGCGCGCGGCGCTCGACGAAGCATCGACGCGCGCATCGGGGGCGCCGCAGCTCGAGGACATGGCCGCGCGGGTGGATGCCGCGAGGCTCTTGACGTACTGGGCCGCAGGCATGAAGGACCGCGCGGAGCGCTGCGACCTCGAGGCCGGTATGGCCAAGCTCTTCGCCTCGGAGACCGCGCACGAGGTCGCGCTCGACGCCGTGCGGCTGTGCGGCACCTCTACCGCGCTGGCCATCGAGCGCTGCTATCGCGACACGCCGCTGATGATCATCGGTGAAGGGACCAACGAGATCCAGCGCACGATCATCGCCCGTCAGCTCGTCGAGCGTCACGGGGAGCGCGGCGGAGCGCTGGTCTCACGCGACGGCGAGCCCGAGGACCGCCGGCGGATGCTCCTCGCGGTGCGCCAGGTCGTCGACAAGAGCGTGGCGCCGGTCGCCGCCGAGCACGATCGCAACGGCCTCGTGCCCGACGAGATCATCGCCGAGCTCGCCGACCTCGGTGTGTTCGCCGCTCTGGTCCCGCCGTCGCACGGCGGCCTCGGGCTCGACGCGGCCACGTGGACGATGGTCATCGAAGAGGTCGCGCGCGCGTGGGCTGCGCCCGCGCTGCTCGCGGTGGCTCAGGGCGCGGTGGCATCCGCGCTGGCCGTTGCCGACGACGACAGCGCACGCCATCTCGCCGCCCTCGGCCGTGCCGAGCTGCTCGCGGCCGTCGTTTCCCTTCCCACCGCGCTCGCGCGCCGCGACGGAGCCGAATACGCCATCGACGGAGAAACTGGCCCGGTCCCTCACAGCCCGCGCGCGTCTCTCCTGGCGGTCACGCTCGCCGACGGCACCGCGTGGTGGCTCGTGCCGTCATCCATGCTTGGCCTGACCGTCACGCCCGCCCCGCCCGATCTCGGTCTGCGCGGCGCTCCACCTGCCATGATCTCGCTGCGTGGCGTCCGCGTGCCGATCGCACCGTCAGCGGCGTCGGCGTCGGCGTTGCTCGGGATGGCTGAGCTCGGCGTCGCCGCCGTCGCCGTCGGTCTCGGCCAGGCGGCGTTCGAAGCCGCGCTGCGCTACTCACAGCAGCGCACGACGTTCGGCAAGGCGATCTGCCAGCACCAGGCCGTGCAGCTCAAGCTCGCCGACATGGCCACGCGCCTGACCGCAGCCCGGCTGCTCGTCGGCGATGCGGCGCAACGTCCGACACGCGACGCGCACAGCGCGGCGAGACGAGCGCGGCGCTTCGCGGTCGACGTCGCCGTCGGCGTCACGCTGGAGTCGATGCGGATCCACGGCGGGTATGGCTACACCACCGAGTTTCCCGTCGAGCGGTATTACCGCGACGCCGCCGCACTGTTGGCGGCGGCGCCCGGATCAGAGCGCTGATGGCGTACGGCCGCTACTTCGAAGAGTTCTCGATCGGTCAGGTCATCAAGCACTGGCCCGGCCGGACGATCACCGAGGCCGACTGCACCTGGTTTGCCCTGCTGACGATGAACCAGCATCCCGTGCACAGCGACGCGCACTACGCGGCGACGCAGACCCAGCACGGTCAGCGACTCGTGCTCGGCCCGCTCGTGTTCTCGATCGGTATCGGCATGACCGTGGCGGACGTCTCGGGCAAAGCCATCGCAAATCTAGAGATCGAGAAGATCACCCACGATGGCCCCACGTTCATCGGCGACACGCTCTATTCCGAGTCGACCGTGCTCGCCACGCACGAATCGTCACGCGGCGATCGGGGCACGGTGACCGTCGAGACCCGCGTGAGCAATCAACGCGGCGAGCGCGTCATGACGTTCAAGCGCACGGCACTGATCCCGAAACGAAATCACGCCACGCTCGGCGAGCGAACGGAGCCCCGGCGCCCTTGAGCAGGCCACCCACGTCTCGAGCCGGCCGCGCGGCACCCGCTACAACGGAGCCCCGGCGCTCTTGACCAAACCTCCGCTCGATGGCCTGCGGATCGTCACCATCTCACAGTTCGGCGCCGGCCCGTTCGGCACGCTGCTGCTCGCCGATCTCGGCGCCGAGATCATCAAGGTCGAGGACCCGCACGTCGGCGGCGACAGCGCCCGGCCGGTCGGCCCCTACGCCGAGGGACAGGACTCGCTTTACTTTCAGTCGTTCAACCGCGGCAAGAAGTCCATCACCCTCGATCTACAGAACCCGGAAGGCCGCGCGGTGCTGCGCGACCTCGCGCGGGTCTCGCACGCCGTCTACAACAATCTGCGTGGCGACCTGCCCGAGCGGCTGGGCCTCACCTACGCGCAGCTCCGAGACGCGAACCCGGCGCTCGTCTGCTGCTCGCTCTCCGGCTTCGGCCGCACTGGACCGCGCGCGTCAGAGCCCGCGTTCGATTACTTGATCCAGGGGTATGCGGGCTGGATGTCGGTGACGGGCGAGCCCGACGGGCCGCCGGTGAAAGCGGGAGTGTCGGTCGTCGACTTCGCCGGAGGGTACGCGTCCATGGCCGCGCTGCTGGCCGGGCTGTGGGATGCGCAGCGCACGGGTGTCGGCCGCGACATCGAGCTGTCGCTGCTCGACACCGCGGTGAGCATGCTCTCCTACTACGCGATCTGGGCGCTGAACCGTGACTGGGAACCCCGGCGCGTCGAAGACTCCGGACACCAGTCGCTCGTGCCCGCACAGAACTTTCCCACTCGCGACGGCCACCTGGTCATCTTCTGCAACAAGGAGAAGTTCTGGGCGAACCTCGTCGAGGCGATGGAGCTGCCGCATCTCGCGCGCGACTCGCGCTTCGCGACGTTCGCCGATCGCTTTGCGCACAAAGCGGCGCTCGTTCCGTTGCTCAAAGCCCGTTTCGCCGAGCTGACGACCGCGGAGTGGCTCGAGCGTCTGCGAGGCCGCGTGCCGGTGGCTCCCGTGCACACGATCGCCGAGGCCCTGGCAGACGAGCAGATCGTGGCGCGGGACATGATCGTGGAGGTCAAGCATCCACGCTTCGGCGTTCTGCGGGAGGTCGGCACGCCCGTGAAGACGCCGGGCGCATCGCCGAACCTCACGCCGGCGCCCGCGCTCGGTCAGCACACCGAAGAGATCCTGACCTCTCTGCTGCACTACGATGCCGCGCGCGTGGCCGCGCTACGCGCTTCGGGCGCGCTCGGCTGAACTGGACTCCCTTGCCGGCTCACTTAAACTTCATCCATGCCCGAGCGCACGCTCACGGCACCCGAAGTGGAGGACGTCACCGGTGTAGAGATCGCGCCGCCCTGGATGACGATCCTGCACAACTGTGACTGTCACACCTTCGAGCAGGTGGTGAAACAGTTACAGAAGGCGATCGCGTGCAGCGAGGGCGAAGGCTGGGAGATCGCGTGGCAAGTTCACAACACCGGCAAAGCGGTCGTGAAGATCGGCCCCGAGCAGGAATGCGTCCGCGTCGGCAACATCCTGGCCGCGATCGGCCTCGTCGTCACCGTCGTCCAGTCGTAAGCGGCCCCGTCACATCACCGGCCCGATGATCCAGGGCGCGAACTCTTCCTCGCCGACTCCGCTCAGCTCGCTCTTCGTTCGCTTGCCGGACGCCACAGCCACGATTTCTTCGAAGATCTGACGCCCGACGGTGGGCAGCGGCGTGCCCTCCAGGATGACGCCGCAGTTGATGTCCATGTCTTCCTGCATGTGGCGATACATGAGCGAGTTCGTCGCGAGCTTGATGGACGGCACGGGCTTGCAGCCGAACACCGAGCCGCGGCCGGTCGTGAAGCAGATGAGGTTGCAACCGCCGGCCACCAGACCGGTGATCGACACCGGATCGTGGCCGGGTGTGTCCATGAAAACGAACCCGCGCGTCGTGATCGGCTCGCCGTACATGAACACGTCCATCATCGGCGTCGTCCCGCCTTTCGTGACGCCGCCGAGCGATTTCTCGAACACGGTGGTGATCCCGCCGGCTTTGTTGCCCGGCGCCGGATTGTTGTCCATCGCCTCGATGCCGCGGCAATACCACTCCCACCACTTGTAGCGATCGATGAGCTTTTTGGCCACGCCCTCGTTGATGGCCCGCCGGATCAGCAGGTGCTG
>DAIRVP010000138.1:0-14489 GCA_036802765.1 Candidatus Rokuibacteriota bacterium
CCAACGGTCAGAACCAGGTGGCCGGTCCGTTCATGTCCACGGTTCCCGCGCCGCCGTCGGGCTGGAGCGCGTACGCGCTCACGTCCAACACCACGACGGGCGTGTTCACGATCTCGGCTAGCGGTGACGCAACCACCGTCAGCCTGCCCTAACGGGGTGGGGCTGCGTCGGTCATCCCGGCGCGGCCTGCCGGAGGGAGGAGGTCTCATGGCCTCCTCCCTTCTCGTTTTGACCACATGCCAATACCGACCCTGATAGACGAACGAGCTGTCGACACGCGATTCAGCGACGTGACCGCGCGTCCGCGGAGCCGTCTGGCCGTGCTGGCGCTCCCGGAACGAATCGTTCCACTCGCCATCGTGCTGGTCGTCGTGGCGGTATTCGCCATCGGCCTCCGAAACGAGTTCGTGCGCTGGGACGACCACACCAACCTCGTCGACAATCCGTATTTCCGTGGCCTGGGACTCCGACACCTGGCCTGGATGTTCAGCACGACGCTGATGGGACACTACATCCCGGTCACGTGGCTGACGCTCGGGCTGGATTATGTGATCTGGGGAATGCAGCCGGCCGGTTATCACTTCACGAATCTCGTGCTGCACGCCGCGAATGCCGTCGTCTTCTACTGGGTCGCGAAGCGGCTGCTGGTCGCCGCACGGCCAGAGGCGAGGGAGGGAGCGCTGCGTGTGGGCGCGGTTGTGGCGGCGTTGTTCTTCGCGATCCACCCGCTGCGAGCCGAATCCGTCGCCTGGGCGACGGAGCGCCGGGACGTGTTGTCGGGGCTGTTCTTCCTGACGTGCGTCGCGACGTATCTGCGCGCCGTGGCCGCCGCGGGCGCGCGTCGACGAGGACTGCTGACTGTGTCGGTGGCGGCGTTCGTGCTGGCGATGCTCTCGAAATCGATCGTGATGACGTTGCCGTTGCTCCTGCTCGTCATCGACTGGTATCCGCTTCGCCGTCTACGAGCCCCGTGGTGGTCGCGCGAAAACGGTCGCATCCTTGTCGAGAAGCTACCGTTCATGATCGTCGGCATCACGGGAGCGACGATCGCGTACTGGGCAGTCGGGCACAATGAGTATTTCACCCCGACCACGAAGTATCCGCTGCCGTCACGCATCGCGATGGCGCTGTATAGCATCGTGTTCTATGTGTCGAAGACCGTACTGCCGATGGATCTCTCGCCGCTGTACGAGCTGCCCTCACGGGTGGATCCGCTGGACCCGCAATTCCTCAGCGCTGCGGTCGCGGTGGCAGTCGTGAGCGTCGCGCTCGTCGCGCTGGCTGGGCGCTGGCCTGCCGCCCTGGCGGCCTACGCGTGGTACGTGATCGTGCTGGGCCCGGTGGGCGGTCTCGTGCATGCGGGCTTCCAGCTCGCACACGATCGTTACAGCTATCTGTCATGCCTGCCGTTCGCCGTAATCGTCGGCGCAGCGGCCGTGTGGCTCGACGGTGCCCGCGCCAGCGGAAGGCTGCGCCCGCCGTTCTTCGCCGCCTCCTGCGCCGCGCTCGGGGCACTGCTGGCGACGCTCGGGATCCTGACGTGGTCGCAAGTCCAGGTGTGGCGCGACACGGAATCGCTGTGGACGCACGCGACCTACGCCACGCCCGACTGCTCGATCTGTCACGACAACTACGGTGCGCTGCTCGTGAACAGCTCGCCGGTGCCGCCGCGGCCGCAATTGATCGCGATCGAGCACTTCCAGGAGGCGCTGCTGCTCAAGCCCGATCGTGACAAACCGTACGGCGGCCTCGGCTTGGCGCTCATCCAGCTGAGTCGTCCACGCGAAGCCGAGGCGGCGTTGCGTCGAGCGCTAAACATCCGCCCGGTCGAGCTCGGCGCGCTGAACAATCTCGGGCTCGCGCTGAATCAGCAGCAGCGATTCGCGGAAGCGGAGCCGTACTTTCGGCAAGCCGTCGCAATGGACGCCCACAACGTCGTGACGCGCACGAATCTCGCGGAAGCTCTTGTGGGTCTGAAGCGCTTCGACGAAGCGCTCGCCCAGCTGCACCGCGCCGCGGACGAGCAGCCGTTCGCTCCCGAGCCGCGGATCGGCCTCGTTCTCGCATATCGGGCCGCGGGGAAGACGACGGAGATGCGCAAGCAGCTCACGATTCTCAGGCAGCTGCATCCCGCCGCGGTGCGGGACGTGGCCGCCAAGCATCAACTCTGAGATGGCGCTCGCGGCGGTCGTTGTGTTCGGCCTCGCGCTCGGAAGCTTCCTCAACGTCGTCATTGCGCGCCTGCCGGAGCGCCGCAGTCTCTGGGCGCCACGATCCGCGTGCCTCGGCTGTGGCGCGCTGATCGTCTGGTACGACAACATCCCGGTGGTGTCGTTCGCCTTGCTTCGCGGGCGATGCCGCGCGTGCGCGGCGCCCATTCCGTGGCGCTATCCGATCGTCGAGGCGGTTACCTCGGCGCTGTTCGCTCTGGCTTGGCTGGAATTCGGACCGACGCCCGAGTTCGTCGTGGCGGCTGTGCTGCTCGCTGCACTGGTCGCGATCACGGCTATCGACCTGCGCCATCAGATCATCCCGGACGCCATCACGCTGCCGGGCATTCTGGCAGGCATCACTGCCAACGTGGCGACCCGCCACCTCTCCTGGGCAGAGGTCGCCCTCGGAATCGTTCTGGGTGGCGGCGTCTTTTTCGTTATTATCGTCGCCAGTCGTGGCGGAATGGGCGCAGGCGACATGAAGCTCGGCGCAATGCTGGGCGCCTTTCTCGGCTGGAAGATCGCACTCTTCGCACTGATGCTCGCCGTGGTCCTCGGGGGCGTGTCAGCGGTGGCTCTCATCGCCCTCGGCGTCCGTAACCGTAAGGACGCAATCCCGTTTGGCCCTTTCCTTGCACTCGGGGGAGCCGCCGCGTTGTTTTGGGGCGAAGGAGTCGTGCAATGGTACGTCAGCGGACTGCGGATGTGACACGGCACGAGGCCGGATTTTCGCTCGTCGAGTTGAGCGTCGTCGTCGCAATGATCGGCATTCTCGCGATCCTCGCGGGACCACAATTCATGTCGTACTGGCGCACCTCTGCGACCACGGCGGCCGCGACCGAGCTCGCCACCGTCGTCAACCGAGCGCGCCAGCTTGCGATCTCGGGGAATCAGCTCTACTGCGCGGAAGTCAACGGAACGAGCATGCGCTATCGATCGAACAGCAATGCCGCGTGCACGGCCGGGACGATCTGGACCGGGACCGGCACAGACGCCAACGGCCTCATCAGACTCTCGAACAGCATGCAGGCGTCTGGCGGCCCCGTCGTGTTCACGCAGCTCGGCGCGGCGGCGTTGGCCGGAACGTTCACCGTGACGAATCCAAACGGCGGAACCCGCAACATCGTCGTGGCCGCCTCCGGCCGGGTGACCGTGCAATAAGGCACCGGGCTCGCGGCTTCACGCTCACCGAAGTGCTCATCGCCACCGCTCTCGTGACGGTTGGTCTGCTAGCACTGTTCACCGGTTTTCAACACGCCACGAGTGGCGTCGCCGCGGGAGGCGGCGAGACGGCGGCGGTGTTCCTCGCCGAGCAGCGGGTCGAGCAGCTACGCGCGCAGGCGATGCGGGACTTCTCTGCGCCGGCTCTCGCGGTTGGGACGATGCGCGAGTACTGCGTCGCGGGCCACGCCGCTGGTGGCGGCTCGCCCTGCCAGGACACCGCGCCCACCGGCCTCGTATACACGCGAACCACGACGATCACGGATCTCACAAACGACACCGGTTGCCCCGGCATGCCAGTGTCGTGCAAGCAGATCGAAGTGCGAGTGAGCTATCGCCCGGTGACGAGCACGGGCACGCTGGACCAGTCACGTGCGGTGGACGTGGTCACCGTGCTGGGGCCCCGGGTGTGACAACACCGCTGCGGCGTGGCCTGCGCGCACCGGGCCATCAACGAGGCGTCGCCCTCGTTCTCGTCCTCGTGCTGCTGCTCGGCCTGAGTGGACTCGTCGGGGTCTATCTGACCGTGAGCAGACTCGAGCCCCAGATTTCCCGCAATCTCGCCGCTGCGGTGCAAGCGCGCTATCTCGCAGAGGCCGGGATCGAGCGGGGATTCAACGTTCTGATCACGACGGCCGAAGCCGGCGGTGGCTGGAGCGGTCTTCTCGCCGGCGCCACCACAGCGCGCCCCTGGGTGCCGATCGCGGGTCTCACGAACACCGCGCTCGGCGCGGGGACCGCTGGAACGTTCAGCGTCACGATCCGCAACGACAATGGCGCCGCGGACACCCTGCTCACTGGGCTCGGCACCACGAGTCGGCCGCCGATGGACAACTCACCGAGCGTCGACGCGAACGGCATGGTCATCATGCGGTCCGCCGGGACGTTCCGCGGCCTCACCAAGACGATCGAAGTCGTGGTCCGGCGGGCAGAGGTGCCGCAGTTCGCTGGCGCCATCAGCATTCCCGGGTTGGCGCTGGACACCGCGCTCGACGCTTCGACGCTCGACATCGACGGCCGTGACTATGGCTGTTCCGCAGCGGCCGGCGCCTGCGACCTCACGTCGAATTGGACCGTCACCGCCCAGCCGCTCAAGTACGGCGTCGCGGTGCGCCCCGGCGCCGAAGCGTCCGTCGAATCGGCGCTCGCCACACCCTCCCAGCGCGACGCCGTCAAAGGCAGGAGCCGGAGCGCCGCAGCCGGTCCGTACGCGACGGGACACGATACGGTGGCGGGGGACGACGGCCTCACGACGGCCCGCATGGACGACTTCGTGAGCGCGGTCGCTACGAATCCGGCGACGACGGTGCTGCAAAGCACCCCGGCGTGTCCGGTCGTCGTCACAGGCGGCGCGACGGGCGCCACCAACGCGCCGACGGTCAGCAACGGCTGCGGGCCGACGTCGGCGGCCTATCTCGGCTCACGACAGGATCCTCGCGTGGTCTTCGTCCGCGGTGACGTCACGCTCGACCAGGGACTGAGAGGCGCGGGGCTCCTCGTCGTGCAGGACGGGCAGCTGACGAGCTCCGGCGACCTCGAATGGGACGGTCTCGTGGTCGTGGCGGGGCGAGCGACCGCGCTCATCATGGCGGGGCGCGGCCGGACGACCATCCGCGGCGGCGCCATCGCATCGGAATCGAGTGCGTCGGGTACGGCGGGTGCCGCCGAAGTCTCGATTCGCGCGGCGGGCGGCAGCGTCTCGATCCGAGCAAGCAAGCAAAACGTGGAGATGGTCCAGGCGATGCGCGCGCTGCATTCGATCACCAACTGGCGCGAGCTCTAGCGAGCCGGCGAGCACCGAAACGGGCGTGTCAGAAGCGCTGGAGAGCGGAAAACGATTGGTCGCAACGATCGATACTTCTATACTACTGAGGGCAACGACGTGCTGAACATCTTGAAGAGACTGCGTAGGAGTTCCGACACGTTCGGACTTGATATCGGTACCAGCGCAGTCAAGGTTGCTCAGCTTCAGAATGGCGGCGGCACACCCCGGGTCACCGGCATGGCCTCCGTCGGCCTTCCCGCCGACACCATCGCCGACGGCTCCATCCGCGATACCCAGACCGTCGCCGACGCGATCAAGGAGGCGGTGGCCAAGGCGGGCATCGAGAGCTCGCAGGCCGCCATCGCCGTCTGCGGGCGGGAGCTGATCATCAAGAAGGTTCAGATCCCCGAAGTTCCGGCCAAAGAAGTCCATGACGTCGTGATGCTCGAGGCAGAACACCACATCCCGTTCGCCATCGATGAGGTCTTCATCGACCATCACACCCTCGGGCGTGCTCAGGGGCAGATGGACGTCATTCTCGTCGCCGTGAAGAAGTCCAAGGTCAACGAGTACATGGCCGTCGTCGACCAGGCGGGCTTCAATCCGCTGATCGTCGACGTGGATGGGTTCGCCCTCGGCAACCAGTGGGAGACCAATTTCCCCCGTGAGGCCCACGAAGCCGTCGCGCTCATCGATATCGGCGCGGCGATCATGAAGACGAACGTCGTGCGGGGCGGGGCGACGATCTTCGCGCGCGACATCCCGTTCGGCGGGAACAACTACACGCAAGCGATCGCCCAGCGGCTGAACATCTCGTTCCAGCAGGCGGAGGACGCCAAGCTCGGCAAGGACGTCGGGGTCAAGTGGGAGACGCTTGTGCCGCCGCTCGAGGCGATCTCCCGCGAGCTGTCGCTAGAGGTCCAGCGCACGTTCGACTATTTCGCGTCGACGGCTGAATCGGAGCGCATCGGCAAGATCGTGCTCGCCGGTGGGTGCGCGCAGCTGCCCGGCCTGAATGAGTATCTTGCATCGAACTGGGGAATTCCCGTCGAGCTTGCGCGGCCCTTCGAACGCATCGAAGTGGCCCCCGCGTACGCCGAGGAGGCCACCGCGATGGCCCCCGCCCTCGCCGTGGCTGTCGGCCTCGGCTTGCGGCGCGCCGGAGACAAGGAGCAAGGGAAGTGATCAGGATCAATCTCGCGCCCGTCGAGACGCGACGACGCCGCGGCCCGGGCTTCACGATGCCGTCTCTGCCGATCGGGCTCGGCCTGCTCTTCGCCATCCTCTATGTCGTCAGCGTGCTCGGCGTCGGTTATGCGTGGTGGAGCTTCTTCTCCGAGAAATCGCGCCTGATCGCCCAGAACGACCGCACCGCGAAAGAGATCGATACCCTCAAGGCCACGCTCGGCCAAGGCGCCAACATCAAGACGCAGCTGGTGGACGTCCGTAAGCGCGTTCAGATCATCGACGAGCTGGTGCAGGGCCAGGGACGGCCAGTCCAGCTGCTCGACGCCTTCGTCGACGCGGTGCCGCGCGATCTGTGGATCACGTCGTTCGAGGATCGGGGCACCTCTCTGAAGATCGTCGGCACGGCGTACTCGACGCGTGTCGTTTCGGAGTTCATGAGCAACCTGCGGCAGTCGGGCAAGTTCAAGGAGATCGACATCGTGATCTCGAGGCAGGACCTGAACAAGAGCCCAACCCTGGTGACATTCGAGGTCACCTGCCGGTTCGAGGTGTAGGCATGGCCATGCCTCCGTTCCTCCAGAGCTTCGTCGACGGGCCCAAGCTTCCGAAGATCATCCTCGGCGTTCTGGGACTCGTCGTGATCGGCGCCGGCGGATGGTTCCTGCTCCTGGCGCCGCTGCAAGTCGACATCACCGCCCTCGAAGGCCGGCGCCAGCAGCTGGCCACCGAGCTTGCGCAGTCGCGTTCCCAGGTTGCCGAGCTGCAGCGCTTCCGGCGCGAGCTGGCGGAACTGCAGGCCAAGCTCGATATGCTGAAAGCGAAGCTGCCGACTGAAAAAGAGACGCCGGGTCTGTACCGCGCGGTTTCCGAGGCGGCGCAGGCGTCGGGGCTCGGGGTGTCGCTCTTCCAGCCGCGCGAGCCCAAACCGAAGGATTACGTCGCTGAGATCCCCATCACGATCACGGCCGAGGGCGGTTACCACCAGCTCGGACAGTTCTTCGAGCGCGTGGCGGGCCTCGAGCGCGTGGTCAAGGTCGCCGAAATGAAGTTGACGGGGCTCACGAAGAGCCGCAACGCTCTCCGCGCAGACCTCACGCTTGCGACCTACATGTATCGTGACGCGCCGGCTGCGCCGAAACCGGGCGCTCCGGCGGCTCCGAAGCCGGCGGCGGCGTTGCCCGCCAAGGAGGCCAGCTCGTGAAGCTGCCACTCGCGCTCGCCACGCTCGGCGGGATCTGCGTCGCGCTCGCGGCCTGCGGCGGAACACCGCCTGCCCCGGCGCCGACGCCTACGGCGACGATTCCAAATCCGATCGGCGCGCCCGCAGCCCCGGCTCCGGTCACTGCCACGCGTATCGAGCAACCCGCCCAGCCCGCGGAGCCGAATCAGCCGGGCGCGGCGCTTGTGCCTGCCGCGCCGACGATAGCGGGTGGGGACGTGCCGAAGTACGACGACAAGGGTCGCAAGGACCCGTTCACTGAGGTATCGCTGTCCGCGACGACGGGCGGCCTCGCGGTAGCGACCACCAAACTTACCGGCATCGTGCGGGGACGCCGCTCGACGCTGGCGCTGCTCGAAACCCAAGAGGGCATCGGTTACATACTCAAACCAGGCGACACGCTTGGCGACGGCCGGTTGATGGAAATCGGCGCCGACAACGTGGTCTTCACGGTGGGGCCGAAGGCGGGCACCCCCGCACAGCGTGTCGTCCTACGATTGGCGGCCAACTAACCATGACTACACGGCGCGTTGTGGTTTTCGTGCTGATGCTTCTTCTCGCCGCGAGCGGCTCGACGGCGGCGCAGCAGACGGCAGCCACGGTCAAGCTCAGCGACATCACCGTCGCGACGCAACCCGACGCGGTCACCGTGTTCATCAAGACGTCGGCGCCCGTTAAGTATCAGGCGGAGCTCATCGACACGCCGACGCGCCTCGTGATCGACTTCGAGGACACGGATTACGTGTGGCGGAAGACGCCGCTCGACGTTTCGGCGTCGCCGCTCTCGCAGATCCGGGGTAGCCAATACAAGAAGGGCGTCGCCCGCGTGGTCGTACAGCTCGATCGCAAGGTCGGATATGCCATTCGCGAAGACGACGGCGGACTCGCGATCGTGATCCCGGCCTCATCCCGGGCGAAGGCGCCCGTGGACGCGCCGGCGTCCAGCGCCCTTGCCGGCATGGCCGACAAGCCCGAGGACACCGACTCGAAGGTGCCGGCCAGAACTGCGGTCGCGAAGCCCGTGCCGCAGGTTCGCGTGGCGCAAGCGCCCGCGCGTCCCGCAGCGGCGACCATGGCGACACCGGCCGCGAATCCGGCCGGGCCCGTCGCGCAGGCCGCTCCAGCGACCCCGCCGGCGCCGATCATGCCGGCGCCAGCCGAAGGACAGCGTCTGATCTCGCTCGACTTCAAAGACGCCGACGTGGTGAACCTGCTCCGCATTCTGGCCGCTGAGAGCGGCCGCAACATCGTGATCGGTGACGACGTCAAGGGGAAGATGTCGATCTCGCTGCGCAACGTCGCCTGGGACCTGGCACTCGACACGATCATGGAGTCGCGCGGCCTGGTGAAAACGGAGCGCGACAACGTCATTCGAATCGTCTCCGCCGAGCAGCTGGCGAAAGAGCGCGAGGCAAAGGCTCGCGTCGAGGAGGCCAAGCTGAAGGCCGAGGCGGACGTGCGTACGAAGGTGGCCGAGGCGACGCTGAAGGAGGCCGAAGCGCGTGGCAAGCAGCTGGCCGCAGAGGCGGCGGCTGCGGAGGCGGTCGCCCGCGGTCCTCTGAAGGAAGAGACGATCCGACTCGCGTACGCCGATCCGGAAGATCTGGCTGAAACGCTGCAGGGCATCCTCGGTATCCCTAAGGGAGGAACGCTTCAGCAGAGTGCGCCGCCGATCGCGCCCATTCCTGCCCCGCCCTTCTCAGCCGTGTTCGGGCCCGGCGCGGCGCCGGCGCCTGTCGCCGCGGTCCCGCCGTCGGCCGACGTGCTTGCGAAGGGCATCACGATTCGTGCGCACAAGCCGACAAACTCGATCTTCATCCGGCACTACGCCAACGACCTCGAAAGGATCAAGAAGCTGATCCGCGAGAATCTCGACATCCCGCTGCCGCAGGTGAAGATCGAAGCGCGGCTGAACGAAATCAACCGCACGGACCTGTTCGAGATCGGTGTGCAGTGGGGCGGTGCCTCGGCGCGCCGCGACGGCTCGAACATTCTCGTCGGCCAGGGCTTCGCGCCCTTGTCGACAAGCGGCACGGCACAGGTTGTCCGTCAGGCGGGCGACGTCGTCAGCACCGGTAGCGGCGTGCTCACGCCAACCGCGTTGTTCCCGAGCGCACCCACCAACCCCGCCAGTCCGATCACCAACCAGAACTTCCCGCTCACCTCGTTGTTGCCGGTGAGCTTCCTGACAGGGCTTCCGCTAGGCGGCAACGCCGTGAATCTGCTCCCGACGAACCTCCCGACGGGCGGCATCTCCTTCGGCATCATCGGCACGAACTTCAACCTCAACTTGGCGCTGCAGGCGCTCGAGAACCAGACGAAGTCGCGCTCGCTATCCAAGCCGGAGATCGTCACTGTCGAGAACGCCAAGGCGTCGATCGTGCTCGGCAGCGAAATCCCCTATGCAACGGTGAGCTCGGCGGGAACGCAGATCCAGTTCAAAGAGGCGGCTCTCCGTCTCGACGTCACGCCGACCGTGGTCTACGAGGCTAATAACATCAACCGCATCAAATTGAAGCTGACCGTGGAGGACAACTCCGCGGGTGACCTGGTGAACCTCGGCGGCGGCGCGCTGGTGCCGACGATCAACAAGCGACAGACCCAGACCGAAGTACTCGTCAAAGAAGGCGACACGCTCGTCGTCGGTGGCATCACGCAGCGCACCGACACCGAGACGACCCGGAAGGTCCCGCTCTTCGGCGACATCCCGGTCCTGGGCTGGCTCTTTAAGTCGAAGCTCACGCAGACGAATCCCAATCGTGAGCTTGTCATCTTCGTCACGCCGAGTATCGTGCGGCGGGACGCGCCGCGGGCAGGTCTGCAGAGCGGTACCGCTTCGCGGTAAGCTAGCCGGCCATGGGGGGAGTCTTCCGCTTCCTCACCGCGGGAGAGTCCCACGGTGAGGCGCTGACGGCCGTCATCGACGGCGTACCCGCCGGCCTGCCGTTGGCCGAAGCGGACATCAACGCCGATCTCGCCCGCCGCCAACGGGGATACGGGCGGGGCGGCCGTATGAAGATCGAGCGCGACCAGGTCCACATCCTCTCCGGCGTCCGGTGGGGTACCAGCCTTGGCTCGCCGATCACCCTGAGCATCGCCAATCGTGACTGGGAGAACTGGAAGGCGACGATGGGCGTCGCGCTCCCCGAGCCCGGCGCCGCGAAGAAAGAGGTCACGCGGCCTCGCCCGGGCCACGCCGACCTCGCCGGTGCGATGAAATACGGCCACCGTGACATCCGTAACGTGCTCGAGCGCTCCAGCGCCCGGGAGACCACCGCACGCGTGGCGGTCGCGGGTGTCGCGAAGCGGCTCCTCGCCGAATTCGGAATCACGGTGCTGAGTCACGTGACGGAGATCGGCGGAGCGCGCATCGGCGAGCTCGACTTCTCCTGGGACGAGCTCGCTCGGCGCGCCGAGAGCTCCGAAGTTCGTTGCGCCGATCCTGCCGCCGAGGCCGCGATGATCGCTGCCATCGACGAGGCGAAGGGCAAAGGCGACACGCTGGGCGGTGTCTTCGAAGTCGTTGCGCTCGGCTGCCCCGTCGGCCTTGGGTCCTATGTCCAGTGGGATCGGCGTCTCGACGGCCGTTTCGCGCAGGCCTTCTGCTCGATCCAGGCCATCAAGGGCTGCGAGTTCGGCATGGGATTCGAGACGGCGCGTCGTCCGGGCTCTGGCGTCCACGACGAGATCCTCTTCGATGCAGGTCAAGGCTTCAGACGGTCGACTAACAATGCCGGCGGCCTCGAGGGCGGCGTGACGAATGGCCAACCGATCGTGGTACGCGCCGCCATGAAGCCGCTGTCGACGCTGCGGACGCCGCTGAAATCGGTGGATCTGGCCACCAAGGAGCCGGTGGAGGCCGTCGTCGAACGCAGCGACGTTTGCGCCGTACCGGCGGCCGGTATCGTCGGCGAGGCGATGATGGCCATTGTGCTGGCCGACGCATTCCTCGAAAAGTTCGGCGGCGACGGCCTCGACGAGATCCGTCACAACTACCGCGCCTATCTGGATAGTCTGAAGAGCTGGTAGCGCGCTCGCGGCGCTATCATCGACACGCGATGGTGATCCCGGTCGATCTCGGCAACCGATCCTATTCGATCGTCGTGGAGCCCGGCGCGCTGGCAAGCATCGGCACGCGACTGCGTGAGCTGCGTGTCGGCTCGCGCGCCGTCGTGATGACCGACGCGGCAATTCTTCGGGCGCACGGAGCGGCGGTGGTCGCGGGACTCGAGGCCGCCGGCTTGTCCGTCACTGTCCTGGAGGTGCCCGAAGGCGAGGCTGCCAAGACGTTGTCGGTGGCCGAGCACTGCTGGGATCGCTTGCTCGCCGCCGGCGCGGACCGCACGTCGACCATCCTCGCGCTCGGCGGCGGCGCCGTGGGCGATCTGGCGGGCTTCGTGGCCTCGACGTACATGCGCGGCACGAATTTCGTCCCGTTGCCGACCACCATCCTCGCCCAGGTCGACGCCTCCATCGGCGGCAAGACGGCCATCGATCATCCCAAAGCCAAGAACTTGATCGGGGCCTTCCATCAGCCGCGCCTCGTCGTCGTCGACCCTTCCGTCGTCTTGACGCTGCCCGACCGCGATTTTCGATCCGGCCTGGCCGAGATCGTCAAACACGGGATCGTTCTCGATGCCAGCTATTTCGAGGACGTCGAGCGCTCGGCCGGGGCGCTCATCCGCCGCGACCTGCCGACGCTGACACGGATCATCGGCGGCTCCTGTCGGCTCAAGGCCTCGGTGATCCAGCGCGACCCGGAGGAAAAGGGTGAGTGGCGATTTTCGCTGAACTACGGCCATACGATCGGCCACGCACTGGAGGCGGCCACGGGTTTCGACACGTGGACGCACGGCGAGGCGGTGTCGCTCGGCATCGTCGCGGAAGCGCGGCTTGCTGAGCGGCTTGGCGTCGGCGATGCCGACACAGCGCGCCGGCAGCAGGCGCTGCTGCAGGCCGTCGGGTTGCCGACCCGCGGCGCCCGGGTGGATACCGAAGCGGTCCTTGCGGCGATCACCCACGACAAGAAGGCGCGTGACGGCCGTGTGCCGTTCGTGCTGGCGCCCTCGATCGGGGTGTTTCGCGTCGTCTATGACGTGTCACCGGCGGATGTCCGCGCGGCTCTGGTATCGATCGCTGGAGGGTCCTGATGGCGGACGAGCCGTCGGGCGCCACCATGTCGTCGCCGGAGGCCGCGCTGGCTGCCGCCATCCGGCGGTACGAGGAGCGGGTCGCGAAGGACCCCGGGTCCCTCGGCTTTGCTCTTCTCGCAGACCTCTATCGCAAGGCCGGGCGCGTGGACGACGCCATTTCCGTGTGTCGCGATGGCCTCGTTCGGCACCCCCATTACGCCACCGCTCGGCTCATCCTGGCGAAGGCGCTCATGACCCGGGGGGACTTCAGCGCCGCCCTGACCGAGATCGAGGCCATTCTCCGCGTCAGCCCGAACGACGTACAATGTCATCGGCTCGCCGCGGAGATCCACCGTCGACTCGGCCGCATCGACGATGCCGCCCGGCACCTCGAGCGGGCGGCGAGCCTCGACCCGGGCGATCGGGAGTCTCGGGCACTCCTCGGCCTGCTGCGCGCCGAAGGGCCGCTCGGCGATTCCGCGACGGCGCGGTTGCTGGCGGATGACACGTTTGTCACGGTCGCCTTCGGCATGCTGTGCCTCGATCAGGGCTTGGCCGACGAGGCGACGATCGTATTTACGCGGCTCTTACGAAAGGATCCTGAGAACGCCGACGCGCGAGAGCGGCTGGAGGCCGCGCTTCGCGCCCGCTCGCGACGGAAAGGCTGAGAGCGTCCCATGCAGGTTTCGACGGCGGACTTCAAGAAGGGGTTGCGAATCGTGTTCGACGGACAGCCGTATGCCATCGTCGATTTTCAGCACGTCAAGCCCGGCAAGGGTGGCGCGTTCGTGCGGACCAAGCTCAAGCACATGCGGCTCGGCAAGGTCATCGACAACACGTTCCGATCCGGTGAGCGCGTGGAGCTCGTCGAGTACGACGAGAAGCACATGCAGTTCCTCTACCGCGACGACCGCTATCACTTCATGGACATGGACACGTACGAGCAGGTGTCGATGTCGGCCGAAGAGGTGGGCGAGGCACGAGAATATCTCAAGGAGAACACCGAGGTCGACGTGCTCTACATCGACGGCGCTCCAACGACCGTGGAGCTGCCGAACTTCGTGGAGCTCGCGATCGCGCGCACCGATCCCGGAGTCCGTGGGGATACCGCGCAGGGCGGCACCAAGCCGGCAACGCTGGAGACCGGCGCGGTGGTCCAGGTCCCGCTGTTCCTCAACGAGGGAGACGTGGTGAAGGTCGATACCCGCACCGGCGAGTATCTCGGCCGGGTAGCGGCGGCCGGCTGATGGCCAAGCGCGACACCGTGCCCGGTGCTCCTACTGGCGGGGACGACCGCCTCGTCGAGCTCACGCGTCGACTGGCCGCCGTCGCTGCGGAACTTGGACTATCTGAAATCGAAATCGAGTCGGCGGGTACACGATTGCGTGTCCAGCGCACCACGGCACCCGTTGCTCCAGTTGTGCACGCGATACCCGCGCCCACGGTTGCCAGCGCACCGCCGACAACCGTCGAGCCAAAGATCGTTGCCGACGTCGCCGCGCCCGCGACGCTGACCGTCGAGGCTCCGATGGTCGGCACGTTCTACCGTGCTTCCGGCCCGACCGCCGACCCGTTCGTCCGTGAGGGCGACGTCGTAAAAGAGGGTCAGATCCTCTGCATCATCGAGGCGATGAAGCTGATGAACGAGATCGAATCGAAGGCGGCGGGGCGCATCGTAAAGGTTCTCGTCGAGAACGGCCAGCCCGTGGAGTACGGGCAACCGCTTTTCCTGCTCGAGCCGCCGCGCTGAG